>JAHQYN010000097.1 GCA_024421085.1 Acidimicrobiia bacterium
CCCCCCCCCCCAGCAAATGGCCAGCTCAGTCTTGCCTCGGTCTTCGCTGCGGGTGCTCTGTGCCGCGGTCGTAACGCTGGCGGTGACGATGGTGCTGGTTGGCCCGGCCCGACCCTCCGAAGCCCAAACAGCACCCAACTGCGGTCTCAACGCGGTCACAGTTGATGGCACCGCGGCGGTGTTGGCGGGTGATACGTACACGGGATCTGTGAGTGCCGATTCTTTCACGGTGAACGTGTCGTTCACTGACAGCGAGGATCGTTACGTAAACGCGAATCTGGACACCGGGAACTATCGCGAATACCTGGGCAGGCTCGACAACTCGGGGAGTTTCACGTTCGATATCGCTGTCCCACCGCGAAATTGCGGGAGATTCCGCTATTCCTTCAGATACCTTCAGGAGGCGACAACGAGTTCGTGAAGCATTACAACCATGTGAACCAGACGGTCCGTTACATGTCGAAGGAGGTCTGGTATGCAACAAAGCAAGGCAAAGGTTTTAGGACCCGTGCAGCCACGGCCGCTGAGATTACCGAGGGTCAAGCGGCGGTGGAACGCGCAACAAAAGCGCGGGCCAGCCTGAGTATAGCCTTCCCTGTCACGTTCTCGATAAACGTCTCCAACAATCGGTGGGTCGCATCACCCGCAGCCCAGTGGACCGACGACAACGGTAACTCGAGGCGTTGTCCATACCTTGTGACGCAATACGTGACAGTGCGAGATGCGCGAACCACAGTGCTGGACGTGCAGCCGCTGGAGCCCAATGAGTTTGTCGGCGAGCCGCAGCAGCAACAACCGCAAACGAAATCGCCACCAACAACCACGGCACCTACAACAACGACAGCCACGTATTATCCCACGTATTACCCGCCTCAACAAAGTGATACCACTACACAAGCGGAACCCGCTGACGATGAAGAAGAAACCGGAGATGACGGTGTCACCCTCACCGACGTTCTACAAGCTGCTAAAGCCTACAAGGAAGGCAACCTCAGCCGAGAAGAACTGCAAAAGATCATCCGCTCCTACCTGACCAACTAGACCCGATCGTTCATGGGGGCAAGCTCGGCCGGGCAGCGGTCGAGGGCGTAGATCTGGGTCTTTCTGTCGAGAGTTCGTTCGCTACGCAGCGCAACGGGGTGGACTCGTGGGCATTGGTAGCCGATTGCGTGCAATTCTGTATTCGTGGTTGTGCAGAATTGGTAGTCTAGGGGTTGTGTTTGAGTACATACCCCGCATGGCCGACTCAAGTGATCAAGTTCTTGGTCGAGTCGCCTTCGGCTGTTGCAGTTGTGTTCGATGTCGTCCCGCCGGGGAATACCCTTGGGCGGCAGAGCCACAACGGGTACTTCCCCTCGGCCGCGAGGAACCTCGCAGCTTGAACGCAGCACCCACAGGCACGATCTGTGCATGGAGATCAGACACCAACTCGGGCTGGGAGTGGTACAAGCATGTAGCCGTTCATGTCTCCGATCGTCTCCCATTCCAGAGGGTTGCTCCATGCGAGCGAGGCAGCGAGTGTGCAGGTGAGTCCGTTGAGCTTGTCCTCCAAATGACAGCGTTGGTACGTAGCGCCATGAACTTAGTCTACCTTTGTTCTGTGTTCGTGTACACAAGAACACAGAACATCATTGTCGAGTGAGGAGATTCGCGAAGGACTTCAAGACCTGACGCGGTTGAACCGGTGTTGGACAAGAAGCATTCAACGGCTCGAGTCGCTCGTGGCTTTTGGATCAGCGAGACGAACTCGCGGCTGATATCATCTTGGGACCCCCCGGGGTGAGTAGCCCCGGGTCAACGGCCCCGGCAATTGCCGGGGCCGTCTCTTTTGGGATAGTTGGCTTGTCCCTGAAGACGGAGGAACCTAGGTGGGAGTCTCGGCTCGTGGGACGGCTGCTGCGAGACGCCCGTCGGCAGTGATGATCGGGGCGTCGAGTTGTTCTGCGAGTTCGACGTAGAGCGCGTCGACGAGCCGGAGGCTGCCGCGTCGGTCCCAGGCACCTGTGAGCAACCGCGGTAGTTGATGTCTACGGATTGGCAGATCTTGCAGCAGCTCCAACCGTGCGGACACATCGTCTGCGGATAGTCGGTCTCCGCGGTGCATGCGTCCGAGGGCCGACAGGACTTCGGCGTCGAAGTGGGCCGGGGCGTGCAATTCGTTGCCTCGTATCCGCCGACGAATTGGTTCTGTTGCGGGGGTCTCTAGGAGCAACTCGACGATTGCCGATGCGTCGAGGACTAGCGATCCGGTTGGTTCATCGTCCAAATTCAAGTTCGTCTTTCGCTTCTGACACTGCGTCTCGGATGGTCGCTAGGTCGATTCCTGTGGGGCGAAGCGCAGCTGTCTCGTCGAGCCAACGGTCCAGGTCCCGTGCCTCGACAGCACGGCGTATGGCCTCCTGGGTGAGACGTGACACATTGAGCCCTGATTCCCTCGCGACCTCAGCAAGGTCATCCGGCAGGTAAACATTCACCCGAGCCATACACACACTATACACACTCTCAGGTGTGCCAGCTACCGCAAGCTGACCCTCTAGCCGCCGCGCAAATGACAGAGACCCCTCGCGCTGAGGGGCCCCGGGTTCTGAGCGACGAAGCGCTCAGGGTGTTATGTTGCCACTCTACAGGCAGGGTGTGGCGTGCAACAGTCGGCTGCCGTTTCGTTCTGCAGAAGTCTCACCCTCGAGCCAGCAGGCGCCGCTCTCGTTGCTTGCCTTCCAAGCCAAGTCGAGACCGATGAACGTAGGCACGCGTGGTTCATCGTCCAAGTTCATGTTCGTCTTTCGCTTCTGACACTGCGTCTCGGATAGTCGCTAGGTCGATTCCTGGAGCCTGCGCGTAAATGTGGGGGCGGGGCGGTGTTGCCGCGGTTGTGGTCAACGGCTCGGTGTGGCGCGTCCGCTTACTCCTCGGGTTGCAGCAGGTGGAGCATCTGTTTCTTGCCGGCGTTCCCGAGGGGCTCGACTCCGTCCTCGGAACTCCAAACACCAGTGGTGATGTCCGCGGCCCGGTAGATGTGGAGTGCCACATCGCGGACTCGGTCGAGGCCTGTCATCCAACCGTGGTCGTGCGCGCATTCCTGCAGATCGTCAGACCGGCGTTCGACATGCTCAAGCCACCTCTCCATTGCCGACGGCGCAAGCAATGTGTCGGATTTGCTGCTGTTGACGCTTCGCGAAGTCATAACGAAGTTCTCGATCTGCGAGAGACGCGCCCGCGACCAGGGCACGACATGGTCGAGAGACTCGAGGCCGTCAGACAATCGCGTGCCCGTGTAGATGCAGCGGCGGCCCTGAATGCGGACGAGACGTGTGCGCATCTCCGGCGGCGGCATGACCCTGCCCCGACCGAACAGATGGGAGTAGACGTCGTCGACCGGCAGTTGGAGCTTCTCGCGATTGATTCTCATCACCGCTTGAGCGAATCGGAACTCAACCAGCGGACGCAGGACACCCCCGAACTTCGTCAGGCTCTGCGCTACGCCGGGGAGCAGCGTCAGACCTGACTTGTCCGAATTCAGGTTGTAGAGGAACGGCTCGGGGTCGCCGGGGAGTTTCTGAAGCAGGCGCACCGGGTTCTTCAGCAGGGCGGCGCGGACACTCGCCAGCGCAGCCCCCAGCTCGGATCTCCATGCCGAGTGCCATCCGGTCTCTTCGACTCTCCGCTCAACGACGCCCAGAGGCTTGTCACGCAGGTCCCCGAGCGTGCGGCTCTTCAGGGATTCGCGCAGTTGCTGAATCTCCTGCATGACCGTCGTGTCGTCGGCGATTGTGCCGTCGACGCGCTGTTTGCGTACGGAACTCTGGCGCAGCGTGACGCCGTCGTAGGGACGGGCGTGCTCCCAGTGGATCTCGAGGTAGCGCTCCGCCACCGCATCCAGAGGAATGGTGGGTGACTGATCATCGACGGTCGGCACCAGATCGAGCAGCGTGAGAAGCAGCCCGAGTTTGTTGGTGCCCGTCATTGAGGCACGGTCAAGGATCTCCAGCACACCCTGAATCGGGTCCAACTGCTCAGGCCGACCAGAACTCGAGGAAGTCACAACCGACGACCGTAGCACCACCCCTGGAAGCGAAACCCGCGACCGCGAGCCACTCAGATCGTCGGCCGACCCTGATCGCGGATCAAGTCTTCCAACTCAACGCCGCGGAGCTCAACCACGCTGGCGAGCTCGCCGGAGCAATCCTCGACTCCATCGACGACCGCCACAACTGAGCCAACCTTTCAAATGGGGCTCTTACACCAACCCACAGCAGCAACAACGAATGCGCCTGCCCACCAGCCGAGTGGAGCGGACAGGTCAGTGGTCTTCGGGTTGGATTGAGTGCAGCTGTGCCCAGGGGACCAGACGGCCCTCGCTTCGATTCTGGTGGTGGTCGCCGCCGTATACCGCGGTCAGGTTGCATTGGCGCTGGTCGCCGAACTGGGTTTTTACTCTGCGGGCGGTTGTGAGGAAACTGGTAGAGGGAGTGGCGGCTGATTTAGTCTCGATCAGGGTGAGACGCTCGGGTTGTTCAATTACCAAGTCGACCTCGGTACCGCTGCGATCGCGATAGAACGACAGGCCCCGGCGCAGGCCTTGATGGGTGCGCTGCTTGTTGATCTCCGAGACGACCCACGTTTCGAAGATCGGGCCGCGCAGCGGGTGGGAGTGCAACTGCTCGGCAGTACGGATGCCAAGCAGGTGACAAACGAGCCCGGTGTCGTAGAAGTGCAGTTTGGGCATCTTCACCAGTCGCTTGCGGAGGTTGGTGTGCAAGGGGCGAAGCAGGAACACCACAAAACTGGCCTCCAGGATGCTGAGCCAGGCCTTCGCCGTTGGTTGGGAGATACCGCAGTCGCCGGCCAGCGCCGAGAGGTTGGCAAGTTGCGCGGTGCGGCCTGCACAGAGCTCGAGGAATCGTCCGAAGCTCGAGAGATCGCCTACGTTGCGCAGTGTTCGGACGTCGCGCTCTATGTAGGTGGCGATGTATGAGCGGATCCATTCGGACGGATCAAGGCCGAGGTTGTAGATTCGGGGGTAACTGCCGGTGACTAGGGTTTCGTCAAGACCTTCGGGGTGATGAGGAAAACGGATCGCCTCTCCCCGGCTCAGCGGCAGCAGATGATGGACTGCTGTGCGGCCTGCGAGCGACTGGTTGACCGACTCGGCGAGCGAGAAGTTCTGTGAACCGGTGAGAATCCACTGGCCGGGTGTCGGGTCGGCGTCGATGAGTCCTTGGAGGTAGGAGGGAAGGTCCGGCGCCCGCTGAACCTCGTCGATGACCGCGCCGCGTGGGAACCGGGCCAGAAACGTCCGGGGATCATCGACAGCGAAAGATCGCACGTCAGGCGCTTCCAGGCTCACGTAGGGATGGTCGGCGAACACTGCCCGACACAGGGTGGTCTTCCCGCTTTGGCGTGGACCAGTGACCGTGACAGCCGGTGCCGTCAGTGCCGCCGACTCCAACTGGGCCGCCAAATCACGTTCAACAGGCATGAACGCATCCTAACCCAAGCCGGCTGATTCAAAATTCAATTTTGAATCAGCCGCATTGCGTGCGCTCCACCCTGGGACGGCGAAGAAATCGAGTGACGGTCAGCAAAACCGCCTACGCTTGCCTGACTATGGCGACGGCCCCCGGATACCTGCCTCCGCTAAGTTCGCGAGAGGAGTTCGTCGATCACCTTGAAGGCTACACCGAGCCCACGGTCGAGGAACTCGAAAACGGCAACCTGAACCGCAAGCTGCTCAAGACCTACATGTTGGAGACGGCTCGACACACTAGCGCCACACCAGAAATGGATTCGCTCTTCCCCGCCCACGTTCATCTGCATCGTCTTGACGACACGCTCTACCGAGTCGAAGACAGTGAGCACCAGGGTCAAGTCGTCGGCCTGCTGGAAGTGCTGGAACGGCGCCATCCGGTCTTGTACACGACACTTGATGCCGCGATCAGTGCCAAGTGGGTCCGTCATGCCGTGGACCGCAATCCCTGGTTAGACCGACTCTGGCTCTCGTCGCCGATCCTGTTCGAGCTCTGGAACTACGTGAAGCGCACGACCCCCTCCCATCGATACGTGCGCCTCGGTTTCGAGCATGAAGCTTTCTACGAGGCTACGCATGGCCTTGATGAAGGCCGTGAAGAAGAAATCGACGAACCCGAGTCCGCGAGCGACGATTCGGCTCGGGGCCTGGTCGAGCGCCGCCGGTCACGAGTGACTCTCACGGAGCGGCTCGGCGAACTTCAGTCCAAATTGCCAAAGTTCCTTGATCTCTACGACCCGATGCACTCGATGGTGCAGTTGCAGATCCCCAGCGGAAGTCGCGGCGGGCACCTGCTTTACCACGACGGTCACGCGACGAACCGAAGCGATTCTTTTGTTGAGCACCGCCGAGAGATTGCCAAGGTGCTGAAGCTGTATCGCAATGTCACCGAACACTCCGAGGACCGGCTCTGGTTGGAAACGACCGAAGTCGGCAACGACGGTTTCACGGTCAAAGGCGCCCCGGTCACGATCCGATTCAGCCGACCACTCAGTGAGGAGACCTTCGCTCGCTTTGTCGATGTCGGCCTGAAACGTCGCACGAGCAGGCTTCGCATCGGTGGGTACATCACTTGGCGTGGACCCACCAAGGTTCACGTTGCGGCCATTGACCGACATCTTTGGCAGCCGATGCTCCTGGAGGCCACGAGCCGGCAACTCACGGCTGTTCTGCCACACGGCACCTGTGGTAACACGATCCACCGTCTCGTGACCAACGTTCAACGCTGGTTCGATCCGCACGTCGAAGTGTGGCTCGGCAGCGAGTCCTACAAAACAGCCGTAGCGAACTCAATGCGGGTCGCCGCATGACCGACGAGACCACTCTGCTGTCGGATCAAGTCTTCCAACTCAACACCTTTTTGGATTTCCCCCGACGCTCTTGCGGGAGGTTCCAGAAGTGACTCTCAGTGACGTGCGTGGTACTGACTCGTTTGGTGGGCGAACGTGATGGTCCTTGAGTCCCCTGTGGCGGTAACCGTTCCCGAACAGGGCAATCTCGTGCGGGTCCGTGACCGGTTCTGGGTGCAGTCGGTGCTCGTAGATGGTGTGGAACTGACGCTGACACATGTGCCTGCGAATCAATCCGCTTTGTGATGGGTAAGGAGTTTGCGGTGGGGTGGGGAAAGTGTTGTACTACACGGCGTGACTGATATTCCTGCTTCTTTGTCTGCGTTGACGCCTGAGTGGGTCAGCGAACGATTGGCCGCCGGTGGGCACGACTCCGAGGTGACGGGCATTGAGGTGCGCCCCTTGGAGGGGTTCTCGGGGATCATGGGCGAGGTGGCCAACGTCGACTTGACCTATGCGGGCGACACCGACCTGCCCAAGACCCTGTTCGGCAAGTGCCCCCGCGACGACGACCGGGCACGGCAGTACAACAAGGTGATGAACGCCTACAAACGCGAGCACGGGTTCTACCGGGACCTCTGCGACCGGGTGCCGATGACCATCGCCGGTTGCTTCGTCAACGAATACGACGACGAGTCGGGCCGGGCGGTCCTGCTGATCGAGAGGATCGAGGGGACCGCTGGCGACATCCTCGACGGTCCCGACATTGAGATGTTCAACACGCTGATCGCCCAGCTCGGCACGCTGCACGGCCAGTACTGGGGGAGTGCTGCGTTCAGCTCGCGTGACTGGGCCATCGACTGGAGTGCGCCGTCGTTGCGCAGCGGAATCCCGATCCTTCGTGGGGACTGGCCGTTGATGAGGCAGATCTGGCCCGACATGGGACCCGCCGAGATCCTCGACTTCTTCGAACGCACCTGGGTCTACGACACCGAGGCATGGCTTGAACGGGTCGGCGAGCGGTCCTGGACGATGGTCCACGGCGACTACGAGTTCGACAACATCTTCTTCGCCGCAAACGGCCCGGTGATCCTCGACTGGCAGACCATGATGAAAAGTTTCCCGGGCGGTGACATGGCCTGGTTCCTCGGAGTGGGCGCCACCGAGGAGTCGGTTGCCGAGGAGGACGCCCTGCTTGACACCTACCGGGCCGCGTTGGCGGCCGCAGGAGGTCCAGACTGGTCACGGGACGAGCTGCTCGACGATGCCGCCGCCAGCCTCCAGTTCCACTGCACGGGCGCGGCCGCCGCTTTGCGCGGCGTCATCGCCGGAGGCGGCAAGCCGGAGCACCGCAGCTACCAGCGGTTCGAGAAGATGGTCAACGGCATGATGGCCTGTGCGGTCCGCTGGAACGT
The DNA here is from genome assembly GCA_024421085.1 of Acidimicrobiia bacterium. Classification (GTDB taxonomy): domain Bacteria; phylum Actinomycetota; class Acidimicrobiia; order Acidimicrobiales; family Aldehydirespiratoraceae; genus VXYK01. Next base: position 8,232 of record JAHQYN010000097.1, read on the forward strand.
GCTGGACCGAGTCACGGATTAGACCGGTCTCGGATTAGACCGGTCACGGATTAGACCGGTCACGGATTTGGACGGACCGAGCCGCGCAAGCAAGACTCAGCGCATGCCTCTGAGCCGCGCCGACGACTATCTGATCCACCAGTATCCCGAACCGATCGACACGGTCTTCACGGGTGATCGCCACTTCTACGATCGTTACTACTTCAACATGCACGCCTCGGACGACACCCTGTTCGCGGTGATGGGCATGGGCCAGTACCCCAACCTGGGCGTCACCGACGCTTTCGTGAGCGTGAACCACCAGGGCCGCCAGACCACGGTGCGAGCCTCGCGTGAACTCGGTTCGGACCGTCTCGACACCAGGGTCGGCCCCATCCGGGTCGAGGTGGTCGAAGGGCTCCGTTCGCTGCGGGTCATCTGCGAACCCAACGAATGGGGGCTCGCCCTCGATGTGACCTTCCGGGGAACCACCGAGGCCCTGGCGGAACCCAAGAGCTGGACCAGGGTGGGCACCCGAGTGACCCAGGAGACCTACCGTCTGGCCCAGGTCGGCGCCTATGAGGGTTTCATCGAGATCGACGGGGAACGCTACGACGTCACCGCAGACCGTTGGGGCGGTGCCCGAGACCACAGCTGGGGTGTGCGCCACGGCATCGGTGAACCCGAACCCAGAGGGATCCGCTCCAAGGTCTCGCCCGATATGGCGATGGGCTTCTACCACCATTGGCTGCCGATCCAGTTCGACGACCACATGGTCAAGATCACGATCGACGACGACCATGCCGGGCGTCGGCTCCTCGAAGAGGCTGTGCGGCTCTACAATCTGGGCGATCCACGTGAGCCTGAACACCTGGGCCGCCCCGAGATCGACATCGACTACCACCCCGGGACCCGCGAGGTCGCCGGCGCAGAGGTGTGGTTCAGCGGTCCGGGGGCATCGGACCTGCGGATCAAGACCACCCCCTTGAAGACGGTCTACCTCAAGGCGGGATCGGGCTACATGTACGACGGCTACTGGGGTCACGGCGTGTGGCAGGGCGACGACGAGAAGATCGAGGGCGTCCTCACTCCGATAGGGGAGCCGACCGAGCGTTTGGACATCTCGTTTCTCAACGAGACTCTGAGTCGACACGAGACCAACGAGGGGCGTGTCGGCTATGGAATGCACGAGAATCTGATCTCCGGCCTGTATCTCCCGGACGGCTTCGACAGCCCCGCAGCGACAGCACCCCGGCGAGACGCGCAATAGCGCCGCCGGCCCGTTACAGATTGATACGGCCAAGATTTATCGAGCTATTTTCTAGGAAGCAATATCGGCCCGCCGCTGTTTTCTATGGCGAGATCTGTCAGAAACTCGTGGGCCTTCAGCACATCCATCTGGACCGCTTTTCGCGTCGTGACATTGTGGCAGATTTTCCCTCCGGCAGCATACAGATAGCCAGCGTCAACAAGAATTGCGCAGCGGTCCACGACAATACCTCCCAACAAAACAAAGCGAGGACCCCGAAGGGTCCCCGCGGCTCCCCAAAGGAGGAGCCATCAGATTCCTGGCAGCATACGCCAGACGGCATCGCTTCCGGCTAGTGGGACCAGTTGGCGAAGGTGTCAATCATCAGGGGGACATCGGGGCCGAGGGGGTAAAGGATCGGCGTGGTGCATCCCTTGTCTATGTATTCCGAGACCTTGGCTACGGCTTCTTCGGGGGTGCCCGAAGCGGTGCAACGCTGCACCACGTCGTCGGGCACGAGCTTTGACGCCGCCACCACCTGTTCGTGGGTGGCGGGCCAGGTCAGGACCTTGTGGATGTCGTTGAGAAGGTCGTCAGACACGCCGCTGGCAGCCATGATGTGCGGCTGTTGCCCCAAGTACTGTGTCAACAACAGGCGTGCACCGTCCAGAGCGACCTGCCGGTCATCATCGACGGAACAGACGATCAACTGGGGCCGGTCGATGTCGTCGAGGTCGCGGCCCGCCGCTTTGGCCCCCGCCTCCAACGCGGCCAGCGCCCTGTCGTTGTAGGCGGGCTCGACCATGTAGTTCAGCACGACTCCATCGGCGATCTTGCCGGCCAGTTCCATCATCTTCATGCCCGTAGCGCCGATATAGATCGGCACGTCCTTGGCGCGGCGTTCCTGATGCACATAGTCGAGTTCAACACCGTCGAGATGCACGAAGTAGCCGTCGTAGTCGACCGGCCCGTCGCAGGCCAACAGGGCCCGGCACGACTCGACCACCTCGCGCATCACTCGCAGCGGACGTGCCCGGTCGATCCCCACCTTCGCGGCAAGAGGGTCCCACCAGGCACCCAAACCCAAAATGATCCGGCCGGGAGCGAGATCGTCGAGGGTCGAGAAGGTCGAAGCCAGCCGTGCTGGATTGCGAGTCCAGCAGTCGACCACACCGCTGCCGATCTTGATGGTGTCGGTTGTGGACGCGAACGCTGCCATCGGCACGCACACCTCCCGAACCAGGCGTGAGTCGGCCTGCCAGACGGAATCGAACCCCCGTTCCTCGGCGTACTGCACATGGGACATGGCATCACGGATGCTGCGCGCATCCTGCATATATAAAGCAACGGGTTGGGTCATGTCAGTTTCTCCAGTTTCTTGAAAAGGCGTTGCGCGGCTTCGGCGGCTTTGGCCCGAACCTCAACCGCGTCAACTTTGGTCAATTGGCCGTGCTCCATCACGGTTTCACCGTCAACAGTTATTTGCAGTGGCGACACACCCGTGGTGAATGCCAGCCGCCAAGGGTCCATGACTTCATAATTCCAGGTCACCACATCGTTGCGACTCTCGGGAAACAGTTCTTGGTTCACCTCCAACATGCGCCAAGCGGGGTCGGGGCTAGTGGTCACATCATCCTCTCGCATCCGCACGTACGCGACCCGGAACTCATCAATCATGTCGGCACCTATCCCATCGGTTCCGAGCCCGGTGGGATTCGCGAACCGCACGGGCCGGGCATACCCGACTGCGTTGTTCATGTTGGAACGGGGGTTGTGGATCAGCGTGCCGGCCAGACCGTGGTCGTCTTCAAGGTGTACTCCATGGATGATAAGCCAATCTTCAGTGGCCAACGGGGCAAGCCGAGCCGCCGCATCCCGATCAGCGGCACCCTCAGCGACGTGGATATGCACGCCCACGCCGAACTCCGCGGCCAGTTCCGCCGCCGCGGCAAGCGTCTCGTCGGTGCAGGTGAAGGCGGCATGCACGCCGACCATCCCTGCCGCCCCACTCTCAAGATGACGGCGGTTCTCCTCCAGCCCCCTGCGGGCGCCTTCGGTCATAGGGCCCGCCGTGTCGAAACCCCCCGAACCCGAGCCAACCGAACCCGGTCCGCCCGAGTCGACCGCACCCGTAGCACCCGAACCAACAACGGCCGAACCGGCAGTGCCCAGACCGGCGGTGTTGGGGTGGCGGTCGGTTACTCCGTAACAGGTGTTGACTCGAACGCCGACTTCGGCGCAGGCCGCGGTGATCACCTCAAGCGAACCCTCGATAGCCGATGGCGACTCGTGATGGTCGATGATGCAGGTCGTGCCCCGTTCCAGAGCCTCAAGAGCCCCGAGTTTGGCGGACCATTCGATGGTGTCGAGATCGAGCGCTCGGTCAAGGCGCCACCAGA
>JAHQYN010000098.1 GCA_024421085.1 Acidimicrobiia bacterium
CCTGCAGCCGAGCCGCAACACGCTCCGCCCGCCTGTCGGTCTCTTCCGCGCTGCTGCCAGCTCTGCCGCTGCCCCAGAAGTCGAGTTGGCGGCCGCCGGCCGCAACCACCTCCTGAGGCGCCAGAACCACTCGGACAATGCCTCCGGTCGGACGAGCCGCAGAACCACCTGCCCGTCCGCTCAGCCAACCATCGAGCTGCCACCTCACCCGGTCCGCTATCACCGCTGCCGACAACGCCCCTACATGGCGCCAGACACGCACCATCGACTCGCCGTGCTCGGTCTCTGCCTCAATCGCGATACGGACACACTCCACCCCCTCCGATCTGAGCCGTTGGTGAAGCTCGTCAGCCAACGAACGGGCGCAGAAGGCGACCCGGTCGATGCGGTCTGCCGGAGGATCGATCTCGCTGGCAACGGACCAGTCGGGTGGTGGCAGCCGTCCCTGCGGTGAGTGTTCGTCGAGGCCTCTGGCGAGACGATGGGCGCTCACCCCCTCATTGCCGAAGCGGGCCAGGACATCTGCAGTCTTCAGAGCAGCGAAAGCTCCGAGAGTGCCTAGGCCGAGCCGTGCCAAGACCTCAGTCAGCCCGGAGCCGTCAGTCAGCCCGGAGCCGTCAGCTGGCCCGGAACCGCCAGACAGCCCGGGGCCGACGCTGAGCTCGCGACGACCCAGCACCGAGATCGGCATGGGCGCCAGAAACTCGGGGCTGCGGCCGGGCTCAACAATTCGTGTTGGGTCGGCGGACCGCGCCGCCAACAGAGCGGCGAACGGCCCGTCAGCGATCCCCACACGAACCGCACCCTCAGGCGCATCCTCTGAACAACCTGCGAGCAGCGCAGCGATGGCTCCACCTGTTCGGGCAAGGACCAGCTCAGCCAGCGCGGCCTCGCCTCCGAAATATCGGGCCGGACCGCGGCTGACGAAGGCACAGGTCCCCGGACGCGTGACCTCGACTCCCGGTGTCACATCGTCGAGTGCGCCGAGGACAGGCTCAAAGGTCCGCGCCTCGCGGTCCAGCTCACGTTCACGAACCTTGAGCTCGACACAGCGGGCCTGCGCCACCCGCCGACGGAGCCCGCGGACGACTCCATGCTCTCTGGCCGTCGGCGAGGCGGCCACGACCCGGTCGGCGAACACCACCGCCACCGGTTCATCGAGCGGGCAGCCCAGGGCAACCACCGGCCAATCGGGGCACCACACCACCAGAGTCCGCACAGCCACAGTCACACCGCAGCCACTTCGGGGCGCAGCAACCCATAGCACACAGGCGCATCAAGACACTCAGGCACTCCCTGCTCTGACGCATCGAGGCACTCAGGCACTTCAGAACACACGGACATCGGCGCACCATTGGGACCGGGAAGAAGGAGGGAGACGGCTCTCACCCTTGTAGCCGCGCCACGTCCCTGAGTCTGCACCTCCACCTTCCTTGAACGTAGAAGACCATGCCCATCCCCGAGTCCCGACCACTGTGATGTCATCACCCGAACCCCGACATCAACGCCCGGCCCTCTGCCGGACCTGGTCTGACTGGATTCAATCTGACTGGACCCGATCTGTATCAGCACCGAACCGCTCTCCCGAAGACGAGCTGACAGACGACGAAGATCAGCGTGGCGAAACCGCAGACCCGGCCCGACCATCACCACATCGACAGCACCGATGAGAGCCGCCACGACTCCGACGTTGGTCGAAGGATCAACGGGACTGACGACCAGCAGTCGTTCAAGGGCGATTCCCGCCTCAGCTGCAGCCGCAAGCCCCAGCCCCTCATCTCCCACAAGAGCAGTCCACGAACCGGCCTGCGAGGGACCCGCGGCCAGCACCAGAGACAGCGATGTCGCACCGATGCCGTTGACCGCGACCGTGGTCCCACGCTGAAGCGACCCACCGACAAAGAGCTCGGAGACAGCCGGAAGAAGCGGCAATGTGCGCTGGTGCGCCAACGCCAGAGGTGCCACCCTGTCAGCGACGAGCTGCAAACGGGCTCGGCGATCAACCTGTGACTCTGCAGTTGCTGTTGCTGCCATCAGTTCAGTATCGAACATATGTTCGTGTTCTGCAACCGCTGGCTGTCAAACGCTTGTGTGGCAGGGTTTGAGCAACTCGGCAAGCGTCAGAATGAGTCAATTAACATTCTCTGAACAGTTAGATATACTCATGATTGTGTCGAAACGACTGCAAGTGCTTGTGCCCGAGGATGAATACGTCGAGATCCAAGGCGCTGCACGAGAGTGTCGAATGACGGTCGCGGAATGGGTCCGTCAGGCGATGCGCGAGGCACGGAGCGACTCGAACCGGCCCTCTGACTCCACTGACGCGAGGCTGCGAGCTATAGCAGCAGCATCGCAGCACGAATTCCCGACAGCAGACATCGACGACATGCTTCGTGACATCGACGCCGGCCGCACGGCCTCATGATCTTCGTGGACTCCAACGTGCCGATGTATCTGGTCGGCGCCGCTCACCCGAACAAGGACCGGACGATCTCCGTGCTCACGCGTCTGACGCAGTCCGGCACGACGCTCGTCACCGACATTGAGGTCTACCAGGAGATCCTCCACCGTTACGCCGCCATCGGCCGACTCGATGCGATTGAGCCCGCTTTCGCGAGCCTCGACGCCATCGTCGACGATGTCCTTGCGTTCGGTGTTGCCGAAGTTCGAGCGGCACGAACGCTGCTGGAGAGTGTCACCGGTCTCTCGGCACGCGACGCGTTGCACACAGCCGTCATGACGAACGCTGGCGTAACACGAATATTCAGCTTTGACAGCGGCTTCGATGCTGTCGGAGGACTCGATAGGCTGAGCTAGCGCCTCGTCAGACGTGGGGACATCAACTGGGGACTTTCAGGAGTTGAGCACTACCGGCTGAGGTTCGATTTCAAGCCGCCCATGGTTGAGGTCGGGCAACACGTAGCGGGCGAACAGGTCACACTCGGCGAGGTGGGGGTAACCCGACAGAATGAAGGCGCTCATTCCGGCCTTGGCCAGCTCGCCAATCGTGTCGCGCACCTGGTCAGGATCGCCCACGATTGCCGCTCCGGCCCCCGAACGGGCCCGACCGACCCCCGTCCACAGATGACGTGAGGCATACCCCTCTTCGTCGGCGCCATCGCGCAGCTCAGCCTGACGGGCGACACCGGCGCTCTTCGAGTCGAGGGACCGAGCCCGGATCTCCGCACCGGTTGCATCGTCGAGCTTGGACAGCAGGCGCCGTGCCGCGGCCCGAGCCTCGTCCTCGGTCTCCCGAACGATCACATGGGAGCGCCACCCGTAGGCCAGTGTGCGCCCGTATGCCGCTGCACGGGCGTCCATGTCGGCCTTCACCCTCCTCACGCCGGAGACGACGTCGGGCCACATCAAGAAGACGTCCGCGGCACGGGCCGCGCATTCCCGCGCCGCTTCGGACAGCCCCCCGAAGTAGTACGGCGGACACCCGGAACCCTCAACGGCGATCCGCGGCGGATCCAGGGTCAGATCAAGGAACTCGCCGTGGAAATCGACAGGGCGGCCGTCGAGCAGCTCGCGGATCACGTGCATGTACTCGGTGCTGCGGCGGTAGCGGGGTTCAGATGCCATGGTCTCGCCGGGGAGGTCGCTGCTGATGATGTTGATCGTCAGACGACCGGCCGCGATCTGCTGCAGCGTCGCCGCCTGGCGGACGACCTGAGGGGCAACGAACTCACCCATGCGAATGGCGAGCAGCAGGCGGATCTGTTCAGTGCGGGTGGCTATCGCCGCGGCGAATGCGGCGTTGTCGATCCCGAGCGCATAGCCCGAGGGCAACAGGACGTTGTCGTAGCCGTGCCGGTCGGCGGCGGTGACGATCGAGGCGCAATGGTCCCATGAGCTCTGCAGAGTGGGGTCTGGAACTCCCAAGAACTCATAGTCGTCGTCGCACAGCGCCGAGAACCAGGCAACCTCGATCGGCTCTTGGCCGGCAGTAACCGAATTCATGGCAACGGAACTCCCTCGGACGCCTCGATGATCCGGTAGCACTCGGCACGGCTCAACGACACCTCTGCGGCACCGGCCAGATCGGCCATGCGATCGGTGTTCTGGGTGCCGATCACTACCACCGGCGCGCACGGATGAGCCAGCACGAAGGCAACCAGGATCACCGCCCTCGACACGCCGCGGCTCGCGGCCAGTTCGTCGAGCACGGCGATCAAGGCGGCTTCAGTCCCCTCAGGTTCGCCAGGATCCGCGCCCGCAGCTGTCAAGCGACCACCGCCGAGCGGGCTCCAAGCCACCGCCATGCGCTGGTCGCGCATGCACTGGTCGAGGGTACCGTCGCGCAACGGCGACAGATGAGCAGCGGAGAACTCGACCTGGTTGGCGGCCACGGGCACTTCGGCCCGCAGATGCGCCATCAGGGCATCGACCTGGGCGACCGTGTGGTTCGACACGCCGATGGCCGCCAGCTTGCCCTTGGCGACCAACCCGGCGAGCGTGTCTGCGACATCGGCGGGGTGGGTGAGCATGTCGGGCCGGTGGACGTACCAGAGGTCGATGCGCTCAACGCCGAGCCGCGTCAATGAAGCGTCGATCGCTGATTCGAGATAGGCGGGGCTGCTGTCGTAGGGCACGCCGGGGTCTATACCGCCCTTGGTGGCCAGCACCAGCTCCTCGCGCAACCCCGGGGACTGCGCCAGCACCCGGCCGATGATCGTCTCGCTGAGCCCGAAGCTGGTGCCGCCCCAGTCGAGCCCGTAGACATCGGCGGTGTCGATCATGTTCATTCCCAGCGACAGCGCCGTCTCCATGCGACGCCGGGCCTCAAAGACGTCGTCGGTGACTAGGCGCCAACAACCCCATGACAGGGGGCCGACCCCCCGCCCGTCCGGTAACAGTCTCGAATCAGTTTTCATGGACCTTGCCTATCATGAGCCGATGACAGTAGCGACGAACCGCCCTGAGTTTGATCAAAACCACACACTGCACCGCGACCACAGCGTCGTCCGCTATGGCGTGATCGGTACGGGAATGATGGGTTGTGAACATATCGCCAATATCGCGGCTCTCGACGGCGCTTTGGTCACGGCAATATGTGATCCTCACGAACCCTCGCTCACAAGAGCGAGGCAGGCCGCGGCGACAGCCGGCAACGGCGCCGCGAGTCCAGCGGAGTTCAGCGAGGATCGGGCCTTGATCGACAGCGGGCTGTGCGACGCGGTCGTGATCGCCACACCCAACCACAGCCATGTCACTCCCCTGCTCGACGCTATGGCCGCTGGCCTGCATGTGCTGGTCGAGAAACCGCTCTGCACCACGCTCGACGACTGTCGGGTCGTAGTCGAGGCCGCCCGCTCACACGACGCAGTCGCCTGGGTCGGCCTCGAATACCGCTACATGCCGCCGGTGGCACGGCTCGTGGCGGAGGTTCGCTCCGGCACCGTCGGCGAGTTGAAGATGGTGTCGATACGCGAGCATCGCTTCCCGTTCTTCGAGAAGGTCGGCGACTGGAACCGTTTCAGTGCCAATACCGGCGGCACCCTCGTCGAGAAGTGCTGCCACTACTTCGACTTGATGAACCTTCTGGTCAAGCAGCGCCCGACCCGGGTCTATGCATCAGGGGGCCAAGATGTGAACCACCTCGACGAGTACTACAACGGCAGACGCTGCGACATCCTCGACAATGCCTTCGTCATCGTCGACTACGCCAACGGGGTGCGCGGCATGGTCGATCTCTGCATGTTCGCCGATGCCACCAAGAACCAGGAGGAAGTCGTGGCTGTCGGCGACGCTGGCAAGGTTGAGTCAATGCTCCCGGCTTCGACCATTCGCGTGGGCCGCCGCGGCGAGCACTGGGTCGGCAGCGTCTCCGAAGAGCCCGTTGTAGACTCGAGGATCAAGTACACCGGCGGCCACCACGGGGCATCCTATCTCGAACATCTCGGCTTCTTGGAGGCGATCCGGTCGGGAGGGGAACCCGCAGTGAGCCTCGAGGACGGCATGTGGGCCGTGGCAGTCGGAGTCGCCGCCCACAAATCAATCGAGCAGGGCTGCGCCGTCGAGGTCAGCGTCGACGCCTGAAACACCCGATGGTCCTGTAGTGCTCATGCACGCGTGATCGCCTACCCTGCGAGGATGGACATACAAGAAATCTCTGACCACCTCGAAATCCAGACGCTGGTTACACGCTACGGCAAGGCAGTGGACCGCAAGGACTGGGACCTGTACCGCTCAGTGTTCACCGACGACGCCTTCATCGACTACACCTCGGCCGGCGGGATCGCTGGCGGGGTGGAGGAGATGGTCGCCTGGCTTGATGCGGCGCTCGCCCAGTTTCCGGCGACACAGCACCTCGTCGCCAACTTCGACATCGACATCGACGGCGACACCGCAACGGCCGAGGTTATGTTCCACAATCCGATGGTCATGCCCGACAAATCAGCTTGGCAGACCGGCGGTTGGTACCACCACGACCTGGTACGCACCGCCGATGGCTGGCGCAGCGCCAAGCTCACAGAGGAATCGGCCTACTTCACCGGAATGCCCGCCAACCTCGCCGCACCCCAATGAGCGCTCCCCCAATGCCCGCCGCCCCAATGAGCGCAACCTCCGTGAGCGCACCCCAATGCCCGCCGCCCCCCGTGAGCGCAACCTCCGTGAGCGAAGCCTCGGTGAGCGCTCCCCCAATGCCCGCCGCCCCAATGAGCGCAACCTCCGTGAGCGCACCCCAATGAGCGGGCCGCTGCACGGCATCAAGATCGTGGAGCTGTCGGTGGCCCTCACCGGGCCGCTGGCCGTCGGGATGCTGGTCGACCAGGGTGCCGAGGCGATCAAGATCGAGCTGCCGGGTTTCGGCGACCAGGGCCGTTACGTGGGCGTCAACAAAGCGGGCATCTCGGCCATGTACCAGGTCTGCAACCGGGGCAAACGTGCGATAGCGGTCGACACCCACGACGAGCGCGGGCGCGACATAGTGCTCGACCTGGCGGCCGACGCCGACCTGTTCGTGCAGAACATGCGGCCCGGCGCGCTCGATCGGATGGGTCTCGGTGCCGAAGACCTGCATGCCCGCAACCCTGATCTGGTCATCGCCGCGCTGTCGGGATTCGGCCAGACCGGCCCCTATGCCCATCGCCGTGTCTACGACTCGGTGGTGCAGGCCCAAGCGGGGCTGGCCGCCTCGCAGATGGGGTTGCACGACGACGAGCCAGCGTTCCTTCGTCAGGTAGCTGCCGACAAGATCACCGCCTACACCGCCTGTCAGGCCATGACCGCTGCCTTGTTGGCCCGTGAGCGTGGTGCCGGTGGCCAGGTGGTCGAGTGTTCGATGCTCGATTCGGTTGTCAGTTTCCTGTTCGCCGATGCCGCAGGTCACGAGATACTGCTCGACAACGACATGCCGCACGTTTCGCAGTCCTTCTCGGCGCAGCAGAAGGCGATGCGGCTGCTCGACGGGTTCGTCGTGGTCACGCCGGTGACCGACGCCGAGTTCCACGGCATCGCCGCCTCGTTCGACGTCGACTCATCGAATCCGCTGCTGGCCACGATGGCCGACCGGGTGCAGAACAAGGAAGAGATGAGCGTCTTGATGCGCAAGGTGTACGCCTCGGCAGCGACCCGCACCCTGGCCGAGGCGACCGCAGCGATGGAGTCCAATGATGTGCCCTTCGGTGTGGTGCTCGGCGTAGAGGAGATCGCCGACGACCCCCAGGTGGTGCACAACGAGACCTTCGTGACCCACCAGAGCCCACTGTTGGGGCGTGTCCAACAGCCGCGTCCCCCGGCGCGTTTCAACGGGACTCCCGCGGAGATCCGTTCGCCCGAAGCACCCGTGCTAGGTGCCCATACCGACGAGGTCCTGACCGAGTACGGCTGGGGCGACCGCCTCGCCGAACTCCGCGAGGCCAGCGTGATCCAGTGAGCCCGATGAGCACTGCCCGATGAGCACCAGCCGACGACCACCCACCAGCCGATGAGCACTGCCCGATGAGCGCTGCGTGATGAGTGCCGAGGATCGAGTTGCTGCGGACGGTGCCCGCTTTCGTGAGTGGGCCCGTTTCGCACAGGAGCACGGAGACTCTCCCGCTATCGCCGCGGCCACGGTGGTGCTGCTGCGCAACGCAGACGACGGAATCGAAACCTTGATGCTGCGCAAGAACTCGAGGATCGCTTTCGGGGGCATGTGGGTGTTCCCGGGCGGGCGGATAGACGACGGCGACCGCGTCGAAGCGAATGGGGCTGCTCTCGACGATCTGACCGCGGCCCGCAACGCCGCAGCCCGCGAGGCCCATGAGGAGGCCGAGATCGACGTCGATCCTGACTCAATGGTGATCTTCGCTCACTGGATTCCGCCAGCTGTCGCACCGAAACGCTATGCCACCTGGTTCTTCGCGGCGCGTGTCGACGACAGGAGCGAGGATGATAGCGACGTGAAGATCGATGAGGGCGAGATCGTCGAGGGCGAGTGGATGACTCCGCAAGCCTGCCTGCAACGGCATCACGAAGGCGAGATCGAGCTGGCACCACCGACTTGGGTGACCCTTGCCACGCTGCGTGGTCACCACAGCGCGCAAGCGGCGCTGGCCCACCTAGAGGCCCGCCCGCCCCGGCACCACGCAACCCGTATCGGCAGCTCCGAGCAGGGGCCAATCGCCATGTGGGCAGGCGACGCCGGCTATGAGGCCCACGATGTGACCGTGCCGGGCCCCCGGCATCGACTGGAGATGTTCCCCGACGGCTACCGCTACCTCGACACCCTCCAACAAGACCAGGAACGAGACCAGGCACAAGACCAGGAACGGGATTCGGGGAGCCAGCGGCCGTGATCAGTGGACTCACTGCGGCCGAAGTCGAGCAACGGGTCGCCGAGGGGCTCATCAACGACGTGCCGGACGCGCCCGTCCGAAGCTTCGCCCAGATCGTCAAGGCCAACGTCGTCACACCGGTCAACGGCATCATCGCCACGCTGCTGGCACTGATTCTGATCGCCGGGTTCCCCGCTGACGCGCTGTTCGCCGGTGTGGTGGTGAGCAACAGCGTGATCGGCATCGCCCAGGAACTGCAGGCCCGACGCACCCTCAACGCCCTGGCTGTCCTGTCCGCTCCCAAGGCCCGGGTCCGCCGTGACGGGGAGAGCTCTGAGATTGCGATCAGCGGTGTGGTGGCCGACGACGTGCTGGAACTCGCACCCGGCGATCAGGTCGTCGTCGACGGTGAGGTGATCTCCGCTCTGGGCCTAGAGATCGACGAGTCGCTGCTCACCGGGGAGGCCGACCCGGTCGACAAGACCGCTGGCAGCGAGGTGCTGTCGGGTTCGTTCGTCTCCGCGGGTTCGGGAATCTACCGGGCCACCCGCGTGGGCGCCGACGCCTACGCTGCCAAGTTGTCAGAGGACGCTCGCCGTTTCGAGCTCGCCCACAGTGAACTGCGGCGGGGGGTCAATGTCATCCTGCGATGGCTGTCGTTCATCATCCCGCCCACGGCCCTGCTGCTGCTGGCGCGCCAGTTGAACGCCCTCGATGCCTGGCAGGACGCCCTGCAGGGAACGGTCGCCGCGGCCGTCGCCATGGTTCCCGACGGCCTGGTGCTGCTCACCTCGTTGAGCTTCGTCACCGGTGTGATCGCCCTGGCGCGTCGCCGGGCGCTTGCCAAGGAGCTCGCCTCGGTCGAGTTGCTGGCCCGTGTCGACACCCTGTGCCTCGACAAGACCGGCACGATCACGACCGGCGAGATCTCCCTGGGCTCGGTCGAGCCGCTCGGCTCGTTCAGCGCGCAGCATGCCGCCGAGGCCCTCGGGGCGCTCGCCGCGGCCGATCCCGCGCCCAACGCGACCCTCGCCGCGATCGCCGCGGACCACCCGGCGCCGCACCACTGGCAGCTGACGGAGAGCCTGCCTTTCTCGTCGGCGCGCAAATGGGCTGCGGCGTCGTTCGCAGGGCGCGGCTGCTATCTCCTCGGCGCGCCCGACATCGTCTTCGGCGACGGCGACGGCGACAACGCCGAACGAGAGCGGGCCGCCGAGATCGCCGCGAGCGGGACCAGGGTGCTCCTCGTGGCCCGCTCGGACGAGCCCTGGGACGACGAGACCCTGCCGTCGACCGTCGAGGGTGTGGCCTTGGTGCATCTTGAAGACACCGTGCGCAGCGATGCCCCGGAGATTCTGGCGTTCTTTCGTGACCAGGGCGTTGCGCTCAAGGTCATCTCTGGAGACAACCCTGCGACCGTTGCCGCGGTTGCCCGCCGCGCCGGGATCGGCGGCGCCGACTCCTTCGTCGACGGGCGCTCGCTGCCGAGCGAACCAGCCGACCTCGCCGACGCCCTCGAGGCCAACACTGTGTTCGGCCGGGTCACCCCGTATCAGAAGCGGGCGATGGTGCATGCGCTGCAGCAGAGGGGGCGGACTGTGGCAATGACCGGCGACGGCGTCAACGACGTGCTGGCGCTCAAGGATGCCGACATGGGCATCGCCATGGGTTCAGGGTCGTCATCGACCCGGGCTGTTGCCCAGCTGGTCCTGCTCGACAACAAGTTCTCGACGCTCCCGAGGGTGCTGGCCGAGGGCCGCCGGGTCATCAACAACATCGAGCGGGTCGCCAACCTGTTCATCACCAAGGCCGCCTACGCGGTTCTGCTCACCGCCCTGGTGAGCATTGCCGGCTCGCCGTTCCCGTTTCTGCCCCGCCAACTCACCCTGATCGGCACCTTCTCTATCGGCGTGCCGGGGTTCTTCTTGGCTCTGGCTAAAAATGATGCGGTGGTCCGCCCCGGTTTCCTGAGGCGGGTGCTGCGGTTCTCGCTGCCTGCGGGGCTCATCGCCGGCGCGGTGACCTACGTGTTGTACGAGGTCGTGAGGCGCATGGACGAGGTGTCGCTGGCCGAGGCCCGAACGGCCTCCACTGCTACTCTGCTGGCGATCGTGCTGGTGATCCTGGTGCTCGTCAGCCTGCCCCTGAAACCTGCCAAGATCGCGCTGCCGATAGCGATGACCGGCGTCTACCTGCTGACGTTGTTCTGGTCGTTCCCACGCGACTACTTCGAGTTGGACCTGCCGCCGAGCCCGGCCTGGCTGGCCGTCGCCACAGCCTCAGTGATCGGCTCGGTAGCCGTCACCATCGCCACCCGCCTCCTCGACGAGTGACGGCAGGCGACACTGACGGCCGACCATCAGGATCTGCCGAACATGTTCCCCGCACTGGGCCAGTCGCTGGTCAACCTGGTGGAGCATCCCGACGTGCTGAGGCGACTCCGGCCCGAGGAAGGCCGGGAGTTCGACACATATCTGGCGTCGCGCTGGGCGTTCTGGAATCGATCCAGATCGTCCAACGCTCAATCATGCTGCGTACCGTGCTCGACAGCACAACCGGTTAGCGGCGGGTTTGTGCGCGAAGCGGCAGGTTTGTGCGCGAAGCGGCAGGTTTGTGCGCGAAGCGGCAGGTTTGTGCGCGAAGCGGCAGGTTTGTGCGCGAAGCGGCAGGTTTGTGCGCTAACCTGGTGGACAT
>JAHQYN010000099.1 GCA_024421085.1 Acidimicrobiia bacterium
CGAACCGGTCGACGGCATCGACACCTCCTAGAGGGAGCGCCGGTGGGAGACCATCCACCTGTCGTCAGGTCGTCCCAAGTGGACTCTGGGGTGCATCAACCAACGCAGACCAATTGTCACACACGTTGGTTTTGTTGCCGTTGCGGGTTCGTGTAACGGGTCAGTGCCGCCTTCGGGTTCACCAACTCAACAACTACCGCACCCTCCTGTATCCCGGGAAAGCCAACTGGCGCTACTCAACACCCTCACTCCGACCTAAAACGCGAAGCGCCCGAAATCTGCGCGAAAAACCACAACGCGTGTGGTTGATCGCGCAGATTTGGAACGGGCGGGTCTAGGTGTCGAGGCGTGCAGCCTCGCCGGTCAGGGTGAGCACCGCCGATCCTGAGAAGTTGCGCGAAGACCGACCGGAGACGATCCGGTACTCGCCCGGGTCGACATACCAGCCTGGTTCGGTTCGATGAAGCCCCTCCCCCTCGGCTGGCACCGGACCCGCGTCGCGCAACTCGCCCCAGAAGGGGTCGCCGACATCGTAGTAGGCGAACGCACGAGCCTCCAGTTCAAGTTTCACCGTCGCCGTCTCGCCGGGATCGAGGGCCACCTTCTGGAACGCCTTCAGTTCGCGCACAGGCCGAACAATCTCCGGATCCAACGGTTCGACGTACACCTGCACGACCTCAGACCCGTGGCGGTCGCCGGTATTGGTCACATCGACCTCCACGCTGATCGTGCTACCGGCAGCAGCGACGGACCCCGACACGGTGCTTGCGTCAGACACGATGCTTGCGTCAGACACGGGGCTTGCGTCAGACACGGTGCTTGCATCAGACACGATGCGAGGCTCAGACACGATGCGAGGCTCAGACACGGCACCGGCAGCAGCGACGGACCCCGACACGGTGCTTGCATCAGACACGGCACCGGCATCAGACACGGGGCTTGCGTCAAACACGGCACCGGCATCAGACACGGGGCTTGCGTCAGACACGATGCGAGGCTCAGACATTGCGAAGGTCGTGTACGACAGACCGAACCCGAACTCCACAGCCGGTTCGAGCGCCAGCGCATCGTGGAAACGGTGACCGCTGAACAGGCCCTCGCCGTAGCGGACGATCGAATTGTCACCCGGATAGTTCAGGTAGGCGCCGAAATGCTCGTAACGGGCCCCGACAGTGGTCGGTGCCCTCCCGCCCGGCTCGACCTCGCCGAGCAGCATGTCGACGATCGCATCGCCGAGTTCCTGACCTCCGAAACCGACTGACAGCACCGCGGCGGGATTGTCGAGCCACGACAGATCGTGGGGCGCACCAACATTGAGGATCACTATTGTCCGCTCATTGGCCTCCGCCACCCGGCGGATCAACTCGGGCTGATCGCCGGGCAGTTCCCAGAGGTCGCGATCCCGCCCCTCGGTCTCCCAGTCGTCGTTGGTGCCGACCACCACAACGGCCACATCACTGTCGGCAGCCAGCGCAACAGCCCGGCCCAGCAGGTCCTCTTCTGCGGTGGCAAGCAGTCCCAGCTTCATTCCTGACAGCAGCATCGAATCCCGGTTGGAGAACTCGGCGGTCACCTCGATCGCCTGCCCCTCAACGAGGTCGACCCGAGCGACGATCTCCTCGGAGCCGAATCCGAAGAAGGCGCTGCCGCTTGGAAAGTCGCCGACAGTCGCGTCGAGCACGACCTCACCGTCGACCAGCAGACGCGCCCGTCCGCACTGAACCAGGCGGAACTCGTAGCTCCCGGTCGAGGTCGGCACCACCGTCGCTGTCGCCCGCAGCGAGTAAGTCTCCGCAGACACCCCAGCAGCGGGCGGCCCGAATGCCAAGAAATCGAAGCTGCCGGCCTCGATCGTGGCCTTCGCCTCACCCGGCAGGCCAAGGTCGAATCCATCGAAATAGTCGACGGTGACAGACCCCTGCACCAGCGGTTTCGTCAAGGCCGGGCAGGTGCGGTCGATGTCGCAGCCACTCTCCCAGACCACCTCGGTGTCGGGCAGCCTCGCGCTCAGAGCATCCAGTGGCGAAGTCGTGCGGTAGGCCTTGACCTTGGCGGAACCGCCGCCCATCACCTTGGCGTTGTAGGCATTGGGGCCGATCACAGCCAGCTTGGTGATAGCGGCGGGGTCGAGCGGCAGCACCCCGTCGTTGCGCAGCAGCACCGAACCGGCCGCCGCAGCCCGGCGAATCAAAGCCCGGTCGGCGGGCCGGTCCAGTTCGGACTCGGTGAAGTCGTCGTCGTGGTCCAGCGCGCCCGTCCGTTCCATCAGCCGCAAGACGTCTGCGGCGATGCGATCCAGGGCACCGACGGACACCTCACCGTTGTTGACCGCAGCGGTGAGCAGATCGCCGTACCAGCGACCCTCGCCGGGCATCTCCAGACTCAGACCGGCATTCGCCATTTCGACGGTGGATCGTGCACCGAACCAGTCGGTCACCACGAAACCGTCGAAACCCCACTCCTCACGCAGCACGGTGGTCAACAGCCAGTGGTTGTCGGCACAGAAAGTGCCGTTGAGCCGGTTGTAGGCCGACATGACCCCCCAGGAACCGCCGTCCTTCACGGCATGCTCGAAAGGCACCAGATACAGCTCTCGCAGGGTGCGCTCATCGACCTGGGTGTCGATGCTGTTGCGTTCAAACTCAGAATCGTTGCCCACGAAGTGCTTGGCGGTTGTGGCCACGCCACGCGACTGCACACCCCGCACGAAAGCGGCGGCCAGACGCCCCGAGAGGACCGGATCCTCGCTGAAACACTCGAAATTGCGTCCGCCCTTGGGGGAGCGGTGAAGGTTGATCGTCGGCGCCAACAGCACCTGTGCACGTTTCGTCACCGCTTCGTCGCCCAACAACTCGCCCACCTCCTCGACCAGGGACGGATCCCAGGTTGCGCCCAGGGCGGCACCGCTAGGAATGCAGGCGGTGCTGCTGCCGGTTCCCAGGAGTCCGTCCCCGCGGGCACCGTTGGGACCGTCGGTCACCTTCAGTCTCGGCACCCCGAGCCGCTCAACTCCCCTCGTGTGCCACATGTCGCCACCGGTGACCATCGCCACCTTCTCCTCAGTGGTCATCTGCGCCAGCAGTTCATCAGTGCGTTTGCTCATCGCCGCAACCTTACCTGGTTGCCCTGCAAGGCTCCCAGTCCTGCCAGCGTTTGCGCTAGTCGTTGGCACCGGTGCAATGCCGGTGCTCTGCGATATCAGCATCGCTGACGGCGCGATCAACCTTGACGCGCTCGACCGCTGTCGCCTTGTCCACAACTCCCAAGCATCTCCCGTTGTCCAACCGAGAGACAGACAATTTCGCTGTTTGATGAGTTGCAAAGGCAAGGATTGTGGGCGCTTCGCGTTTTGGGTCAGGGTGGGGTGCGGTGGGGCTCGGCGGTTGAGCGGGCGGGGTCTTCGAGGATCGGTGCTGCGCGGAATCGGTTGGCGATACACGGTGAACGTCTACGCTTCAGGGCGTGTTGATACGGAAGTCGTGTTGTGGTTGAGATCTGCGAAGCAACCGAGGTGACCGAAGAATTGGTGGCGGCGATGGAGCGCCTCGTGCCGCAGCTCTCAAGATCCAATCCGGTGCCATCGGCGGCGGCGTTGCGGGAGATCGTTGAGTCCGATGCCGTGACACTGCTTATGGCCCGTGACCGCGGCGAAGTGATCGGCACCCTCACGCTTGTGCTTTTCCGCATCCCGACCGGGATCCGAGCCTGGATAGAGGACGTCGTGGTCGATGAGGGCGCCCGCGGTTCCGGCGTCGGGCGGAGCCTCAACGAAGCCGCTGTCAAGCGTGCCCTCGCCGCCGGTGCCGTCACGGTCGATTTGACCTCTCGCCCGTCAAGAGAAGACGCCAACCGCCTCTACCGCAAGCTCGGATTCGAACCGCGGCAAACCAACGTCTACCGCTTCACTCCGTAGCGCGCGGCGCACGCTGGCCCGTCAAGGCAATCTCGTGCGCCGACGCGTTTACAACTAGCGCGCGGCGCACGCTGGCCCGTCAAGTCAATCTCGTGCGCCGACGCGTTTACAACTAGCGCGCGGCGCACGCGCTCAGTCTGGCTCCACCGGGTGGGTGTGGACGCAGGCGAGCGTCTGTTTGGCACAGCTAGCCGCGATGTGCCCACATTGTGGAAACTCTGTGTACAAGTAACCCGATTACGGAAAGTGCTGTGGAAAGTCAACTCCGGTGAGATGTTGAGAGCGGACAATGAGCGTAGCGAACAAGAGCGGGAAACAATATGGTCTATGGCGTGTCGACTCCTGCCGATTCTCCAGCGCACATCAACTGGTTGGCCAAGCTCCCGGCACTGCGGTCACCGGTTCTGATCACCGCCTTCGAGGGCTGGAACGACGCTGGCGATGCCGCCTCGATAGCGGCCCCCCACTTCGCCCCCGCGTGTGCGGCCCCGCTCGGGGGGGGCGGCCCCGGCCGGGGCCCCCCCCCCCCCCCGCCCCCCCGCCACTTCGCCGACAGATGGAAGGGCAAAGCCCTCGCGGAGATCGACGCCGAGTACTTCTACGACTTCACCATGAGCCGCCCGCTGGTCCACCTCGACCATGAGCGTCGGCGCTCCCTGAGTTGGCCGACCAACCTGTTCCGTTCCTGTGCAGTCGCTGAGAGCGAACGCGACGTCGTGGTGCTGGTAGGGCTCGAACCGCAGTTGCGTTGGCGCACGTTCTGCGCCCAGGTCATCGAGACCGCCCGGATACTGGAGGTGAGCCAGGTGGTCACCCTGGGGGCGCTGCTGGCCGACGTGCCCCACAGTCGACCCGTCGAGGTCTACGGGGCGAGCGAGGACGAATCGATCCGAACCCGCTTGGATCTGGCCCCGTCGAGCTACGAGGGACCGACCGGGATTGTCGGTGTGCTCGCCACGCAATGCCATCAAGCAGGTCTGCCGACCGCTTCGCTGTGGTCGGCGGTCCCCAGTTACGTGCCCGGTGCACCGTCGCCCAAAGCGGGACTGGCCTTGGTCCAGCGGGTGTCGAGACTGCTCGGCACAGCGGTGTTCGCCACCGACCTGGAGATCGCCGCGGCGACCTATGAACGACAGGTCGACGAACTCGTGGCAGAGGACCAGGATACAGCCGACTACGTTGCCGACCTCGAGGAGGCGTGGGACGGCAGCGCCCCGTCCGACAACGCAGACCTCAACGACGACCCCCAGACGCTGCTGGCCGAAGTCGAACAGTTCCTCCGAGACAACGACTGACGCGTCTGGCCAGGCACGCTGTGCGGCTGCTCGCTGCTACCGGCGGGAAACTCCGGTCTAGGCGCAGCAGGACGCGGCGTCGGTGTCGGCGGTGACCGGGCTGGTGACAACTACGTTGTCGAACACCTCGTTGTCGCCGGACTTGACGTACCACTCCCACTCGACGCCTGCGGGATCGGTCACCCAGGTCTCGGTCTTGTCGGCGTAGCAGCACATCGTCTCATCAACGCCCGTGGTGTTGAGCCCCGCGGCCACAAGGCGCCTTTGCGCTGAGAACACTTCGTCGGTGGTCTCGGTCTCGATACCGAGGTGGTTGATCGTTCCGCCCTGCCCTGCGGTCTCGAAGAGCACCAGCTTCAGCGGGGGTTCGTCGACCGCGAAGTTGGCGTAGCCGTCGCGCCGTTTGGCGGGTTCCACCCCGAAGAGCTTCGAGTAGAAGTCGACCGCTTCGTCGATGTCGTCTACGTTGAGTGCCAGCTGTAGTCGCATGGGTTCAGCCTACCGCAGGACTGGGACGGCTCCCGCGCGCGGATTTGAAGCTGGGCGGGGGTGCCCTGCCCGGCGATGCGTGCTGGACGGCTCCTGCGCGCGCATGTCAAGCCTAGTCAGCGTCCTCAATGGTCGCGATACGGCTGGGACGGCTCCCGCGCGCGCATGTCAAGCACCGCATTGAGGGTTGAGTCGGTGGCGCCGAGAGGGGCGGGCGGGCAGACGCGTGCCAGACGAATCGAAGCCGCGGGGTAGCTGATGGGGAGGGAATCGGCCAGACTCGCGGCATGTCAGAACGGATTGCAGTAATGGGTGCCGGGGTCATGGGTTCGGGCATTGCCCAGGTCATGGCCATCGCCGGGCACGAGGTTGCTTGCCGAGACCTGAACGTGCAGGCAATCAACGTTGCCCGAACCGCTGTGGACAGTGGCCGTTTCGGGATCCGCAGCGCCGTGGAGCGGGGGAAGCTCACCGCTGAACAGGCCGCTGCGGCGCTCGACCGCATCACCTTCACGACCGACCTAGAGACCGCTGTCGATGCCGACATCATCATCGAGGCGATTCCCGAGGACCTCGCTTTGAAGATTCACTTCTGGCGCGAACTCGACTCGATGGCCCCTGACCACACGATCTTCGCCAGCAACTCCTCGGGGTTCTCGATTGCTGCGTTGGGCGCGGCGGCCGACAGACCGGACCGAATGGTTGGTTGGCATTGGGCTTCTCCCGCGCCGGTGATGAAACTCGCGGAGATTGTGAGGGGTCCGTTGACCTCGTCTGACACGGTCGACACGGTGGTGCGGTTGGCCGCGGCTGCGGGGAAGAACCCGGTGGTGGTGAACGACACAGACTCCGCTTGGGGGTATGTGACCAACCGGGTGTATTTCGCCATGATTCGTGAGGCGAACCGGGTGGTCAGCGAAGGGATCGCCGACCGCGGACAGGTCGATCAGTTGATGATGGACTGTTTCCGATGGCCGTCAGGTCCCTTCGGGATGGTCACCGGTGCTACCTCGGGGTGGTCTCAGTGACTGGCTTGTTGCGTCGGCATTGGAAGGTCCTGGTGCCGGTGGGCGTGGTCGGGCTGGCCGTCGCCTACTACCTCGTCTTCGTCTTCTTTGCTGTCCACCTGTTGTTCGTCGACGACAAGGTGAACGAGAGCGGCCCGCTGTTCGACTCCGGGGCGGTGATGACCCCCGACCCCGAGCCCGTGGACCCCGGGCCTGAACCCGACGAGCCTGTCGAGTCCGAGCCGGATGTGTCTGAACCCGACGAGCCTGTCGAGTCCGAGGCCGATGTGTCTGAACCCGACGAGCCTGTCGAGTCCGAGGCCGATGCTGGCGGGCCCGGCGAGGTCGTGCGACTGGTCGAGGGGTCTTTCGTCGACCGCAGTCACCCCACCGAAGGTGTGGCAGTCGTGCTCAACGACGGCACCCAGCAGCGCTTCCTTCGCTTCGAGGACTTCGCCACCGACAACGGGCCGGATCTCAACGTCTACCTGTCGTCGGCCCCGGCCGATGCCTCGGCGGGAGCGTTCGACGACGATTTCGTCGACCTCGGTGACCTCAAGGGCAACATAGGGGCGCAGAACTATGAGATCCCGACCGACGTCGATCTGGACCGCCACTCCACCGTGGTGATCTGGTGTGTTCGGTTCGGCGTTGTTTTCGGAGCAGCGGAACTCAACTAGACGAACGTTTCGTGCTGGCGATCCTCGCACAACAGGACGACGCGAACCTTGCGGCTCACCTCTCCCAGCCCCGAGCGATCTGCTCGGACAGCTTGAGTCCGCAATCTGACAAGTCGAGCGACTTGAACCGGGAGGCAGTGACCGCGGATGCTTCCCGTCGCAGCAAGAGTCCAGAATCGGAACCGAGATAGTCGATCAACTCCGGATGGTGCGAGCAGATCACAGCTTGTGAGGATGTGTCTTCGCACAAGTCAACAACGGCCATGAGCCAGGGCTGTATCTCGGCGAGCGCCACGAAGTTGTCGGGCTCGTCCAGGAACAGCACAACACCCCCGTCGTGCTCGCGGAGATGCGCTCGAACACGGCCCTACCATACTCCCGTCGGAACCGTTGGCGGGTCAGCGGCGAATGCCGGTGATGAGGACGGCAGCGGTGTCGGTGGGGGAGATAGCACCCTCGCGGACCGCGGCGAGCAGGCCCGCGTAGCCGGCGCTGCCGGTGTGGTCTGAGTTGTAGCCGGCGGCGTGGACTCGCTGGTTGGCGGACTCGATGTCGACTTCTGAGGCCACCACCGACGAGCCGCCGGTGAGCAGCAATGCACGGGCCACGCCGAGCCAGTCGTAGGTGACATCGTCGAGGATTCCGGTAGCGGCCGACGACGGATCGGGCCAGGGGGTCATCAACTGCTCGGCTCGTTGCTCGGCGAGGCTCAGGCGCTCGTTGACGCTGGCTGCGGGGGGCATCTGCGACCAAGCCCTCTCGAAGGGCGCGCACTGTTCTGCTTGCACCGCCCAGACTCGGGGCGCACGCTCGAGCGGCCCGAGGGCGGCGCCTTCGAGCAGGCCGATGGCGCAACTCGTCAGCAGCGCCCCGCCGCCGACCTGCACCAGCACATGGTCGGCGCCCTCAGCGCCGAGTTGATCGGCCAGCTCCCAACCGATGGTGCGGCCGCCGTCGAGCGTCCACCGGTTCTCGGTGGCTTGAACGCCGAAAGGCAGCGCACCGCCCGCAACGGCTTCCTGGAAGCGCAGCATGCACGGGTCGCCCGACTCGCCGGCTCGACGTTCACAGACATGGATCGTGGCTTCGAGCCTGTCGAGCGCCGACACGACTTTAGGATCGGCCCAAGTCGGGATGAAGACGTCGATCGGGCGGCCCGCGGCACGAGCGACTGTGGCAGCACCGAGTGCGGCGTTACCGCATGAGGAGATGGCGAGCCGAACATCGTCGGCCACGGCATCGACTGCCAGGTGCAGCAGCAGGCCCATGAGGTGGCGGGCCTTGTGGGAGCCGCCCACGTTGCCCGTCTCATCCTTGGCGAAGACCGGCGTATGCGGGCCCGGGCCGAGCGAATCAACCCGGCGGGCCGGAGTCGTCACGAAACCGGTTCCAGCCACTTCCTTGACCGAATCGTCGAGGGCGCGGGTCACCGCGACGAAGTCGTCATCGCTCAGACCGGCGTCAACCCAGCGATACCACGACCACAACAGTCGCCGGTAACGCACGAACGGGTTCGTCTCGGTGCCCTCGGCGGTCGGCCAGCCAGCGCCGGACGGTGTGTCCAACCACGAAGCCGTCATCGGAGGAGAGCTGCCGAGCCGAAGTGGCCGAACGGATCGATTCCGCACACGGCCGCGTCGAGCGAGGCCGTGGCCCGAGCGGCCCGTGAGCGCAGCGCACAAGAGCGGGAGCCGGCAGGTCTCGGCGCACCCACGAAGTTCAATCCGCGCACGTTGTCAGACGGACACGCCGGTAGCGGCGTTGAACTCGTCGATCATCGCGTCCCAGCCGGGGGCCATTGTGTGGAGATGGTTCCAGAAGCCCTGGTCACGACGCACGTCGAAGTCCTCAACGCTCACACCCTGCTGTTCGACCCAGGTGTAGTAGCCGAGGTTGAAGATGCGGTTGCGGCCCACAGAGTCGAGTTCTTCGAGATGCTCGGTGTCGGCCCCGGCCAGGTGTTGGGCCACTATCTCCGCGGCGTGGATCTCACCGAAACCATCAGGGTACGAAGTCGCCAGGAGGTGCTCCTTCTCGCTGACGTAGAGTTCGGAACCGTCGGTGGCGACCGAGATCACCACGTCGTCGTGCCCCAGGTCGAGCTGCTTGGCGGTCTTGATTGCCGCCAACATGTTGCAGATCGAGGAGAAGCCGAAGTGGCGCAGCTGGTCCACGATCTCAGCGTCGATGCCGAGCCGCTCAACCAGGTAGCGTTTGCCGGCCTCAGTGGTGAACACAAGATTGAGCCCGTCGGTCGCCTCGTCGCTGATACCGGTGGCGATGTCGGTGTTCATTACGTTGTGGATCAGGGGGATGTGCTTGTCGCCGATCCCCTGGATGTTGTGCTCGCCGTAGCCGTTGTAGAGCATGGTCGGGCATTCGAGTGCCTCGACCGCCACGATCTTGGTGCCGAAGTCGTCCTTGAGCCGGTCGCCGGTCGCCAGGGTGCCCGCGGAGCCCGACGCCACGGTCACCGCGGCCAGCCGCAACTGGGGATCGTCGGCCAGCATCGACCTGTAGACATGCCCGAGGGCCTGCCCTGTCACCGTGTAGTGGCCGATGTGGTTGGCGAACTCCGAGAACTGGTTGAGGACGAAATTGCCGGGGTCCTTCTCGAGTTCGTTGCAGGCGTCGTAGATCTCCTTGACGTTGCTCTCGGATCCGGGCGTGCGGATGACGTCGTTTGGATTCGGGACCCAGGCGTCGAGCCAGTCGAAGCGTTCCTGTGACATGTTCTCCGGCAGCACGGCCACGCCGCGGCTCTGCATCAACCGGGAGATGGCGATCCCGCCCCGCGCGTAGTTGCCGGTGGAGGGCCAGATTGCGCGGTGTCGTGTCGGGTCGAACTGGCCGCTCACCACCCGGGGCACCAGGCACGAATAGGCGGCCAGCACCTTGTGGGCCCCGATCATGGGGAACCGGTTGCCGAACACGAGCACGATCCGGGTGTCGACCCCGGTCAGCTCGCTCGGCAGCACCACATGCTCGGGAACCTCGACCTGCTGCGCGCTGTCCCAGCCGTTGTACCAGTGGACCCGGAACAGGTTCAGCGGATGCGCCTCGTTACGGCCCACCCCGTCGAGCGCGTTGAGTGTCTCGGCGGGGATCGTGGATGGATCGGCGAGCTGAGCGAAGGTCGGAAGCAGAATATTGGCCTCCCGAAACCGTTGGACCGACCGCTTGTAGCTGTCGTGGTCAACAACGGACTGCAGGAGCCCGTAGCGGGCGGAATCGATCGCGAGAACCATGGACTGACACTATCGCCTGCACATAAGGTAGGTGTCAGCTGTCGATCAGCCAGGCGAGGACAGCCGTGGGCACCGCCACAAGTTGGGGATCGTCAAGGTTTACCTCCGTCCGGGTGGCGACAATGCCCCTCCAAGGGGATGCCTTGATGGTGCGACCGGCAGTTCCGCGCCAACCGCCGTCGACATACTTCGACTCGATGGCCACGTCCCCAAGATCGCGGCCCACAAAATCGATCTCGCGATTGGTCTGATTCCGATGGTAGAGAAGCCTCCCGAAGTCTACGTAGCTGCTGGGACGGCGCCGTTCAATGCTGCGCAGAAGAGCCATCCCCAACTGCTGCTCGGACAGGCGGGTGAAGTCCGCGCCCCCATCGCCGCTGAGCAGTGTGTATGCAGGATCACAGAAATAGGTCTTGAACTGGGCCCGGAGCTTCGGAGTCAAGCGCTCGCCATCGGCTTGGTGTGCGGGCCAAACCACCAGTGCCTCCCTGAGGTCGCCGAGGCGTTCCGAAGCCGTGCGGGGGGCGACGTTGATGTCACGGGCTATCCGCGAATG
>JAHQYN010000100.1 GCA_024421085.1 Acidimicrobiia bacterium
TGCACCTCGACCATGGCCTGGTGTGGCGCATCCATCCGGGTCTCCTACAACCCGATCTGTTGGACCTCGCTGATGATCGTGAAGCGCTTCTAGGCGAACTCGTTCATTGGGCTGCAACGCGGACGCTCTCGCTCGCTGACGATGATCTAGAGTTCTTGTTGATGGCGGGGGCGCTTGATGTCGACTCGTGGGCCCAGTTTGGCGACCTCGGGACCGACCTATTGATGGGTCTTCAGGATTCCGTGCTTGGTGGGGCAACCGGCGTTCGCGTCGGCACGGAGTCCGAGTCGCACGGTTTGGTGGCGGCTACGCATCTCGACCCGGTTGACCGGGCCGACCTGTCTGACCCAGTCCACCATCTAGGAGCAAAGGAAATGGCACCGTCATGACCAAGAAGAAGAGACACCCCTACCAGTTGAGACGGGTCGAACTGCGGGACTTCAAGTCGGTTGCACAGGCATCGGTCGACTTGAGTCCGCTGACGGTTGTTGTCGGAGCAAATAGCTCGGGTAAGAGCACGCTGCTCCAAGCAATCTTGGCAGTAACGCAAGCCGTTCGGTCCCGCACAGGGGGCGCAGAATTCCCGCTGAACGGTGAGTTCGTCAGGCTAGGAACCTTCGACGAGACTCGTAACTTCCTGGCAACTAAACCGAACGGGGCGATGGAAATCGCTTTCCGGCTCGCCGACTGGCGGCGCTACGGGAATGAGTGGGTCTATGGCGCTATCGACACCGACGGGAGGTCGGCTACGAGAGACCGCTCAATGATCGAATTCGGTTGGCATGCTTACCTCGGCGACTCGCAAGATGAAGTCGGAACCCGTGGTGGCTTCGCCAGAATCGAGTCGCTGCAGATTGAGGTTGATGCTGTGGGACCGGAATCCGAAGACCGAACGTCCGTCCTGACATGCGACGTGAGCGACATTGCGGCAGATCCCGGGCTCGTCGATGTGATGGACTACTTCGGACGAGGGGGGCGGTTCCCAATGAGGGGAACTGCGATTGAGGCTAGCGGTCGCGTCCAGGATTGGATGTCAGGGATGTCTGCGGCAGTTGATGCCGTCGTCATGTCAGGCGGTGTACCGCAAACCTTGATGCAATCGGTTCGGAGGCTCGATCACATCGCGGAGTTGTGGTGGAATACCGCAGAGACGCTCCTTGAGGACGAGATCGACGACGCGAAGAGGGTTGCAGCGGAGGCGACCGAATCCGATGCGAAACCGCGTGTGAGTGAGACAGCCGTGAATCGGGCGCAGTCGGACATCAATGCGCTTGGCATGTCGAACCGCGGAGATCCAGGTGCCGCAGAAACACCGATCGCGCGACGCACGGCAGCTCTCGGCGATCTGGTGGAGCGACAATGGTATCGCAACTTGGGCCAGTTCTCCAAGAGGCAGCGCGTTTCCATTGCAAAGAGCATCGTCCATCTGGGGGAAGCCCAGTTCCGCGAACAACTTCGCGAGAGGTTCTCCGATGAAACCTGGATTGACGAGACCGTCTTAGTCGAGCACTCTGGGGCTGCTGGTGATGCCCTTTGGCGTATTGGGAATGTCACCCAACGCTTTTTTACCGAGAGGGTCCGCTACCTGGGCCCGCTTCGTGAGGCACCGCACGTTCTCTACGATCCCGGCCCGTCGAAGCTCGATCTGGGAGTGAGAGGGGAGTACTCGGCGGCGGTGCTCCATGCTCAGGCGCGCACTCGGGTGGTGATGCCGACGGAGGGTGACGGCATGCGTCGTCAACTGAGCGAAGCGCTTGACTACTGGCTCAGGGAGTTCGAGCTTGCGGACGGTGCCCGGTCTGAGGATCGCGGTCGGATGGGCATCGGCCTCAGCGTGAGGCCTCCAGGACTTGACCGTGAGGTAGACCTTACGGCCGTCGGCGTTGGCGTCAGCCAGATTCTCCCGGTGGTCCTGCTCTGCTTGCTCGCAGCGCCGGGAACGTTGGTGGTTCTCGAGCAGCCCGAGCTCCATCTGCATCCGCGGCTCGAGCAGAAGCTTGCAGACTTCTTGCTGGCGTGTGCGCGGTCGGGCCGGCAGCTAGTTGTTGAGACCCATAGCGAGCACCTTGTGAATCGTTTGCGGTATCGGGTCGCAAGCGATCCAACGGACGCCAGCCACGAGTTGATAAAGCTGGTGTTCGCCGAGAGCCGCGACGGCGTAACGTCATACCGGGAGCCGGAGATCAACCAGTACGGTGGCATCGGTGGTGACTGGCCGACAGGGTTCCTTGACTTGGGGGTCCGTGAGGCGCAGGACCTGGTTCGCGAGAGCCTCATGAAGCGCAAGCGCGCCAGGACGACTGAGAGTGGTTGACAGTTTGTTCCACACGGATCCTTCGATCTGTTGAGATCCTTCGATCTGTTGAATGGTTGATGCGGAGTAGAAAGGGCGCAGTGCCGAACCGCGAGACGAACCTGGAATCGATGCTTTGGGACGCGGCGAATATTCTTCGCGGCCCGGTCGACGCGTCGGACTTCAAGGCCTATGTGTTTCCGCTGCTGTTCCTCAAGCGGATCAGCGATGTCTTCGATGAGGAGCGCGCTGAAGCTCTCTTGGAGTCAGACGGCGACGAGGAATACGCCGGTCTGCCGGAGCAGCATCGGTTCCAGATCCCGAGCGGGAGTCACTGGGTGGATCTGCGGACGCGCGCCACCAATGTGGGGCAGGCGATCCAGCGGGCGATGCGTGAGATTGAGAAGGCAAACCCGAGCACCCTCTACGGCATCTTCGGGGACGTGCAGTGGGGCAACAAGGACCGCTTGTCTGACGAGCTGCTGGTCGATCTGATTGACCACTTCAGCCAGCTCGACCTACGCAACTCCGCGGTGCCCAATGACGTGCTCGGCGACGCCTACGAATACCTAATCAAGAAGTTTGCTGATCTCACCAACCGTAAAGCCGGTGAGTTCTACACACCACGCGCCGTCGTCGAGCTCATGGTGCGGATACTCGGCCCGAAAACCGGCGACACGGTCTACGACCCAGCCTGCGGTACTGGCGGCATGCTCCTTGAGACCCTTCAGCAAGTCAGGGAATCCGGCGGAGACGAACGACTCATGCTCGGTCGCCTCTTCGGCCAGGAGCGCAACCTCACGACAGCCGCTATCGCCCGCATGAACCTGTTCCTCCATGGAGCCGAGGACTTCCAGATCGTCCGTGGCGACACGCTTCGCCAGCCAGCTTTCCTCACCCGCGACAAGCTCGCCAGCTTCGACTTGGTCATCGCCAATCCGCCGTTCTCCCTCAAGGGATGGGGAGAGGACGCATGGCCGAATGATCCTTGGGGACGCAACTTCGCCGGGACTCCACCGAATAAATACGGCGACTGGGCGTGGGTGCAGCACATGATCTCCTCGATGGCGCCGGCGACGGGCAGGATGGCGGTTGTGTTGCCCCACGGAGCGTTGTTCCGCATGGGTGCCGAGGGCAAGATCCGTTCGAAGGTCCTCGACCCGGACCTCATCGAGGCCGTCATCGGCCTCGGCCCGAACCTGTTCTATGGAACTGGCCTCGCCGCCTGCATCGTGGTCGCCCGTCGACGAAAGCCCGAAGCGCGCCGTTCCAAGGTCTTACTCGTAGATGCCTCAGACCTCTTCCGTAAAGGCCGCAATCAGAACACACTCGAACAGGAGCACCTAGCAACCATCTTGGAGGTTTACGCGAAGTTCGAAACCGAGGAAGGCCGCTGCCACGTCGCAACGCTTGACGAGATCCGCGAGCAGGGCGGCAACCTCAACCTCGCCGGTTACATATCGAAGCCCGTTGACGTGGATATTCCGTCAGTCGACGAAGCCACGAAGGTGCTGAAGGAAGCCTTGGATGCCGCCTGGGCCGCCGAGGACCGTCTGAACCAACTCCTCGCCGAACGGGGTATCGCGTGAGTGCCCGCATCAACCAGTCGCAGCTCGAGTCGTACCTGTGGGGTGCAGCGACGCTCCTGCGCGGGACAATCGACGCCGGAGAATATAAGTCGTTCATCTTCCCACTGCTGTTCCTGAAGCGCCTCAGTGACGTGTTCGATGAGGAGTATCAGGCTGCGCTCCAAGAGTCTGATGGCGATGACGACTACGCCGCTCTCCCCGAACAGCACCGCTTCCAGATCCCACTTGGAGCACACTGGTCCGACCTCCGACAGTCGTCCAACGACGTCGGCCGAACGATCTCCAAAGCCATGCGCGGGATCGAGCGGGCGAACCCTCGACTCGACGGCGTCTTCGGCGACGCCCCGTGGACCAACAAGGAACGGTTGCCCGATTCAACGCTCAAGGAGCTGATTGAGCACTACTCACAGGTGACGCTGAGCCTGCGCAATGTCCCTGAGGATGAACTCGGCGTCGCCTACGAATTCTTGATCAAGAAGTTCGCCGACGACTCTGGTCACACCGCCGCAGAGTTCTACACGAACCGCACGCTCGTTCACCTCATGACACAGCTCCTCGAGATCGAGCCCGGCGACAGCGTCTACGACCCGACGTGCGGCTCGGGCGGCATGCTGCTCTCAGCAGCAGAGGAGCTCCGACGCCAAGGCAAGGAGCACCGGACGCTTCGATTGTTTGGCCAGGAACGGAACCTCACTACGTCTGCGATCGCACGCATGAACCTGTTTCTCCACGACATCGAAGACTTCGACGTCATTCGCGGCGACACCCTTTCGACTCCGGCATTCACCGACGGCGACCAACTCAGGCGCTTCGATGTCGTGCTCGCCAACCCGCCGTACTCAATCAAGGCCTGGGACCGAGATGCGTGGTCGTCCGATCCGTGGGGCCGGGACCAGTACGGCACACCGCCGCAAGGACGGGCCGATTTCGCATTCTGGCAGCACATCCTTGCCTCAATGAACTCGAACACTGGCCGATGCGCCATCCTCTTTCCTCACGGCGTCCTCTTTCGAGACGAGGAACTCGACATGCGCCGAGGCATCGTGGCCGACGATCTCGTCGAGGCAGTGATCGGCCTCGGACCAAACCTCTTCTACAACTCGCCGATGGAATCGTGTATCGTGATCTGCCGCGCAAGGAAGCCAGCGGAACGGGTCGGCAAGGTGCTGTTCATTGATGCGGTCAATGAAGTTACCCGCGAACGGGCTCAGAGTTTCTTAACCGACGACCACATAGAACGGATCGTGCAGACCTTCCAAGTGTTCGAACCGCAGGAGAGCTTCGCTGCGGTCGAGCCCCTGGATTCGATCGCCGAGAAGAACAGCAACCTCTCGATCCCGTTGTACGTCACCCGCAAGGGGGCTCGCCCGGAGTATGACTTAGACACCGCTGCAGCCGCGTGGCGACACAGCGCGACGATAGTTCGCTCTGCCGCTCACGCGTTATTGGCGCGTCTCGATGGGGTTGCCGCGGAATGACTATGCGCGGTTCCCTGCCGGATGGTTGGCGTTTTCTCCCCTTTCGCGAGATTGCCGAGAGCGTCACCGAAAGAGTCGACGATCCGCCTTCATCCGGGCTGGACCACTACGTCGGACTTGAGCATCTCGACTCCGATACCCTGAGCATCCGAAGATGGGGCTCACCGTCGGAGGTCGAGTCAACGAAGCTCCGATTCTTGCCAGGTGACGTCATCTACGCTCGACATCGCGCCTATCAGAGGAAACTGGGCGTAGCCAGATGGGAGGGCATCTGTTCGGCCCATGCGCTCGTGCTTCGCGCTGTCCCAGGTGTCTGCCTCCCTGAGTTTCTGCCGTATTTCCTCCAGAGCGACCAGTTCCATCAGAGGGCACTGGATATCTCCGTGGGCTCGCTGTCGCCGACGATCAATTGGAAGACGCTCGCAAAGCAAGAATTCGCGTTGCTGGCATTGCCGCAGCAGCGGGAGATCGCGAAGGCAATGAAATGGATTGAGAACCACAGCAACGCGCTTGCACAGATTCGAACGGCATTGCAATCGCTCTGGGATGCACTGATTGACGACGCGACTTGGGATTCATCCTGCGGGCAGTGGTCCGTACCTCTCATTCGAGTTGGAGGCCTACTTGATGAAGGACCGCGAAACGGTATGTCTCCGAGGGCGAGTTCAGCGCCCGATGCAGTTCGGTCCGTGACCCTCTCGGCAGTGCGGAATGGACGTTTCACTGCGGATGAACACACTGAGAAGTGGTGCGAGCCGAATTCAAGGACACCCGACTTTCGAGTCGGCGCAGGCGATGTGTTCATCGTTCGCGGAAACGGGAATCGGAGCCTCGTAGGGAGAGCGGGTTTAGCTCAAGTCACACCCGAACCGATGTGCATTTATCCTGATCTCCTGATCCGACTCAGATTCGATAAATCTCGGATCGACCCGTTCCTGGCTACGGCACTCTGGAACCATAGGCGAGTGCACGAGAAACTTCTGGGTCGGGCGAAGTCTTCAAACGGGAGTTACAAGGTGAACGGCAGGGATATTTCCTCACACGAGCTTCCCGTTCCTCCACCCGCCGAAAGCAGGGTGCTTTTGCCTCGCCTTCGGGCTATCGACGAGCTGCAAACAGCGTGCGAGTTTCACGCAATCACCGCCGGCAAGCTGATATCCGCGCTCCGCGAAAAGATGTTGCGCCCAGACGGAGTCCACGATGTTTGACGAGGCCAACACCGTCGAAGCGATGGTCCTCGAGCGCATGACCAAGGTGGGTTGGACATACATGCACGGCCCAACCCTTGAGCGGTCTACATCCGATGTCCTGCTCGAATCCGTGCTCGCGGATGCACTCGTCCGGCTGAACCCCGACATCGCCGCGCATCCCGAACGCGCTGACGAGGTCATCTACAAGCTTCGGGCCGTCATTAGCGGTGTCCTCGGTGGAGGGCTCGTTGGAGCAAACGAGGAGTTCATGTCTTGGGTTCGGGGAGAGCACACCATGCCGTTCGGTCCCAACAACGAACACGTCACGATCAAGCTGATCGACTTCGACCCAGTCGAGCTTGAGACGAACTCCTTCATCGTGTCCAACCAGGTCACATTCACGGCCGGGCCCGAGAAGCGGTTCGATGTCGTCGGTTTCGTCAACGGGCTTCCACTCGTACTAGGGGAGGCGAAGTCACCGGTGCGCAGAGCAGTGACATGGGTCGACGGGGCTGCCCAAGTCCACGACGACTACGAAATTCACGCCCCCGCCTTCTTTGTCCCAAACGTGTTCTCGTTCGCGACTGAAGGCAAGGAGTTTCGGTTCGGCTCCACCCGACTCCCCGTTCACGAGTGGGCACCATGGAGGCTCGAAGAGGAAGCCGGACAGGGTCTCCAGGAGGTAGATCGCGCCGTTTCGTCGATGCTACGACCCGAAGTCGTGCTCGACATCGCCCAGAACTTCTCGGTGTTCGCCACTGATCGAAAGCACCGCAAGATCAAGATCATTTGCCGGTTCCAGCAGTACGAAGCGGCCAACAAGATCGTGCAGCGCGTCGTCGAAGGCAAGATCCGCAAGGGGCTGATCTGGCACTTCCAAGGTTCGGGCAAGAGCCTCCTCATGGTCTTCACCGCCAACAAGCTGCGGCAGCACGAGGAACTCGGCAACCCGGCAGTGGTGATTGTCGTCGACAGGATCGACCTCGACACGCAGATCACTGCCACCTTCAATGCCGCTGATGTCGCCAACATGATCACGGCCGGTAGCAGGCAGCAGCTGCATAGCCTGCTCGCCCGAGATGCCCGGAAGGTCATCATCACCACGATCCACAAGTTCGCGGAGGCCGACGGCGTGCTGAACGAGCGAGACAACATCATCGTTCTCGTCGATGAGGCGCATCGAACACAGGAAGGTGACCTTGGCCTGCGGATGAGAAGCGCCTTGCCGAAAGCGTTCCTATTCGGCCTGACCGGCACGCCGATCAATACGCGAGACCGAAACACATTCGTCGCATTCGGGGCGGTCGAGGACCCGGGCGGGTATCTCGATCGTTACAGCTTCGAGGAGTCGGTTCGTGACGACGCGACCCTGCCGCTTCGCTTTGAGACGCGCTCAGTCGATCTCCGGATCGACCGCGCCGTGCTCGACCAGGAGTTTGAGGATCTGATTGACGACCTGAGCGAGGAGGACCGAGCGGAGGTGTCGAAGCGAGCGGGCCGCTTCGCACTCTTGGTCAAGGCGCCGGCTCGGGTCGAGGCAGTGGTGGCCGACATCCGGGCACACTTCCTCGAGCGGGTAGCCCCTGAAGGGTTCGGGGCGATGATCGTGACCGTCGATCAGGAGGCGTGCGTCCTCTACAAGGACGCTCTCGATGCACTCGCCGACGACGAGTTGCCCGTAGAGGTCAGCGATGTGGTCATGAACATGGGCCAAGGCGCTCCGCAGGCCTGGCGGAACCGCTTCGGACGGTCAAAGGACGAGGAAGCCGCGCTGTTGGACCGTTTCCGCGATCCGGCCGATCCCCTGAAGATCCTGATCGTCACCGCCAAACTCCTGACCGGTTTCGACGCCACCAACTTGCAGTGCATCTACCTCGACCGCTCGCTGCGGGATCACAACCTTCTGCAAGCGATCTGCCGAACAAATCGGGTGGCTCCGGGAAAATCCCATGGGCTGATCGTTGACTACCTCGGACTGTTCGACGACGTTGCTCAGGCGCTCGACTTCGACGAGGCATCGATCGACAAGGTCATCTCGAACATCGATGAGCTCAAGGACGAACTCGATCCGGCGAGGGCGAAGTGCTTGCAGTGGTTCGAAGGCGTTAACCGCAGTGACTTCAGCTGGGAGGGCTTGCTGGCTGCCCAGGAGTGCTTGCCTGACACGAACCGACGGGACCAGTTCGCCCAGGACTTCAGCGCGTTGTCCCGACTCTGGGAAGCGCTGTCACCCGATCCGGTATTGGTTCCGATCGAGACCGACTACCGCTGGTTGGCCCAAGTCTACGACTCTCTCAAGCCCCCGTCGGGGAATGGGAGGCTTCTCTGGCACTCACTTGGAGCGAAGACAATCGAACTGATCCACAGGAACGTCTCCGTTCAGACGGTGCGGGACGATCTCGAAACACTGGTGATGGATGCCAAGGTTCTCGAAGATCTGCTCGAGGACCCGGAGCGCAACACCGTCGAGGTGGAGATCAAGATCGCCACCCGCCTTCGACGACATAGCGACAATCCCAAGTTCGTGGCGCTGTCAGAACGGCTGGAGAGTCTCCGGATGAAGCACGAGCAAGGACTGCTCGCTTCCGTAGATTTTCTGAAACAACTGATCGACCTCGCCAAGGACGTGGTCCAGGCAGAACGCGAAGAACCAGAAGAACTTCAGGAAGGCCAGGGCAGGGCCGCTCTCACGGAGCTGTTCGAAGAGGTGAAGAACACCGACACTCCACTGATCGTCGACCGAGTTGTAGCCGACATCGACAGCATCGTGCGTCAGGTTCGATTCCCAGGATGGCAGCGAACCGAAGCTGGCGAGCGCGAAGTGAAAAAGGCACTCCGAAGAAGCCTGCTCAAGTACAAGCTCCACACCGACCAAGACCTCTTCGACCGGGCCTACGCCTACATCGGAAAGTACTACTGATTCTTGCCGAGATCAGCAAGATCCGTTTACATGAGAGCCCGCATCGTTCCTTCATCTGGGTGATGATCGAGCAAGCACTACACGAAGATTCCACACTCATCACAACCATTGGTTTAGTGGTCGCGCAGGTGCTCGGCTGGATCTGATAATTTGACCCACCGGCGCTGGCGTCTTCGACGGCTCGATTGAGATGCCCGAAGCCCTGCACCCCCACCTCGGCGGCCTCACCAAGATAGAGCCACCCAGTTGATCGGCCCATTGACCTCGGGATTGGCTGGGCTTCACCAACAGTTCTCCGGTCGATCTCGCCAACGGAGATCGGCACTTTCGTGATTGGTCTCCATAGTTTTGACACTTCATTGTCCTGCACACTTTCATTCATGCGTGGCCGCTCGAGCGAGGACGATGTGAAGCAGTGACAGGTTACTTGCGATACCACCCGGTGGTGAAGGACGCAGATCGTGAGGTTGATTCCGTGCGGCCCCAGCGGATGTTGGTCGTGGGTGGGCGCGTGCCGGACTCGGTTTCCCGCTCCGCTGCGGCGCGCAGGCGTGACGCCGACGAGGCTCAGCTACCGATGGGTATCTACGTGTTCGATGACGGAGCACAGGTCGAGGTGATGGTCGTAATCGAAGGCGGCGCCCCGGCCACCCCTGCCCAGACCGATTGGACGGCGGAGCCGCATCCGCTCCTCTCAGCCTACGACTGGATGGGCGCTTGGTGGGACGACGCAGAGCACATTGCCGCGCCGCTCTATGAGGTCAACTCGCCCGCCCGCAGGCGGGGATCCGGGCAGGAGGCGTTCGTGCGCAGCCGCGTCTACGAAAGTGGCCAGTGGCGGTACCGCATCCGTGTCGACGGGCGCACCCGTGAGGTCGTCGAGCGCGATCTCGAGCCTCCGGTGATAGACGACGATCCCCACGAGTGGATTGCCCGCCCACCGGCCCATGCTGACCGTTTCGCGGCCACGCTCACTCGAGCGAAGCTTCGAGAGCGGCTCACGGACACGGTCTACTCCTTTCGCGCCACCAAGACGATCTTTCGCGCGTATCAGTTCCGCCCCGTGATCCGGCTCCTTGAGACGGGCTCGCTCCGACTTCTGATCGCTGACGAGGTCGGTCTCGGGAAGACCATCGAAGCTGGTCTCGTCTGGACCGAACTCGATGCCCGGCGACAGGCTAACCGCGTTCTCGTCGTGTGTCCCTCGATGCTCGTTCCGAAGTGGCGCGCAGAGATGCGTGAACGGTTCGACTACGAGCTTGAGGAATTGGACCGGCCCCGGCTCGATGAGTTGTTGGAACGAGTCGACGACGACCGCATGCCATCAAGATTTGCGGGTGTCTGCAGTCTCGAACGGTTGCGAGTGTGGTCCGGTCTCGAGGATCTCGCCGAACTCGCACCGCGATTCGATTTGGTCATCGTCGACGAGGCGCACGCGTTCCGCAATTCAGAAACTAGGAGCCACGCGCTCGGGGCGTTGCTTTCCGACTGGGCTGACGCGCTGATCTTCCTGTCGGCAACGCCGCTGAACCTGGGTAATGAAGACCTCTTCAGCCTGCTGCAGTTGCTAGCCCCAGGCGAGTTCGACAACCGATTCGTCCTAGAGAAGCAGTTGGAACCCAACGCTGTGCTCCATGCTCTGAGTGCCACCTTCTTCGAGCCCG
>JAHQYN010000101.1 GCA_024421085.1 Acidimicrobiia bacterium
CTCGGATGTACCCAAGTCTCTGATCCAGGAGCGCTGCTCAGACAGCTTGACGGAACAGGTCTGCCCGACGGAAACGACGGCAGTTGCAAGAATCACCTCCCACCCGTGCCGAGGGTTCACATGACCGCAAATCGACGGTGGTAGACCACACAACCGAACCAGCGAGATACCGCTTGGAGACTGGGGTCAGGGTTGTGGTGGGGTTGAGAGATCCAGCGCTCGCACTAGGAAGGTTGCCATCTCGGCGCGGGTCACGAGATCGTTGGGGCAGAACTCAGCGTTTACGAACGAGTGTTCGTGTGTGGGGTCTGCGGGGGCGCTAGAGTGCGGGCGTGGCTGATCGGCTGTTGATCTCGGGGGCGCGCGAGCACAACTTGCGCGGCGTAGACCTTGAGCTGCCGCGGGACAAGCTGATCGTCTTCTCTGGATTGTCGGGTTCGGGCAAGTCGTCGTTGGCGTTCGACACGATCTATGCCGAGGGTCAACGCCGCTACGTGGAGTCGCTGTCGGCATACGCACGGCAGTTCCTGGGTCAGATGGACAAACCCGACGTCGACTTCATTGAGGGACTGTCGCCGGCCATCTCGATCGACCAGAAGAGCGCTTCTCGCAACCCGCGCTCCACGGTGGGCACCGTCACCGAGGTATACGACTACCTCCGGCTGCTGTACGCCCGGATCGGCGTCCCCCATGACCCCGAGACCGGCGAGGAGTTGGTTCGCCAGACCCCCCAGCAGATCGTCGACAAGGTTCTGGCACTGCCTTCGCAGACCCGCTTCCAGGTTCTTGCGCCGATCGTCCGCGGGCGCAAAGGCACCTATGAGACCCTGCTCTCCGATCTTGCCCAGCAGGGCTTCGCCCGGGCGATAGTCGACGGTGGGCTGCTGGAGCTCAGCGAGACCAACGAACTCGATCTTGCCCGCTACGAAACCCACAACATCCAGGTCGTAGTCGACCGTCTCGTGCTGCGCGACGGCATAGAACGGCGCCTTACCGACTCGATAGAGACCGCATTGACGCTCACCGGCGGAATCGCCGAGATCCAGATCGTCCCCAGAGACGGCGACGGGCCCAGCGAGACGATCGTCTTCAGCCAGCACCTCTCGCGCCCCTCCGACGGCAAGTCATTCGAGGAGTTGGCGCCCCGCAACTTCTCGTTCAACTCTCCCTATGGGGCCTGCACGCATTGCGACGGGCTCGGCACTGTCTTCGAGGTCGACGCCCAGTTGGTGGTGCCCGATCCCGAAGCGACGATCGCCGAGGGCGCGATCAGCCCTTGGGCGGATGGCCGCAGCCGATACTTCTCCAGACTGGTTGAGTCGGTGTGCAAGGTCTACGAGATTCCGCTCGACGAACCCTGGCAGGACCTGACCGACAAGCAGCGGGAGCTGCTGCTGATGGCCAAAGGGGTGAAGGACCGTGTGCAGGTTCGCTACAAGAACCGCTACGGGCGTTCGCGCGTCTACCACGCCAAGTTCGAGGGTGTTGTTCCGTACTTGATGCGCCGGCACAGCGAGTCCGAGAGCGACGGGGCCCGTCAGATCATCGAGGGTTACATGCGCCAGGTGGCGTGCCGCGAATGCGACGGGTCGAGGCTCAAGCCGTTGTCGCTGGCGGTCACCATCAACGACCTGACGATCCACGAGCTCTGCTCCCTCTCCATCGCTGAGGCCGCAAAGCGCCTCGCTGAACTGGAACTGTCCGAACGGGACTCGATTATCGCTGAGCAGGTCCTCAAGGAGATCAGAGCCCGGCTCGGCTTCCTGCTCGACGTGGGCCTCGACTATCTGACCCTGTCGCGCGGCGCCGCCTCGCTGGCGGGTGGCGAGGCTCAGCGGATCCGCCTGGCCTCGCAGGTCGGCTCTGGGCTCGTGGGGGTCCTCTACGTGCTCGACGAGCCGTCGATCGGCCTGCACCAGCGCGACAACCACCGCCTGATCGAGACGCTGCTGCGGATGCGGGACCTGGGCAACACGGTCCTTGTCGTGGAGCACGATGAGGACACGATCAAGGTCGCCGACCATGTGGTCGACATCGGCCCGGGTGCCGGTGAGCACGGCGGCCGCATCGTCCACTCCGGAACTTACGAAGACCTGTTGACGAACGAGGAGTCGATCACCGGCCAGTACCTCTCACGTCAACGACAGATCGAGGTCCCCGCCAGGCGCCGTGTCGGCAACGGGACTTGCCTCACCGTGCGCGGCGCCCGGCAGAACAACCTGAAGAACATCGATGTCGACTTCCCGCTCGGCAAGTTCATCTGCGTCACCGGCGTGTCGGGTTCGGGGAAGTCCTCGCTGGTCGAGGAGATCCTGCACCGGTCCCTGATGCAGCACATCTACACCTCGAGGCTCCCACCGGGGCTGCACACCCGCATCGACGGCATCGACAACCTCGACAAGGTGATCGCCATCGACCAGTCGCCGATCGGGCGGACGCCGCGTTCCAACCCGGCCACCTACACCGGCGTCTTCGACCACATCCGCAAACTCTTCTCGCAGACCAACGAGGCGAAGGTCCGAGGCTACCTGCCGGGCCGCTTCTCGTTCAACGTCAAGGGCGGGCGCTGCGAGGCCTGCCGTGGCGACGGCACGATCAAGATCGAGATGCACTTCCTGCCCGACGTCTATGTCCCCTGCGAGGTCTGCAAGGGCCTGCGCTACAACCGCGACACGCTTGAGGTCCGGTTCAAGGGCCTCAACATCTCAGAGATCCTCGCCATGTCGTGCGAGACCGCCCTCGACTTCTTCGCCAACCAGCCGGCGATCGCCCGTCACATGGCGACCCTCGTCGACGTCGGGCTGGGCTACGTGCGGCTGGGCCAGCCCGCACCGACACTGTCGGGAGGCGAGGCCCAGCGCGTCAAGCTTGCCAGTGAGCTGGCCAAGCGTTCCACCGGCCACACCATCTACCTGCTCGACGAGCCCACCACGGGACTTCATTTCGAGGACATCCGCAAGCTGCTCGGCGTGCTCAGCCGTCTGGTGGACCAAGGCAACACCGTGGTCGTGATCGAACACAACCTCGACGTCGTCAAGACCGCGGACTGGCTGATCGACCTCGGGCCTGAAGGCGGGTCGGGCGGGGGGGCCGTGGTAGCGGTCGGCACGCCCGAGGACGTGGCCGCCGTGCCCGAGAGCCATACGGGAGCGTTCCTGGTGCCGATGCTGCCCGGATAGAGCCGATGATCTCGCGACCTCCCAGCGGCTCGATCCCCGACACGCCCGGCTCATACCAGTTCAAGGACCGCGATGGTCGGGTGATCTATGTCGGCAAGGCCAAGAACCTTCGTTCGCGCCTCTCCAACTATTTCCAGAACCCCCGCAAGCTGCCGACCCGCACCCGCCAGATGGTCGAGACAGCCGAGTCGGTCGAGTGGATCCAGGTGGCCAACGAAGTCGAGGCTCTGATGCTCGAGTTCTCGCTGATCCAGCGCCACAAGCCGCGGTTCAACGTCCGTTACACCGACGACAAGTCGTACCCGTTCCTGTGCCTGACGATGGTGGACGAGTGGCCCCGGGCGATGGTCATCCGCGGCAAACCCAAGAAGGGCAACCGCTACTTCGGGCCGTACGGCCACGCCTACGCCATCCGCGAGACGCTCGACCTGCTGCTGCGCACCTTCCCCATTCGCACCTGTTCGGACAACAAGTTCCGCAGGCACGAGAAACTGGGCAAGCCCTGCCTGCTGTACCACATCGAGAAGTGCGCGGGCCCCTGCGTCGGCGAGGTCGACAAAGCGACCTACGACGGGATGGTCGGCGAGCTCATCAGCTTCCTCGCCGGCGACACCGACGAGGTGGTCGCCAAGCTCACCGCGCAGATGCACGAGGCGAGCGATGCGCTGGCCTACGAGAGGGCGGGCTACTTGCGGGACCGGCTCACCTCGGTCCGCAAGGCGGTCGAGAAGCAGCAGATGGTGTTCGCCCGCAGCACCGACGTCGACGTGGTCGGCGTGTTCGACGACGAACTCGAAGCGGCGGTCCAGGTCTTCTTCGTGCGCAAGGGGAGGGTCATGGGCCGCAGAGGCTTCGTTGTCGACAAGGCCGAGGAACTCGACGAGCCCGAACTGATGAGCCGGGTGCTCGAGCGCCTCTACTTCGACGACAACCCCATCGGCTGGCCCAAGGAGGTGCTGGTGCCGCGGCTGCCTCACGATCCGCAACTGTATGAGGAGTGGATCAGCGAGGCGCGGGGGACCAAGGTGGAGATCCGGGTGCCGCAGCGGGGAGACAAGCGCCGTCTCCACGAGACCGTGACCCAGAACGCCGAGGAGACCTTCAACCGTCACCGGCTCAAACGCACCAACGATCACAACAGCCGCGCCAGGGCACTCAACGAACTGCGCCAGCACCTCGATCTGCCGCTGGTGCCGCTGCGGATCGAGTGTTACGACATGAGCCACATCGCCGGGACCGACTACGTGGGGTCGATGGTGGTGGTTGAGGACGGTTTGCCCAAGAAGTCCGACTATCGACGCTTCCGAATCCAGTCAGTGCCCGGCAACGACGACTTCGCTGCAATGGAGGAGGTGCTCACCCGGCGGCTGTCTGCCTACCTCAAGGAGCGCGAGTTGCCTGTTGAGGAACGTGAGGGGCGGTTCTCGTACCCGCCGCAGCTGTTGGTGGTCGACGGCGGCAAGGGGCAACTGGGTGTGGCTGAGCGGGTACTCGCTGAGCTCGGCCTGACCGAGGAGATTCCCGTCGTTGCGCTGGCCAAGCAGTTCGAGGAGGTGTTCGTGCCCGCACGGAGCGAGTCGATTCTGTTGCCCCGCCAGTCCGAGGCGTTGTACCTGCTTCAGCGGATCCGTGACGAGAGCCACCGTTTCGCTGTCGCCTATCACCGCCAGTTGCGCGACAAGCGCATGACCCGTTCAGCACTCGACGGCATCGCCGGCCTCGGCCCCGCCCGCAAGAAACGCCTCACCAAGGAACTCGGAGGCGTGAACGCCGTGAAACGTGCCGCCTTGAGCGACCTCAAGGCCCTCACCTGGCTCCCCGACGAAGTAGCCGAGAACGTCTACACCCATGTCCACAGAA
This sequence comes from Acidimicrobiia bacterium, assembly GCA_024421085.1. GTDB lineage: Bacteria > Actinomycetota > Acidimicrobiia > Acidimicrobiales > Aldehydirespiratoraceae > VXYK01. The sequence goes on from JAHQYN010000101.1 coordinate 5,040, forward strand.
CCTGACCGCGGGTCTGCGGTTCGGTCCGCAGCGGGTGGCGATTCGGTTGTCGGTGCCGACGGCCGCGGGTCTGCGGTTCCGTCCGCAGCGGGTGGCGATTCGGTTGTCGGCGCCGACGGCCGCGGGTCTGCGGTTCCGTCCGCAGCGCAAACAGAGTGGGAGGGGCATGCGCGGTGGTGGCAGGAGAAGTTCACCGACGGGGTCGATCCCGAGTACACCGAGCAGATCATCCCGATCGTGATGGAGCATCTCGCAGGGCGCGAACGGGTGCTCGACATCGGCACCGGAGAGGGCCAGATAGCCCGAGCGTTGGCCCAAGCAGGGGCCGAGGTCGTAGGGCTCGACCCGACCATGGCACAGGTCTGCACAGCACATGAGCGGGCCGGCGGACCGGTCTATGCGCTGGCCCAAAGTGACCGCCTGCCGGTAAGTAGCGGCTCGTTCGACGGAGGGGTCGTCTGTCTGGTCTATGAACACATCGACACGCTCGAAGAGTCGCTTGCCGAGGTTGCGCGAGCACTGCGCCCGGGCGGGCGCCTCGTGCTGATCCTCAACCACCCGCTGTTCCAGACGCCGAACAGCGGTTTGATCGTCGACCACATGATCGATCCCCCCGAGACTTACTGGCGCGTAGGTGCCTACCTCCATGAGACGGCCACGGTCGAAGAGGTCAACAAGGGCGTGCATGTGCGATTCGTCCACCGCCCGTTGAGCCGCTACGTCAATGGGATGATCGCCGCGGGGATCGATCTGGTCGCAATGCTCGAACCCTCGCCGCCTCCCGGGTTCGTGGCCAAGGTTCCCGAGCATGAGACCGACGTTTTGGTCAACACCCCGAGGCTCCTGGCCCTTATCGGCGACCGCAGGCAGTCCGCTGGCTAGCATCGGCCCATGAGCGATCTGGTGGTCATCGCGGGCCTGTCCGGGGCCGGTCGCACGGTAGCGGCCGACAATCTCGAGGACATGGGCTGGTTCGTGATGGACAACCTCCCGCCCGCGCTGATCCCCAAGGTCGCTGAACTGGCCGACGGCTCATCGAGCGCCGGCGACCGGATGGCCCTGGTTGTCGGATCCGGGCAGTACCAGGACAGGATCGCCACGTTGGTGAGCGCACTGCGGACCCAGTTCACCCGGGTGCAGCTGGTGTTCCTCGACGCCTCCACCGAAGTGCTGGTGCGCCGCTACGAGTCGAGTCGGCGTCGGCATCCCTTCGACGATTCCGACGGCGGCACGCTCGGCGAGATCATCAATGCCGAGAGAGTCGCTCTGGAACCGCTGCGAGCTCTGGCCGACCTGGTGATCGACACCTCGGAACTGAACGTGCACCAACTGCGCGAACGCATGGCCGAAGCCTTCGGCGACGGTAATTGCAGGCACACGATGCAGACGACCGTCTCCTCGTTCGGCTACAAGCACGGGCTTCCCATCGACGTTGACCTGGTGATCGACTGCCGTTTCCTGCCCAACCCGCACTGGATCGAGGAGCTGCGCCCCCTCACAGGCCTTGACCAGTCCGTTCGCGACTATGTGCTTTCGCAGCCGGTCACCGAGGGTTTCCTGGAACGCCTCGAGAAGCTCCTAGAATTGATCCTTCCGTTGTATGAGCAGGAGGGCAAGTCGTATCTCACGGTCGCATTCGGGTGCACAGGTGGTAGACATCGTTCGGTCGCTATTGCCGAACGAATGGCCGTGGTATTCGAGGAATTGGGGATCACGCCATCGGTGGTGCACCGCGACCTCAACATCTGACGGCCAGATGTGCTTGTCTGCTCAGAGCAACGATTCAAACAACCACGACAATCGCACAACCAGCAACAAGGGAGAACCTTAAATGACCGTACGCGTCGGAATAAACGGTTTTGGCCGCATCGGCCGCAACTTCTTTCGGGCTGCCAAGACCCAGGGTGCTGATATCGACTTCGTCGCAGTCAACGACCTCGGCTCGATCGACACCATGGCCCACCTGCTCGCCCACGATTCGGTGCACGGGAGTCTGGCTGCTGAGATCGCAGTGACCGATGAAGGGATCAGCGTCGACGGTGATGTCCTGAGGGTTCTCTCTGAACGGAACCCCGAAGATCTCCCATGGAGCGACCTCGGCGTCGATGTGGTGGTTGAGTCCACGGGTATCTTCACCAAGCGCAGCGGCGCGGCCATGCACCGCAGCGCGGGTGCCCCCAAAGTCATCATCTCCGCTCCCTCAGGCGACAGCGACGCAACCTTCGTCGTCGGCGTGAACGACGACACCTACGACCCGGCAAACCATCACGTGATCTCCAACGCCTCGTGTACCACCAACTGCTTCGTGCCGATGGTGAAGGTGCTCGACGATGCCTTCGGTGTCGTGCAGGGGCTGATGACCACAGTGCACGGCTACACGGGCGACCAGGCACTGGTAGACGGACCCCATTCTGATCTGCGCCGGGCCCGCGCCGCGGCGATCAACATCGTGCCCACCTCCACCGGAGCCGCACGCGCCACCGGCCTCGTCATGAGCGAGATGCAGGGGAAGCTCGACGGCACTTCGATGAGGGTCCCCATTCCCGACGGATCGATCACCGATTTCACCGGCGTGCTGGGCCGCGACGACGTCACGGTCGCCGAGATCAACGAGGCCTTCAAAGCAGCAGCCACCTCCGGGCCGCTCAGCAGTGTGCTGGTCTACTCGGAAGCGCCTCTGGTTTCGTCGGACATCATCGGTTCGACCGCCTCTTGCGTGTTCGACGCCGGACTGACCATGGCGCAGGGATCGCTGGTCAAGATCTTCGGTTGGTACGACAACGAAATGGGCTACTCGAACCGTCTGGTCGACCTCACCCTGGTCGTCGGTGCCCAGAGGCCGAGCCGGTAGGCCATGGCGTTCCGCGCATACGTGACTCATCCGGAGAGGCCGTGGCCCGAGCGGCTCGGTGGGCGAAGCGAACCAGAGCGGGAAAGCCGCGTCAGCTAGAAGTGGGTTCTGTTCCTCGACTTGAAGATCTGGGTGGTCTAAGCGGCAAGTCGGTCCTTCTGCGGGCCGACTTCAACGTGCCGGTCGCTGACGGGCAGATCACCGATGACCTGCGCATCCGCGCCGCTCTGCCGACCATTCGCTGGCTCATCGGCCAGGGCGCGTCGGTCACCGCCTGCACGCATCTCGGACGGCCCCGAGGCGAGGCGAACCCGGCCTATTCGGTTGAACCGGTGCGCGAACTCCTGCGCGAGTTGGCACCGGGCGTCGAATTGTTGGAGAACCTGCGTTTCGATCCCAGAGAAACGGCCAACGACACGTCGTTCGTGGAGGAGTTGGTCGAGGGCCACGACGCCTACGTCAATGATGCGTTCGGTGCCTCGCACCGTGCCCATGCCTCGATCGTGGGTCCGCCCCGTCGTCTGCCGTCGGCCGCGGGCCGGCTGCTGCACCGCGAGGTCGAGGTACTAGGTGGGTTGCGCACGAATCCGCGCAGACCGTTCGTGGCGGTCATGGGCGGATCGAAGGTGAGCGACAAGCTCGCCGTCATCGAGGCGCTGTTGGAGTCGGTCGATTCGTTGATCGTCGGTGGGGGGATGTGTTTCACCTTCCTGGCCGCCAAGGGCCACTCGGTGGGCGCCTCCCTGTGCGAGACTGACATGATCGACACCTGCGCGCGGCTGCTCGACGGCCCCAAGACGATTCATCTGCCGTACGACATCACTGCTCTGGGCCCCGGCGGCGAACTGATGAAGCCCGGTGCCGGGGGAGACGTGCGCCAGATGGGCACGAACCTGCCCGACGGTTGGATGGGAGTGGACATCGGTCCGGGCAGCGCGGCAGCGTTCGGCGACGTCATCCACGAGGCGGCGACAGTGTTGTGGAACGGGCCGATGGGCGTGTTCGAGGATCCCCGCTTCGGCGGCGGGACCGGTGCGGTAGCCCAGGCCATGGCCGAGACCAGGGCGTTCACGGTCGTCGGTGGCGGTGACAGTGCTGCGGCGGCGAAACTGTTCGGAGTCGAACACGATATGGATCACGTCTCCACCGGTGGTGGAGCATCGCTGGCCTTGATCGAGCAGGGTGACCTGGTCGGCCTCAAGGCCCTGAGAGGAGCCTCCTATGTCTAATGAAGCGGTGACTGATGAGTCTGCGCCTGGCGCGCGCAAACCGCTGATCAGCGGAAACTGGAAGATGAACCACAACCACTTCGAAGCGATCCAGACGATCCAGAAACTCGCCTACGCCCTGAACCCGCGCGACTACGACCATGTGGACGTCTCGGTTCATCCGCCCTTCACCGACCTGCGGTCTGTGCAGACGGTCCTTCAGGCCGACGACGTTCCCGTCTCGCTGGGTGCGCAGAACGTTCATATGGCGAGCCACGGAGCGTTCACCGGTGAGATCGCGCCTCCGATGTTGGCGAAGCTCAACGTCGAGTATGTGATCGTGGGTCACAGCGAACGACGTGAACTGTTCGGTGAGACCGATGATGTCGTCAACGAGAAGGCCAAGGCGGTGCTCGCCGCGGAGATGACCCCGATCGTCTGTGTCGGTGAGACCCTGCAGCAGCGTGAGGCTCAGGAGGCGGAGTCGACTGTGTCTCAGCAGATCTCGGGCAGCTTGGCCGGTCTGTCGAGCGATGTCGTGGCCGCGATCGTGATCGCCTATGAGCCGATCTGGGCGATCGGCACCGGCGTGACGGCAACACCGCACGACGCCCAGTTGATGTGCGCCCATATCCGCTCCCTGGTGCGCTCCCGCTGGGGTGATTCAGCGGCCGACGCGGTGCGCATCCAGTACGGCGGCTCTGTCAAGGGCGGCAACGCCCCGGAGTTGATGGCACAACCCGATATCGACGGTGCCTTGGTCGGCGGTGCCAGTCTCGACCCCGACGAGTTCGCCCGCATAGTCAACTTCCGCCTCTACCAAGTGTGAGTGCGGTGGATCTCGCCCACGCCTGCGGTCCACATGACCAGGCGGCACGTCATTTTCGCTCGTTGATCGCTGAAGGACTCGAGTCAGGGGACGGTCGTCGGTTGACTGACGATGTCATTGGCGAGTTGCGTGATCGCGCTTGCAACGATCCTCGGTGACGCCGACCTCGACAGGTAGCGCCCCGCAATTGGGCAGCGATCCGGTTAGGCTGGTGAGATGGTTTGGATCGTTGCTCCCCTCTGGCTCGTCTCTGCTTCCACGTTGATCCTGCTGGTGCTGTTGCACAGCGGCAAGGGCGGGGGACTGTCCGACATGTTCGGCGGCGGTGCCGGCGCTGCCGCGGCCGGGTCGACGGTGGTTGAGCGCAACCTTGACCGGATCACCGTGGTTGCCGCGGTGGTCTTCGGGTTCTCTTCAGTCGCCTACGCGCTGATCTTCTGAGCCCTCGGTTCCCCCTGTGAATCTGAGTGTGGCGAAGTATGCACGGCGCTAGGATCGTGCTTCGCATCCAGCTCGTTGGATGGCCACGTCGGAGTGGCGGAATTGGCAGACGCGCTAGCTTGAGGGGCTAGTGCCCGTTATGGGCGTGGGGGTTCAAGTCCCCCCTCCGACACACTTGGAACTCGCATTTCGCCTGGTCAGGGTAGGTGTGGGCGCCCGTACCGCTGCTCGTGATTCGGGACTGGTTCACGAATCGGGTTCCGAATCTGATGTGGTGTGAAGATACGGGCTTGCGTTATGTGGATGGTGGAGGAGCGGAGTGTGGCGTGGGCGCTGCGGATGAGGTTGGCGCTCCAGCAAGCGGAGTGAGCGATCTCGTTGGCCGCCGAGGTTGCGAATAATCTTGAAGCATCGCTCGTTTCGATTATTGCGAAAACGTCGACTCTCGGGTACCGTACCCGACAGGAACCGCAACAACACACAGGAGGTGCGTGCGCCATGGCACGAGGATCGGTGCGGGAACTTGAGCTGCTGGATGAGCAGGGAGCCGAGCAGGCTGCCAATGCTGTTGAGCAGCTAACGGAGTTCCTCCGCGCCCATCCAACGCCGACGACGCACGTCCAGCTGGTTAGCGAGGATCCCGACGGTGTCACCGGAATCGTGGTGCCGTCGGTCGCGTTCGGGTTCTTCGTCGACATCCTAGCAG
>JAHQYN010000102.1 GCA_024421085.1 Acidimicrobiia bacterium
AACGGCAGCGCCGCGACCGGTCGTTGAAGCATTGGGTCGACGATGAGGGCATGGGGATACTGTTCGCGAAACTCGACCCGGTCAGCTACCAACAGGCACGCAAAGCGATCGATGTTGAGTATGACCGCCTGTGGCGCGGCGACGGCGGCCGCGACGGTTCTCCTGACGATGTGCGCACCGTCCCGCAACGCATGGCCGACGCGTTCGTCGCGTTGTTGACCAACCCGGCGCGTCGCGGGCCCGGCAGCACCCGGCATCAGCTCATCGCCATAGCCGACATCGAACGCCTCCGCGGCGATGATCCCACCGGCGTCGCGGAGATCGTTGGTGGTGAAGCGTTACCACAGACCGTGCTCGAACGGCTCATCTGCACCGCCGCGGTCACCGGGATCGTGTTCAACGGCAAAGGACAACCCATCTGGGTGGGACGCACCCACAGACACGCCACCGAAGCCCAAACCAAAGCCATCATCGCCAGAGACCGGCACTGCCGAGGCAAAGGCTGCACCGCCGGACCCGAACGCTGCGAAATCCATCACATCAAACCCTGGGAACAAGGCGGACACACCAACATCGACGAAATGTGCTTGGCCTGCCCGCTATGCCACCACAACATCCACGACCGCGGCTACATCGTCATCAAAACCAACACCGGCTACCAAATCATCAACCCCAACAACCCACCCAACGGCCCCTAACCCACCCCTCCACCAGGGCAGCCCCGACCTCTGTCCAAACGACGCAAACAAACCCGCCACCCCCCGGCACACCAACACAACTGACATTACCGACCAAGGAAGAGATCCCCCGCGTGAATCAATCTTGGTGACGCGTCGTTTGTGCAGTTGGTTTGGCTAGTTACGAGGCGACCACAGCAGCGGCAGCTCTCAGCACCGGTCAGGTCATTGTAACGCCTCTAACTCTTCTTCCAATTCAGCGATGAGTTGTGGTAACGTCCCTCGCTGTGCCGCTACACCCATTTCGCATCGGGCGACCACATAATCATAACTGCCGCCTACTAACACGCCACTAGTCTTTTGTCTGTTTTCGACGGGCATCAGTAGGCTAGTTCCGCCTTCACCATACCCTTCTGTGAAAGCCAACAGTTTTGCCCAAACGAACTCCCTTGTGTACTTGGGTCCGACATACACAGCCCGCTGGTTGGTGATGACCAATGTGCCACCGGCACACAAGACCCGAGGCATTTCAGGTTCCCGGTACGCAGTACCTTTGTGGGCCCCTGTTCTCAACGTAACGCCCTTGGCTACGCGAAAACTCACCCCACTAGAACCTCCACGGTACTCAACTCTACCCGCTTTGACCTCGACTAATCCCGTATCCGAGACGATCCCGATTACCTCTTCGTGCCTTTTTGGGATGATAGGGCACCCCTCCCGTTCGTCATACGCTCCTGCCGGGTCCCTCGCAATGTCCAACTGATTCTTTATGCGTACGCGTTCTGCTTCACGAGCCTCGTTTAGCTCCCTTTCTTTCTGACGCTTCGCGGCAGCTTCGGCTTCTGCTCGTTCAGCCATTTTTCTTGCTTTCCGTCGAGCAAAATACCCTTCACTCATACCCATGCCTCCGATTCTTCGATGCTGTCATTGACTTCAGACCCAGCAAGTTCTCCCCGAATGTAGCAGTCCCGCCCAGTCTTGCGCCGACTGCGATGGCAACCCCTGGCGGCCTCCACCGCCTGTTGAGCGTAGCCAGTCCCTGCAACCAGCGGTGTCGTCAATCACCGACCGGTCTGGGGGCGCGGGTCGATGGCGAGTCGTCAGCGTCGGAGCCGTCGCGGCGGGGTGTCTCGGGTCATTCGACAGCAGTCAGTTCGCGGCGGAAGGGGGTGGTATCGGCATCAGCGGTGGGAGCTTCGATCTCCTCGGCATAGCGGCGACCCGACCACACCGCGGCAGCGATCGTTCCCGGCGCCAGGGCGTCACCGACTGCGGTCACGCTCTTGAGGCCGGCATCGGCCCATTGGTCCTGTCGTGCAAACAGTTCCTGGGCGAGTGAGTCCTCGGGCAGGCGGGAGGTGACAACCACGAGCGCGTCAGCTTCGATCTCTCCTTCTTTCTCCGTGTAGGTGCAGGCGGTGCGAAGGCCCCCGCCCAGAGTGCCGAGCACGGTGGTCGAGCAACGGCACTCCACCCCCATGTCGAGCAGGCGAGCCGCGATCCGATGCTGTTCCATCGTGTTGACCGTCCACGACGACACCATCACCGCCGGCGTCACCAGCACCACCTCGTAACCCTCGCTGCACAGCAACTCAGCGAGCACGCCACCCATGTAGTAGTGGTCGTCATCGAAGACGGCCACCCTCATGTTCGCCGATGTGCCTCCACCGCCACCGACACCGCCGGGGCGCTTGCCGGCCATCAGGTCATCGGGGGTCAGCACCGACAGATCCCCGAGCGGCAGCGGCGCGGTGTGCCAACGGCCCACTCCGTCGCGGCGCCACGACGAACCCGTGGCCACCCCGACATGGTCGAAGCCGTTCTCTGCTGCCGACGAGATCACCTCCTGAGCAGTCATCGCGCTCTGGAAGTAGTGGTCAACCTGATCCAGACGATCCAACTGGGACTGGCGGTAGTCGAGCACCCGAATCCAGGCGGCCAACCCCGGCAGACGGGCTTCTTTGGCGACTCGCCCTCCGAGTTGGCGGGACTGGTGCATATGACCGCCCAGCCGCCCTGCGCCTTCACCGCCCGCATCTCCGCATGGGCGCGGACATCTCGGTACCCCATCCCGTTGCAGTGCGGAACCTGGAAGAAGCGGTTGCGAGCGACCCGTGGGCCGACCCGCACCTCCTCCAGCAGCACCGCATACGGGTTGTCACCCATGACCGGCCGGGGGGCGGAGGTCGATGGTGAGGGTGAGGATTCCGTCGTCGAGGGACGCCTCGGCATCGCCGATCATCGCGAAATCCTGATAGTCGGCCTGCGCCTGGGCAATGAAGAGTTTCCGCTCCTCGCCACCGACAGGGGGAAGGTTGCGCTTCTTCACCGCCTCCGCACGGACGCGGAAACGTTCCAACATTGCGTCGAGATCAAGTCCTTCTGCCATGCCCAACCGTAACCCGCACGCCGAGCGCGAAACTAGCCCCGGTCACTCGTTCTTCTGCGCGGGACCCGCAGTCTCGGTCATCGCCCGATGGTCAGCGAGCCGTTTGGTGGCGATCCGCAGCCTCCGAGAAGGGATCGTGTGCCACCAGTACCCGATGAGCCCCACCGACATCACCGCGGCGATCGCGATCAGTGTTCGACGGGCCCGGTCGATCCCAGCCTGGTTCTTGTCGAAGTCAATATCTTCGGAAGTGTCGACTTCGCCCTCGGTCTGGGCGACCGGGTTGATCGTCGGGGCGTTGTCGCCGTCTTGAGCAGCCGCAACACCTCCAGACAGCAGCGCACCGACCATCACCAGTGCCACAGCGCCTGCCTGGACCCATTTCATCTGGCTGACGGTATCGGGTTTCGCCCGCCCTGTTGACACCGCGGGCCAACGCGACACCGCAGGACAACGCGACACCGCAGGCACCTGTTGACACCGCAGGACAACGCGACACCGCAGGCACCTGTTGACACCGCAGATCCTGTTGACACCAAAGGCCAACGCGACACCGCAGAACCTGGCGACACCGCAGGCCAACGCGACACCGCAGAACCTGGCGACACCGCAGGCCAACGCGACCCCGCAGAACCTGGCGACACCGCAGGCCAACGCGACACCGCAGAACCTGGCGACACCGCAGGCCAACGCGACACCGCAGGTGCCTGTTGACACCGTGGGCACCTGTTGACACCAAAGGCCAACACGACACCGCAGGCACTCCCGACACCGTGGGCGGGCGTTCAGGAGAACGGGGCGAGGGCTTGGGTCAGGTCTGCGATGAGATCATCCTCGTGCTCCAAACCGCAAGAGATGCGGACAGTTCCGTCCTCGATACCTGCTGCAGCGAGTTCGGACGGCAACAACCCCGCGTGGGTCGTCGTCACCGGATGGGTCACCAGCGTCTCGGGGCCGCCCAGGGAGGTGGCTCGCTGAACCAGTCGCAGGCGGTCAATGAAACCGGCGGCCGCCTCGAGGCCCCCGGCGAGGTCGAACGCGATGAGTCCACCGGGCAGATCAAGCTGTCGCTGGGCCAGTTCGTATTGGGGGTGCGACTCCAAGCCCGGGTAGAACACCGCTTTCGCCGCCGGATGCGACTCCAGCATCGCCGCCACCGCCGTCGCCGTCTCAGTCTGCTGCTCAACACGGATGGGCAGGGTCCGGATTCCCCGCAGACCGTTGAGCGCGTCGAACGGCGACGCAGTCGCGCCCGCCAGGATGGCGAAGCCGCGGATCCAGGCGATCAACTCCTCGCTCCCCGAGACCACCCCGAGGATCGCGTCGTTGTGGCCCGCGATCGCCTTGGTCGCCGAATGAACCACCAGGTCCACGCCGTACTCCAAGGGCCGCTGGGCGATCGGTGTGGCGAACGTCGAATCGACCACAGTCACAGGCCCCTTGATCGCGCCGAGCAGATCGAGGTCGACCAGGGCCAGCTTCGGATTGGCTGGCGACTCCGCCACCACGAGCGTGGTCTTCTGTGGGACCACCGCGGCCTCGAACGCCCCGGGAACCGTGCCGTCGACGAAGCTGACGTCGATGCCGAAACGCGGACACACCGCCTGCAACAGCACCTGCGTGTGCGAATAGAGCTGCGACTGGGCGACGATGTGGTCCCCCGCCGAACACAGCGCCAACACGACCGCGCTCACCGCCCCCATGCCCGAGGCGAACGCCCTCGACGCCTCGGCACCCTCCAGTTCCGCCATGGCGTGCTCGAAATCGGCCACAGTCGGGTTGGAGTTGCGACCATAGAACTTCGGGTCGGTGGTGTCGCCGGCCAACTGCCGGGCATGGTCGAAACCGTCAGCCACGAAGGCACTGCTGGACCACAGCACCGGGGCCAGCGCGGTGTCGTTGTGGCCCCGACCGGCTCTCACCGCAACGGTGCGGGCGTCATAGGCCGGCTCAACCGCTGGATGCCCGGTCACGCCGATGCTTCGGTTTCGGCGATGGCGTCGTGGATCAAGGGACCCAGAAGCGAAGACTCGAGCAGGAAACCGTCGTGTCCCTGGGGGCTGTCGACAATGTGGTACTCGCAGCACCCGCCTGCCGAGACGACGCCGTCGCGGATCGCGGCCTGCTGGTACGGGGGATAGAGGAGGTCTGAATTAATCGAGGCGGTGAACACCGGACTCGACAGCCTCGAGAACGCGGCATCGATCCCTCCACGGCCACGGCCGATGTCGTGAAGGTCCATCGCCTTGCTCAACACCAGGAAGGTGTTGGCATCGAAACGGCGCACCAGTTTCTGACCGTGATGATCCAAATACGACTCCACCTGGTAGCGGCCCCAGGGCTCAAGCTCATTGCGCTGATCGACGTGCTGACGGCCGAACCGCTGATCGAAGACCACCGAGGTCCGATAGGTGATCTGCGAGATCTCACGCGCCAGCGCCAGACCCGCCCACGGCCCCTTCCCCGCAGGAGCGTCGTAATAGTCGCCGTTGTTGAACAGCGGGTCGTTGACGATCGCCAGCCGCTCGACCGCGCTCCAGGCGATCTGTTGGGGGCTCGCAGCCGCGCAGGTCGCGAGCGGCATCAACAACCGGACCCGGTCACCGAACATCACACCCCACTCGAGGACCTGCATGCCGCCCAGCGATCCGCCCACGACGGCGAGCCACTTGCCGACACCCAGCCGGTCGGCGAGCCGACGCTGAGTGCGGACCATGTCACGGATCGTGACCTGGGGGAACCGCGCCGCATAGGGCCGGTCCTCGCCCGGCACATCGCTCGACGGACCGGTGCTGCCCTGACAACCACCCAAGACGTTGGCGCAGACCACGAACCAGCGGTCCGTGTCGATCGCCTTTTGAGGCCCGATGAACTCGTCCCACCAGCCGTCGCCCACATGCCCCGGCGAGATCGGACCGGCCGCATGGGAATCGCCGGTCAGGGCGTGACAGACGAGCACCCCGTTCGAGCCGTCGGCGTTGAGCTCGCCCCACGTCTCATAGGCCAGGGTGATCTCCTCAAGCCTGCCCCCCGCCTCCAGAGCGAACGGGCGACCGTCGGTGACCGTCATCAAGCGCCGCTGCCCCAGCGGATCGCCGGGACGCCACGCACCGGAGGCCACGAGGTTGGGCGCGAACCTTTCAGCGGCGTCGTAACGCAGTGGGCGGTGGTCGGGGTCATGCACTGTTGATCTCGTCGGTGCCTTCCGTTGCCCTCGGCGACCGGTTTTGCCGGACACTTTGTTGCGACGCCTCTGAGAGCCGAAGCCACATTCCCGCCGAAGCGGGAGGGGCACCTTGGGCATCCGATCCCAGGTTGCCGGAATCGAACAACTCAACCGGGGTTGCGCTGCACGAATCACTCTGAATGTTGACCTCTACCCTACCGTTCGGGATCGGCCGAACGTCAACCGGTTTCTGCAGCGGCCGGATCCCAACCGGCCAGGTCGGCGAGCCGCTCATCGTTGGAGAACATCTCGGTCAACGGCGAGACCACGTCTATCCGCTTCTGGAGCCGCTTGATCTCGAGTTCCTCGTCCCAGACCGACAGCGTCACGACCAGCCCGGTCCCGCCCGCACGGGCAGTCCGGCCGGCGCGGTGGAGATAGGTCTTGTGGTCTGCTGGCGGGTCGTAGTGGACGACGATGTCGATGTCGTCCACATGGATGCCCCGCGCCGCCACATCGGTGGCAACCAACGCCCGGAGTCTGCCGTTGCCGAAATCCCGCAGCGACTTCTCCCGGCTGCTCTGGCGCAGGTCGCCATGGATCGCAGCCGCCTTCACACCGTTCTGCACGAGATCACGGGCCAGACGATCAGCCATCACCTTGGTGCTGGTGAACATGATCGTGCGGTCAGCCGAACGGGCGATCGCCGCAGCGACCTTCGCCTTGTCCATCTTGTGGACCGCAACGAAGCGATGGGTCATCTCCTTGGCGGTGATCTCAGGCTCGACCACCTCGTGCATCACCGGATCGTGCTGATAACGACGGATCAGCGAGTTGACGACGCCGTCGAGCGTGGCCGAGAAGAGCAGCGTCTGACGGTCCGATCGCACGTTGCGCAGGACCCACTCGACCTGGGGCAAGAACCCCATGTCGGCCATCCGATCAGCCTCATCGACCACGACATGGGCCACGCCCTCGACCGAGATCGCCTCCCGTTCGATCAGGTCGATCATCCGCCCCGGGGTAGCGACCACAAGATCGATCCCCGACCGCAACCGCTCGATCTGCTTCTCGATCGGGGCACCCCCGTAGACGGCCAGCACCTTTCGATCCACGGCCTGACCCGCCGGGGCCAGTTCATCACGAACCTGACTGGCCAGTTCCCGAGTCGGAACCAGGACCAGCCCCGTCGGGAGCTTGGGGCGTGCGCGGCGCATGCACTGGAGCACCGGAAGGCCGAATGCGAGCGTCTTGCCCGAACCCGTCTTGGCCTTGCCGCAGACATCACGCCCGGCGAGCGCATCGGGGATCGTCAGTTCCTGCACCGGGAAGGGAGAGTGGATTCCTCTGCGGACAAGCACCTCGACAATCTCGCGGCGCAGGCCCAAGTCCGTGAAGGAGGAAGAATCGGAAAGCGCCATTACCCGCTCAAGGGTAGCGGGACAACCCCCGGACACGGCCTTCGACAACTTCGACACCCTCCGCGCGCAGCCGCTTCGCCTGTTCGGTCTCGCAGCCGGGCACCAACCGGCCCGTGGCCGTCACGACCCGCCACCAGCAGAGATCCGCGTCCGACAGACGGCCCAGCAGCGACCCGCGCCGGAGAGACGGCTCAGCAGCGACCCGCCCGCGCGGGCCGCACCCGGATGACCGGCCTCGGCGGCGACCTCGCCGTAAGTCACCACGTCGCCGTCACCGAGCCGCTCCAGAACAGCCACGATGTCGGTCTCGAATCTGGTCCAACCCGAGCGGTCGCCCACCTCGGCAGCCTCAGCCCTCGGAGTGTCGGTCCTCAGCGAGAAGCTCGGCATCGGCGTCGCTATCGGCATCGGCATCGGCATCGGCGTGGGTGTCGGTCGATCCCGCGTCTGCGCTGGGATCATCGCCGGCCTGCCCGTCATCGGAGTCACCGTCGGCGGCGGGGTCGGGGGCCGGGGCGTCGCCTTCAGGGCGGCGTCCGCGCAGCAGCAGCCATCCTGCGGCGATCACGATCCCGACGACGCTCATCCAGATGTTGACGCGCACCCCGGCGATCTCGTTGGCGGGATCGACCCGCACCGTCTCCAGCCAGAGCCGAATCAGCAGGTAACCGAGCACGTAGACCGCCAACAGTCCACCAGCGCGGATTTTCTTGGTCTTGTCGACCCAGATCAGGAACAGGACCAGCCCGAAGTTCCACAGCGACTCGTACAGGAACGTCGGGTGGAACGTCTCCACGCCGCTGTACCCACGCGCTGCCGCATACCGCTCGTCGATCTCCAGCGCCCACGGCAGCTCAGAGGGGCCGCCGAAGAGCTCCTGATTGAACCAGTTCCCCCAGCGTCCGATCGCCTGGGCCAGAGGCAGGCCCGGAACGATCGCATCGACCAGGTTGGGCCTGTCCCAGGATCTGCGATGGATGATCCAGACCCCGACCAGCACGCCGGCCGCCATGCCGCCGGGGATGCCGAGACCCCCCTGCCACAGCTTGAACGGCTCCGCCCATCCCTCGTCGAACCGCCAATCGGTGAGCACGTGGTAGACCCGCGAACCGATGAGCCCGGCGGGCACACACCACACGGCCAGCGAGGTGACGTCGTCACGACTGCCGCCGCGGGCCTCCCAGCGCCTCTGGGAGAGCCAGACCGCGGCGATAACGCCCAGGGCGATCATCAGCCCGTAGGCCCGGATCGACAACGGGCCGATCTCCAGGTAGCTCTGAGACGGGCTGGGGATCGAAGCGACGAACATGGTGGGCACAGCCTATTGCCGCTATTGCGCCAGCAGCCGGTCTCTGGCCGTTTGCAGGTCGTCGGCGCCGGCAGTCACCGCGGCCAGATTTCCAGGCACCCGAGCCAGCCGGTTCGCCGCAAAGAACCGGGCCAGAACCGCTCGGTCGGTCGCCACATCGTCGCCGAGGGCAGGTTCGGGGCCGGCAGCGGCAGCAACAGCAGTGACCGCTCCGTCGGTGAGTGCCTGACCCGCCGTGGTGACAGCCAGTATCTCCAGGTAGGCAGCGGCCCCGGCGAGCGCATCGGACCGCTCAGTTCGCAGCTTCTCGAGGAGCCACCCGGTCGCAACCGCAGCCGCAGAATGCGCCGCGCCGAGATGCTCGGCAACCGCCTCCAGGCCCGGGAGTTCAGCCGCCAACTCGACCGTGGACGCAATCGATGCCAGCAGGTCTGCCACGACTCCGCCGCCGCGCATCGGCAGCTTGCGACCAACGAGGTCCAGCGCCTGGATGCCGTTGGTGCCCTCATAGATCGGGGCGATGCGGGCATCACGGAAATGCTGGGCCGCGCCGGTCTCCTCGATGTAGCCCATACCGCCGTGCACCTGTATCCCGACGCTGGTGAGCTCACAGCCGAGATCGGTGCACCACGCCTTCGACAACGGGGTCAGCAACGCAGCACGCTCCGAGTACCTCGTGCGGGCAGCTTCATCGGGGCCTCTCGCCGCCAAATCGAGTGCCTCGGCGTTGCGATAGCAGAGGCCCCGCATCGCCGCGGTCGCCGAGCGCATGTCAAGGAGCATCCTCTGCACGTCGGGATGCTCGACAATCGCCGACGACACGCCCGCAGGTGCCCCCGGCGCCCGACCCTGCCGACGTTGCAGCGCGTATTCCAGAGCCTGCTGATAGGCACGTTCGGCCAACGCCACCCCCTCCAGACCGACCGACAGCCGGGCATTGTTCATCATCGTGAACATTGCGGACATGCCAGCGTTCTCCTCGTCAATGAGGTAGCCGGTCGCGCCGCCCTCGTCGCCGAAGGCCATCACGCAGGTCGGGCTCGCGTGGATTCCCAGCTTGTGCTCGATCGACACGCAGCGGACATCGTTGCGCTCGCCCAACGACCCGTCGTCGTTGACCAGGAACTTCGGGACGATGAACAAGCTGATGCCGCTCGTGCCCGTCGGTGCTCCGGGAGTGCGGGCCAGCACCATGTGGATGATGTTCTGCGCCATGTCGTGTTCGCCCCAGGTGATGAAGATCTTCTGGCCGACAATCCGCCAGGTGCCGTCGCCTTCGGGACGGGCCCTGCAGATCAGCGCCCCCACGTCCGAGCCCGCCTGCGGCTCGGTCAGGTTCATCGTGCCGGACCACTCCCCGGTCACCATCTTCGGCAGGTAGGTCTCCCGCTGAGACTCCGAACCATGATGAATCAGAGCGTCGATCGCCGCCTGGGTCAACAGCGGACACAACGAGTAGCCCATGTTGGCCGACGTCAGCATCTCCTGGACCGCGATGCCCAGCAGCCACGGAAACCCGCCGCCGCCGTGCTCAGCCGGCATGGCGACCCCGTTCCAACCGGCCGCCACATGCTGCTCGTAGACCTCGGCGAGACCCGGAGCGGCCGTTACCGAACCGTCCTCGTTGCGCTGGGACCCGACCAGGTCGCCGTCACGGTTGGTGGGTGCCACCGCCTGTTCGAAGAACCGGGCCGACTCGTCGAGGATCCCGTCCACCAGGTCGGGGTCGGCGTGCTCGAAGCCCTCGAGGCTCGCCAGCGCGTCCAAGTCCGCAACGTGCCGGAGCGTGAATCGGATCTCGTCAAGAGGTGCCCTGTATCCGGTCATCAGTCGAGCGTATCCAAAGAACGTGCGCGGGTATCCAAAGAACGTGCGCGGATTGAGCAGCGAACTGCGCTGACACCAGTTGTCACCCGCTCTTGTTCGCTCCGCTCACGGGCCGCTCGGGCCACGGCCAGCCGCACAAACCACGCCGAACCGCTCGGGCCACGGCCGGCCGCACAAACCACGCCGGGCCGCTCAAGCCACGGCGGGCCGCTCGGGCCACGGCGGGCCGCTCGGGCCACGG
>JAHQYN010000103.1 GCA_024421085.1 Acidimicrobiia bacterium
TCTTATGATGCTGATGGCTCGACCGTAACTATCGTGGTGCGCGACACCGACGCATCCGAACACCACAGTCGCAACGGTCTCGCCGCAAGCCGTATCGGTGTCGACGCAGCAAGGATGCGCTGCGTCAACCGCTGTTCGAGCACCCCCACGACAACACCAACGACTAGTTCGACTCCTACGACAACACCAACGACTACGGCGACGCGACCAACGAACGACCGGTATAGTCGAGTTGATGACACACCAGAGCGTGGGACGCGGCATTGGTACCGCGGAGATCCCGGTGGCGGCTATGAGGGTAGCAACTATATTTACACATACGTCAGGGGAAGTAGAAATGCAAGTGGCGAGACCATTGACAATGATATTACGGCCAAATGGGAATTTTCCAGTGTCCCTTCCGGTCGCGATTGCTCTGTCGATGTGTTTATCCCCGACAGTCGAGCAACTGGAACTGTTCGCTACAGTATCTATCACGGAGATAGCGGAAATCTGCTGAGTGAACGTAATCGAACACAAAACAATGATGGAGATTGGGTTCAGTTGACGTTATCTTCACTCGAGAGTAGCGTACGAGTGTATGCCTCCAATTACGGAGGAAACATTACCCCAAAGACGGGACCGGACAGTTATCTACGGAACAGAATAGCCGTCGACGCTGCTCGGATAGAATGTGCCATCTCTGGCAACTCCACCCCGGGCTTGCCCACCACCATCTTGAACCAAGACTATCCGTACCCGGTCCTGGATTGTTGGAACGGCGCCTTCCGTCCCGACGGGTACCAACCAGGTCAGTGTACTTCATATGTCGCTTGGCGCTTGCGGATGAATGGTATCGAGTTCCATAATCAGTGGAAAGGGGGGTGCTTAAACCGCGGCGCCAATAGATGGGGTCATGCCGGTGAGTGGGATGAATGCGCTGAGGTCCTTGGTCTTCGGGTTGATGATACGCCAGCCGCCGGTTCTGTTCTTGTGAACAATACTGTGAGTTTCTGGGGTCATGCCGCTTATGTTGAACGGGTCAACGGTGATGGCTCGATCGACATTTCGGATTCCAACCGGCAAAGTAACTGTGAACCGCGGAAAAATACCAACATCAGAAAAGGACATTGGCTATGGCCCCGCAACGAAGGAGATGTACGATTTATCCACTTTGAAGAACATGCAAATAGGCTAGCGACATACCCGAGCGGAACGTGATTCGGCTGTCCGACCCGAAAGGTGCTCTACTCATGAAGTCTTTATCCATCCCGTCTTTTTCATTGAGGTCTCGACTTGGACTCGCCGTGCTGGTCGTGGTAACTCTGTTCGCCGCGGTTGTGGTGCCGGTGGCGGCTCCGTCGCCGGTCGCGGCTCAGCAACAGCAGACTGGTTGGTACGTGAACGACAATCCGTCGCTGCGCGGGCCGAGTCGCTATTGGTACGCGGGAGACGCGGGCCGTGGCTACGGGTCCAACAATTTTCGTTACACCTATGCGATTGGCGGTGACACCAGCACCGACAACTGGGCTAGCTGGTCGATGGGTCGCCGAGTGGGCCGACAGGAGATCCAGATGTACGTGCCGCGCAGCAAGGCGACGGCGACTGTCACGTACCGGATCAACATCGGTGGCGTTGAGCACACTCGCCGATTGGCGCAGAAAAACGCGTCCGGTTGGACATCGCTGGGTTCTTATGATGCTGATGGCTCGACCGTAACTATCGTGGTGCGCGACACCGACGCATCCGAACACCACAGTCGCAACGGTCTCGCCGCAAGCCGTATCGGTGTCGACGCAGCAAGGATGCGCTGCGTCAGCCGCTGTTCGAGTACCCCCTCGGTAACAAGTCGTACGCCGACGTTGACCGTCAGTCGTGGCAGCATCAAGAGCGGTACGACTAATTCTCGTTGGGTGGTTGGTTCGGGTTCGGGTTGGCCAGCCGGTGAACAGTTCTGGATCAAATGCGGCAATTTTGTCGATACTCGCCGGAACATTCCGGTCAATTACCGTTCCCGGTATGTCAATAGCAGCGGCAGGTTGTCATGGGGTGAATCAATCTGTTATAGCAATGTCGGCCACACCGTAGAAGTCTGGACGCAGTCCGGTGTGCGCAAAACCGTAAGCATCGCGGCCCCAGCCGGCCGTAACACCCGTACGTCAACGACGACCCCTCCGACGACCCCTCCGACGGTGCCGCCTGAGTCGGGCCGTGTTTGTGACGCGGTGTCGGTGGGTGTTGTGAACGGGTCGGTGTCGCGTTCTGAAAACTGGGAGCGTGGTTGCGTTTCAAGTCAGCGTGGCAACGATTATTTCGCAGGTCGTTACAGGTTTGCTGTCGGGTCCGAGGCTGACGTGACGATAGACTTGCAGTCTTCTGACGCTGACTCGTTTTTGTATTTGTTGGACAGCGGCAACCGTCGCATCGAGCAGGACGACGACGGCGGATCGGGAAACAACAACTCGCGGATCAGCCGACGGTTGAGCGGGGGCACCTACATTGTGGAAGCCACAACCTACAGTCCAGGGGAAACAGGCAGTTTCACGGTTCGTATCCACGCTTCGCCACCTCCAACACCAACAACTAACCCCAATGTTGTAATCCTCCCTACGCCGCTCGAAGATGTCGAAAAGAACGACATAATTGTAAATCTTTGTTTACGGAGCACCGACAACTACGACGTGAACTATCTGCGACAAGAAGTCGCTTTAATGAATCAAGGTGTAGTAAGTTTCTACGCTGCACAATCAAACGGGAGAGCGAAAATCAATTTCGTCGTTGGTGAAATCCATTACGATAACAATGTGGAGGAAGCGAATATGCTTTCGCTGCTTAGGAACAATTCTCATCCATGTACCACCATGTCAGTGAGTGAAGCGGCAAAAGGCCAGCAGATCCTTACGTTAGTCGCTGTGCCACCTGCAAGCGATGTTTGGGGATTTGCTAACTACTTCGGCGGCAAGAACAACCTCGGGGCTTACGTAAACGGCTATATCGTAGTGCCTACGAAAAGAAGGTTTACGGAGACTGGAAGATTTGTAGGACAGTGGGAGGCCTTAGTCGCGCATGAAGTCGGACATTCATTATACGGTATGTTGCATACAAATAATGTGGAACGAAATGGACGCACATATGCCGACCGTGATCCAAAGATTATTGGTTCGCTCATGAACAATAGCATGGCCAGGGTCGCGTCGTTGGCCGATGTTGATATATTTTGCATAAATCGAGAGATTGTCGGCTGGGCCTGTGATCCCCGTCGATCAGATCCGTTCCGTAGTAATGACTCAGCTAGTCCAGTCTATCAAGTTGCCCAGTCAAACGACGGGTATAGCCAAGTTGATGACACGCCAGTGCTGTACAAGAACGGGTCAACACGTTGGAACACATGGCACTGGTACAATGGCCACACAGATAGCGGCTATGAGGGCAGTAAGTATAACTACACATACGTCATGGGCAGCAAGAATTTTGGTGGGCAGGTAATCAATGACAGAAATTATGCCAGGTGGAATTTTTCCGGTGTTCCTTCCGGTCGGGACTGCGCGATTTATGTGTACATCCCCAACAGTGGAACAACCGCAACCGGAACAACCGCAACCGTTCGCTATGATATTTATCATGGTGCTCATCGAAATCGCTTGGCTACGATTATTAGGCAACAGAACAACGAGGGAAGTTGGGTTCGATTGAAATCATCTGAACTCGAGAGTAGCGTAAGAGTTTACGCGTCCAACTACGGACCGGGCGTCTCGCCGCCTACGGACCGCTCTGGCGACCCACGGAACAGAATAGCCGTTGACGCTGCCCGCATAGCATGTCCTCCGGATTCGCCCACCACTCCAGAACAGATTTTGCCCAGCACTCTAGTACAGATCAGGCAAGCTGGAAACAATCACGATGGCAGTTTGTCTCAATATTATGGAGCCTTGTATGATGAGTATGTGGGTTTTGATAATGCCGATCATAACGCGCTATGTGACAGAACAGACCGTACCGACGCTAAACGAAGTGAGGGATGGCGCCGGACGACCAGGTATATTCCCTCTTCGGGGCAATACGTCGCGTATCATTTTCCTTTAGGAGAGTGCACTTCGTGGGTTCAATTCCGAATACTGACTACGGTTCATTCTGATTACGAAGACATTCGGCGTGCGGATAATCCTCTTGACTCGCCCTTTGACAATGGCTATCGATACGAACTATCCGTCAGTGATCCAAATTCAGGGCCCTGGTCCGATGCTCACAACTGGGCAAAGAAGGCTATGGATTCGGGAGTGCGTGTTGAGTCTTCAGAGTCGATGCCTCGGAAATTTGCGATCGCCCATTGGAATGCCAACGAAGGTTATGCTGGAAACCGCGGACATGTCGCGTTTGTAGAGCATGTAGAAGACGGTGGCAATACGATCTGGGTTTCCGAAATGAACGCACGTGAGCGTCGTTTATGTTATCTCAGGGTTCAGAAGATAACGCGTTCAAGCAATAATTGGCCCAGCAACTTCATCTATATTGAATAGCAACGGGATGGCATCCGAGGCCTACTTTCAATGGGACGCGGGGAGTGGTACGATTAGATGCGTGACTGCGCTTTCAGTCACCTTTGTAGTAAACCCGCTAGCACGCACCCTCAAGGCGGTTACCCTGGGCGCGAATGTCCCTGGACTTGGCTTGACACGATAGACAGAACGTCCTGCTGTCGATGGAAGGGTTGAGTCATGGTGAGATCGCTTGCTGGTATGCCGCGATGGTTTGCTTGCGGGCCTCGGCATGATCGACTATCGGTGCCGGGTAATCGCGATCCAAAGTAACACCGGCTGCTGCCAAGTCCAATGGTGTCGCTTGCCAGGGCGCGTGAATGTCTCGATCATTCAGTCCTTTCAACTCTGGCAACCAACGACGCAGGTGGTGCCCCTGCGGGTCGAACCGCCGACTCTGCACAATTGCATTGAAGATGCGAAAATATGGTGCTGCATCCGGCCCGGTGCCCGCCACCCACTGCCAGTTGCCGGAGTTCTGGGCCAGGTCGCCATCGGCCAGCATGCGCCGAAACCAACGTTCTCCCCAGCGCCAATCAACGAGCAGGTCTTTGACTAGAAACGAAGCTGCAATCATTCTCAAGCGGTTGTGCAACCACCCAGTTGATGCCAACTCTCGCATTGCACAGTCAACAATCGGATAGCCGGTCAGCCCATCACGCCAGGCACAGAAACGGGTTTCGGCTTGCGGCCCCGACATCCATTCAATGCGTTCAAATTGGGGGCGCAGGCTCACTCGGTCAATGTCGGGGTGTTCGGCGGTGAGATGTGTGTACCAATCGCGCCAAGCCAACTGCCGAACGAAGCTCGCACCGCCGTCGTTTTCGGTGTCCACAACCTCGGCGAGGTAACGAGGTGAGATAAGACCGAAATGTAGCGCAGTTGAGAGTTGCGAAGTACCAGCAATAGCGAAGTGGTCGCGGCGGTCATGGTAGTTTGTAACACGGCTCAACCAGCCCGTCACTTGATCGAGCGCTTGGCGCTCAGTCCATATATCTGGTATTCGATCTTGCAGGGTGGATGCGATCGTGAACTCCTTCGGGGGGTCAAGAATCTTGGCCGAACCCGAGCAGGCAGCAAGAGGCAGAGCAGTGTGGACCCAGCGCCTGTAGAAAGGAGCGAACACTCGCGACAACGTTTTCGAGGCTGTGAGCACGGTACCGGGGGGATGCACTACCGTCCCCCAATGACCGACCAACGGCACCGCGAGTGCATGGCGCACCTTTCGATCTCGAGCCGTAGACCAACGGGTTACGTCTGCGTTGACAACGACGCTTTCGGCACCGATGTGTTCAGCAACCCGAGGGACCACCTCGGCCGGGTCTCCGACCGCAACCCAAAGAGCCGCTCCGGTCTCCCGAAGTGACTGATCCAACCCGCCCAACGCCGCAAAATAGGCCTGTCTGCGCCAAGGGCCAGCCGCTGCCAGCAAATGTGGTTCAACAACCACCAACGCAGCTGCAGCGGCAGCCGAGGAGGTGGCGTCTGCCCAGGCGGGATTGTCACGCAACCGCAAGTCTCGCCGAAACCACGCCAGCGCCGCAGACCGCATAGAGCCCAACGATAACGGGCTCTTTGCGTTTGAGGTCGGGGTGGGTGGGGTGAGGGTCCGCGTTGCAACGGCCCTACGCGGACGCCGCGCCGATCGCCGAGGAGTTGGCGCTGCCCGCCCGTGCGCCTCAGGCTGGCTCAGCGCTGCCCGCCGGCCGTCTCAGCCCGGCAGCGCGCCTCAGCCTCGGAGCCAGCGGGTCAGGGTCATTGCGAGTCGGGCCTCTTCACCGCGGCGATCCTCGATGTCGTCGGCTCTGGCCATGATTCGACGGCTGCTGCGGATGCCGAACCATCGGAGGGGCTCGGGTTCCCAGGATCGGCCCGGTGGGGCCACCCACGGCAGATCGACCCGCTCCGAGGAGGTGTCGGTGATCAGATCGGCCAGCGTCCGGCCTGCCAGGTTGGCGGCTGCGACGCCCTCGCCGACATAGCCGCCGGCGGTGGCGAGGCCGGTGGCGCGGTCATAGTCCACGAAAGGCATCCAGTTCCGTGGCACGCCGAAGACCCCGCCCCAGCGGTGGGTGATCCTGGTGTCGGCCAGGACCGGGAACAGGTCGACCAGCGCTTCGTGCACCAGGCGGTGCGAGTCTGCGCTGACCTCCATCGAAGGGCTGATCCTCGATCCGTACAGGTAGGGCACGCCTCTGCCACCGAAGGCGATGCGCCCATCGCGGGTCCGTTGGCCGTAGATGACCATGTAGCGGTCGTCGGCGAATGTCGGGCGGTCAGCCAACCCGATCTGGTCCCAGATGTCGTCGCTCAGCGGTTCGGTGGCGATCATCCGCGAATAGAACGGCACCAGACGGCGGCGCTGGCCCCGCAGGTCGCGGGTGTACCCCTCTGTTGCCTGCACCACGACCGAGGCGCTGACCGTGCCGCGCTCGGTGACCACCCGCCGCGGTTCGATCGCCTCCGCGGCGGTGCGTTCAACAATCGTGACCCCAGCAGCCTCGCAGGCGTCTGCGAGGCCCAGCACCAAGCGGGCGGGGTCGACCGCGGCGCAGGGAGCGAACATGATCCCGCCGAGAATCCCGGTGGCGTTGATGATCGCCTCAGTCTCCGGCTTGTTGAGCAGACGAATCTCGTGTTCGCCCAGGCCGAGTCTGCAGTGGTGATCAACCTCCTCGATCTGACGCTTCAGTTGCGGTCTGTTGCGGGCCATGCGGACCACTCCGCCCTTGGCGTAGCCACAGTCGATGGACTCGGCGTCGACGATCCGCCCGACTTCATCGACCGAGTCGAAGACTGCCCTAGTCAGCCGGAGCGACTCGTCGAGTCCGCAACGCTCGGCGTACTTCTCGATACCGGCCGCGAGCTCACCGACGACCCAGCCCCCGTTGCGCCCCGAGGCACCGAAACCGACGTGAGTCTTCTCGATCACCAGCACGTTCAGCGAGGGGTCGAGCTTCGCCAGGTAGTAGGCGGTCCACAACCCGGTGAACCCGCCACCCACGATCGCGACGTCGACTTCGAGGTTGCCCCGCAGCGCCGGCCGAGCGACCGCGTCGAACTCGAGTTCATCGAGCCAGAGTGACCGTGCTGCGGTAACCACGCCCATACTCTGGCAGGTTCGTCACCAAAACCGACGCGGATTCGCCGGGGGACTGGCGGTATCTGTGCGAGCCGAGGGCCCTTGGCCCGGTTCGTCGCCGATGCCGGTGCGGGTTCGCCGGAAGGACTGCCGAGATCAGTCATTGGTGGCGCGGAGGTCGGCGAAGAAGTCGCTGAGCAGGGTCGCGCACTCTTCGGCTCGGACCCCGTGGCGTATCTCGAACTCGTGGTTGAGACGGGGGTCGGCGCCGAGGTTGTAAAGCGAACCGCAGGCACCCGCCTTGAGGTCCGCCGCGCCGTAGACCACCCGGGCGACCCTGGCCTGCTGCAGTGCACCGGCGCACATGGGGCACGGCTCGAGGGTGCAGACGACGGTGGCACCGTCGAGCCGCCAGGAGTCGAGGGCGCGGGCCGCGTCCTGCACGGCCAGCAACTCGGCATGGGCCGTCGGGTCGTTCGTCGCTTCTCGTTCGTTGTGTCGGCGGGCGATGATCCGGCGTTCGACGACCACCAGCGCCCCCACCGGAACGTCGCCGTGGTTGACTGCTTTGCGAGCCTCTTCGATGGCGATCCCGATCAGGGCTTCGTCAGTCGGGTAGTCCGTGGTCTCCACGGGCTCAGAGTCCGGCGTACCAGTCGTAGCCGCGCTCGCCCCAGTAGTCACCGCCGGTTTCGGTCAGGAACTGGATCTCGCCGATCCGCTTGAGCTGCTTGATGCCGTACTTGAGGGGGGTGGCGAGTCGCAGCGGCGCACCGTGGAGTTCGTCGATGGGTTCTCCGAGGTTGTTGTAGGCGAGCAGCGTCTGGTTGTGGAGCATGGTCTCGATGTCGCAGCTCGTGTAGTAGTGGTCGCGGGTCCGGTTGCCGTTGCGCAAGTAGTACTGGTCGTCGGGGGTCTGCATGTACACATGGCTGATGTCGTCGGGAAGTTGGTCCTCGTAGAGCCGCATGAAGTCGCTGAACCGTGCGCCGCCCCAGTTGGTGATCTGAGCCCAGCCCTCGATGCACTTATGTTCAACAGTCATCTCGTGGTAGGGGAGGCGTTTGATGTCGTCGAGAACGTGGCGTCCCAACTCGGTGCCGTCAGGCCCCTTGACGGTGAGTTGCCAACCGTCGAGGTCGATCTCGGATCGTAGGCCGATGCGCCCATTGAGCCGCAGGATCGATGCGGCCTCGCGGTCGAAGGTGCGTGCCTGGTGGTCGTGCCGGAACAGGCTCTTCCACAGCGACTCGTTGAATTCGTGTCCTTTGCGCAGCACGTTGGGGATGTTGTCGGTCTCGGGCTGGTTCTGAACCCAACGCCAACCGAACAAACCGGCCACCGCGGCAGCGCCTCCGGCCAGCAGCGAGCGCCGCGACCTCTTTCGGTAGGCCTCAACTGAGATCTCTGGCTTTTCAGGCATCAGCTGTCTCCTGCGGATTGTCTGGCGGCACCGAAGACACCGACCCTGCCGACGCCTCGGACCCTGCAGTCGCCTCGGACCCTGCAGTCGCCTCGGACCCTGCCGACGTCTCGGACCCTGCAGTCGCCTCGGACCCTGCAGTTGCCTCAGGCTCTGCGGATGCCTCAGGCTTTGTGGGGTCGATGTCGACCAACTCGTAGCCGGTGACCATGCTGGTGAAGTTGCGCCATCCGGCGCGTGCCACCTGCAGGATGTGGACCACAAAGAACAACACGAAGGCGATGGTCACCACGAAGTGGATGACCCGGGCCGATGTGTAGCCGCCGAGGACCCAGGTCAGCGGGAACACCTGGGTCGGTTTGAAGATCGCGAAGCCGCTGAGGACTGCCAGCGCGCCGAGCCCGATCACCAGCGAATAGGTGAGGCGCTGGGCTTCGTTGTAGCGGCCCCGCTTGGGTGGTTCCTCCTTGCGAATGCGCAGGTCGTGCAACAAGACGTCGAGCGAGCCGCGCAGTGAGCGCCGGTTGGGTGCGAGTTCACGCCACTCACGGGTGCGCCAAGTGTAGACGACGAAAGCGAGCCCGTTGATCGTGAACAGCCACGCAAAGTTGAAGTGGAACGCCAGACCGCGGGCGAGGCGACGGTTGAGATCAAGCGACGTGTAGAAGCTCTCCGGGAAGAACTTGAACCATTCCCAGTCGAGAAACCCGAAGGCGTAGACGTCTTCTGCCCAGTAGATGCGCAGGCCGCTCCAGACCATGATGACGATCAACGGAAAGTTGATCCAGTGCATCCAGCGGCTGCCCCGACGATGCTTCAGAATCGCCTTCTGCGTGGCTGGCTGCTCGGTTTCGGTGGGGGCGTGAGCTGTCAAGATGGATCTTCACCCGATGACGGTTCTGCGGCATCGGCGCGATACCGCAATTCGTAGACCACAAGCACGATACAGCCGCACACAACAAACATGTCGGCCACATCGAAAACCGCGTACCAGGAGACGTCTATGAAATCGACGACCTCGCCCGAGATGAAACCGTCGTCACGACGCACGATCCGGTCGATGAGGTTGCGGTCGTGGATCTCGGCGATGGCTGTGTTGGCGGCTGGGAGCCTGCTAGAGCCTCGGGTCGACGGGTTCGCTTTCGAGGGCGAGCACGCCGAACACGCATTCATGCACCTGAGCCAGGTGTCTGTTGGCGACGAACCGGTCGAGAGCCTCGATGCCGAGAGCGAATTCACGGCGTGCGAGCGAGGACTTCCGGCGGAGCGAC
Organism: Acidimicrobiia bacterium; assembly: GCA_024421085.1. Classification (GTDB taxonomy): domain Bacteria; phylum Actinomycetota; class Acidimicrobiia; order Acidimicrobiales; family Aldehydirespiratoraceae; genus VXYK01. The sequence continues at coordinate 10,291 of JAHQYN010000103.1, forward strand.
CGTTGACGCAGCCGTTCAAGATTCTCAGGTTGGAGATATTCTGGACCGTAGATGATCCTCAGGTACTCACGGCCCCGGCACTTGACCCCCGGTTGCACGAGGCCTCCCTTGGCGTGGGTGACAGGTTCGAGGGGCTTGATGACCATGCCCTCGCCACCACCGTCGGTGAGCGAGCGCCACCAGTCCGTGGCTTGATGCACCGAGCCGTCGTCACTGAGGTCGACGAATCGGCGGTCGGTGCGCCGCAGCAGCTCTGGGTCCTGCTCAACGAGCCCGTCGATCGCTTCGAGATGCCAGCGGCGGGGTCGGCGAGCCAGGACCTCCCCCTGCGCGGCAAGTATCTGGAACGGGGCGAGCTCGATCCCGTTGAGGCCGTCGACATCCCAGCAGTACCGCCGGTAGGCCTCGATGTAGGAAGCAATGTGCTGCGCCCGGTGGGCCGTGCGAGCCGCGAGGGTTTCGAGATCGACCCCGCGTTGCAGCGCGTCGGCCAGTAGCCGTTGGGCAGCGTCAAGCGCCGCGGCGCCGGCTGCTCCGGTCGCGGCGTACTGGTGTCGGATCAGCTCGGCGGCCTTTGCCGACCAGGGGAGCAACTCGGCGTCGAGCACGAGCCAGTCGGTGCTCAGGCGGTCCCAGAGTCCCGCCGCGTCACCGGCCAGTCTGAGGCG
>JAHQYN010000104.1 GCA_024421085.1 Acidimicrobiia bacterium
CTCGGCAGGGCAGCCGATGATGTGGCTCAAGACTTGCGCGGGGACGGGTTCCCAACACCTGACATTGCTCCACTGCTCGATGGCCAGGCCGAGGAGCATCTGGCTGCCATCGCCTTCAACACTCCTCCAGAACGCGCGCTGCAGCTGCTGCACGGGCCCCGGATCGACAACGCCTTGATGCGCGAGGAGGCGGACGGGCTCCTCAATCTTGCCGACCGGCCGGGGTTCTGGGAGGCGCTCATGGGGTCGGCGTTCGCGCGGGCGCCCTCGTCAGCGCCGGCATCGCTGCTGCTTGCCGCCAGCCGCCTCGCCGAGCTCCCGGAAGAGGCCCGGCCTGCTGCCGAGTGGGGCGAGGTCACCGAGTTACTCGCCCGGGCCGGGCGCGATGCGGACGGGTGGCCCACGCTGGCTCCCGTGTCGGCCGCGCGCCTCTCGGACCTCCTCTCCCTTGTCGGTCGGCCGGCTGCGGGTGAGATCGCGGCGAGGGCGACAGCTGCGCCGCTCGCGGGCAGTGGTGCTGAATGGGCCGCGGGAGCGCACGCGCTCTTGCGCCGGTTCGAGTGGCTAACGGTGCGGGCATCTGGCGACCCCGAGGCGATCTGCGATGCCCTCGCTGCCTTCTCCCAGATCGAGGGCTGGGATGAAGTCGTCACGAGGCTCGCCGTAGGAGCGGACGACCGCGCCGCGCTCGAGGCGACGCTCGGCGGGCGGCTCGCGCAGGCGCCCGGGGAGGCCCTACCGGCTCTCGATGTGGTCCGCCGTGTGGATCCGAACATCGAGTTGAGACCCTTAGCGCTGGTTGCCGCGAACTGGCTGCGTGACTCACAGGGGAGGCCACCCGAGACAAGCACGGGCCAGGCCCGAGGCCTGCTCGCAATCCTGCGCGCAGCTGTGGGTGGCTCACCGGAGGAGCGCCGGGACCTGGTCGAAAGGGGGGCGGCGTTCGAGTACGCCAACTTCGCGAGTGCTCAGCGAGACGCCGCGGCGCTTGGGGACTGGCTCTACGAGATCCTTCGATGGTCCACGCCAGAGGAGCGTCCGGCGTTCGCCCAGACCGATGAGGCTCGGCATGGAATGGAGCTACTCGATGGCATGCTGGCGTACCCATCGGGCGAGCGCGTCGGCCCGCTCGTGCAAGCGATCAGGGGCCTACCTTATTTCGACCTCGTCTCCGTGATCCGCAATCAGACCGGGGGCGAGCTCCTGGCGGCCGCCCTCATCGATGAACTCGATATGGCCTCCCGGACCCAGCTCGACATCTCCGCAGGTGAAAGAACCCGACAGGACCGTGAGAGTGTGCGGGCTGTAGTGCCCGTGGTGACGCACGATCATGCCCGGATCCCAACGCGCGAACAGGGCCAGATAGATCGGGTCTACCGAGAACGCCACCCATTTCTCCCACACATGGGACTCCGAACCGTCGGCGTTGCGCTGGCTGCGCACCGCGATGAACGGAATGTCACCATCGTCGATGTTGGTGAAGGTGGGTTCCAGTCCCGCAATGCGCGGTGTGTCGCTCATCTGCGGTCTGCGCCGCGGACCTAGGCCAGCGCTGCTTCGAGAGCTTCGACTGACGGAGCGAAGTAGAACGAGCCCGAGGCCGGGGTGGAGTAGTCGGTGATGGCGTCGAGCGCCTGGCCGTTCATTCCGTACATGGCTTCCATGCGCTCACGCATCGGTGCCTGCGTCTTGCAGAAGCCCATGAAGTAGAGGCCGACGGTGCCCTCGTGGAACGCATAGGGAGTGGACCGGCGAACCATCTCGCCCCGCTTGGGGGTCGACTCCACCGCGGTGGCACCCTCGCGCAGTTCGACATGGGAGAGATGCGAAGTCGGCACCTGGGTCTCCAGCTTGACGGAGTCGGGCTTGGTGCGCCCGAAGGTGTTCTCCTCCTCTTCGAGGGAGAGCGTGGCCCAGAAGTCCATGTCGTGTACCCAACGCTGGGCGATGCAGTAGCTGCCGCCCTCGCCCGGCCGTCCGTCATCGACGATGGCCCGGTCCTTCTGGTCCTCGGGCTCGGGGTTGCCGGTGCCGTCGATGTGCCCGGTGAGGTCAAGGCTGTTCTTGTAGATGAACGTCGGGGTCTCGCGGGCCACTTCGAGGTGTCCCGCCACCGCCTTGCGGAAGGTGTGCTGCACCTCCCAGATCAGGTCCTTGTCTGCGTGGTGGAGCCACATCAGGAGCTCTTCCTGGGTTCCCTTGGCGACGCGGGCGCCGTCGGGGGACTCATAGCCGGGGTACGCCTGGAAATCGTCGGTTTCGATCCCGAGGTCGTCGGCCAACGTCGGACCGACGAGAACGCAGAGGTTGACTCCCTGTGCCGCAGCATCGGCAAGACTGTCCTTGATTGCGCTCTTGATGAGGCCGAGATCGGCGTTCTCGGTACGGCTCATGTGTACGTACCACTGGTACTTCTGAAGATCCATGAGGATTGCGGGCTGCGAGGTTGCCATTGGGTGATTCCTCTGTCGGCTAGCGGTGATTGACGATTCTGAGGGTAGACGATCGATGCCCCGGTGAGACAAGGCAAGTACCGGAATTTGCGCGTTCTCCGCGCACACTGACACAGTGCGCGTTCTCCGCGCACACAGGTACGGGTTCGGTTGTGCACGTCGGCCAGAGGTTCAGGTTGCGGGGCCGACGATGCTGAAACCGTCCACGCTGAAGCCGACTTCGACGCCGCGATTGATCGAAACCCAGTCGCGGGCCTCCAGGTATGGACGGAAGGTGGCAGCGATGACCCGTTCGTCGTCTTTGGTCTTGGGACGTTGGATCTCGTAGAGGTGCGGGAACTCGAGCCAACCGCAGACCGTGTCCCAGAGGCGCAGCGCTGAGTCGTCGAGGGGCGGGTCAACCAGGACCGGTCCGAAGATCGTCTGCTCGCTGCCGTCGGCGGCGGCGAAGAACATGGTCGGCACTCCATAGCCCGACGCCGCCACAACCTTGTCGTGTTCTGCTCTCACCTCGTCATGGGTGGTCGGGTCAGCGATTGCGGCGTCGACGATGCCCGGATCGAGTCCGATCTGCTCCAACAGGTGGCGGGCCACGTCGGGCTCGTGGGGTTTGTTGCCGTCGACGTGTAGTGCCTTCCCGGCGGCTGCGTACCAGGCATCGAGATGGGCCATGTCGATGCGCCGCAGCGCCGCGCCGATGCGCATCATCGACCAGCCGTAGGACCACTGGCGCTCCCACGGGTGTTTCTTGCCCTCGACCCGGTTGATCTCCTCAAGGCTGAAGAAACGCCAATTGACAGTCAGGTCGGTCTGTTCGCGCACCGCCCGTATCCAGCGTGAGGTCTGGTAGGCGTACGGACACATGACGTCGAAGTGGAAGTCCACGGAGGTCGGTCGATCCATGACAAGACCCTATTCCCTCCAGACTCCACCCAGCGAATCTCGACACCGCGCGGCTGATCGCTTGCAGGTGGAATCGCCGAGTTGGAGCCTCCTGGGTTATTGTCCGGCGCTGATCGACGATGATCGACATGAAAGATGATCGACATGAAAGGAGCCAGACCATGGCAGAAGACTACTACAGGGTTAACTTGCCGGAGTCGGAGATCCCCACGCAATGGTACAACGTGATCCCGGATCTGCCCGCACCTCCTCCCCCGCCGCTGCACCCGGGCACTCTGGAACCTGCTGGCCCTGAAGACCTCGCGCCGCTGTTCCCTATGGCGCTGATCGGCCAGGAGGTGAGCAGCGACTCCTACATCGACATCCCGGGCGGGATCCTCGATGTGCTGCGGCTCTGGCGGCCCAGCCCGCTGTTCCGGGCTCGCCGGCTCGAGAGGGCGCTCGACACTCCGGCGAAGATCTTCTACAAGTACGAAGGCGTGAGCCCCGCGGGTTCCCACAAGCCCAACACGGCGGTCCCTCAGGCCTACTACAACAACGCCGAGGGCGTCTCCAAGCTCACCACCGAGACCGGGGCAGGACAGTGGGGCAGCGCCTTGGCGTTCGCCTGTGCCCAGTACGGGATGGAGTGCGAAGTCTGGCAGGTGGCAGCCTCCTACCGCCAGAAGCCGTACCGCAAGACGATGATGGAACTGTGGGGTGCGACGGTGCACCCGAGCCCGTCAGCGGTGACCGAGTTCGGTCGCGGGCTGTTGGCGGCGGACCCCGACCATCCCGGTTCGCTCGGCATTGCCATCTCCGAGGCGGTGTCGGTGGCCGCAGCCGATCCAGCAATTCGCTACTCCCTCGGCAGCGTCTTGAACCATGTGCTGATGCATCAGACCGTCATCGGCGAGGAGGCACTTCGCCAACTGGCGATGGTCGGCGAGACCCCGGATCTGTTGGTGGGATGCACCGGCGGGGGCTCTAACTTCGGGGGTCTGGCGCTTCCGTTCCTGCGCGAGAAGCTGGCCGGCAACATGGCGCCGACGATCCGCTGCGTCGAGCCAGCTTCGTGCCCGACTCTGACCAAGGGCGAGTACCGCTACGACTTCGGCGACACTGCCTGCTCGACTCCCCTGTTCAAGATGCACACGCTGGGTCACAGCTATATTCCGCCGGCCATCCACGCGGGCGGCTTGAGGTACCACGGCATGTCGCCTCTGGTGTCGCATATCCATGACCTGGGGTTGACCGAGGCCGTCGCCATAGGCCAGAGCGAGTGCTTCGCGGCGGGACTTCAGTTCGCTCGCAGCGAAGGCATTGTGCCCGCTCCTGAACCGACCCACGCGCTTGCAGCAACCGTGCGGGAAGCCTTGGCCTGCAAGGAGTCAGGCGAGTCCAAGACGATACTCACCGCGTTGTGCGGCCACGGACACTTGGACCTCTCCGCCTATGAGTCCTACATCTCCGGCGCGGTGAGCGACTTCGACCTCTCCGATGAGGCCATCGCCGCGTCGCTCAGCAGCGTTCCGGTTCTCAACTGAGGCCGCCGAGGCTGCTCGGTTGCTCAGGTCTTGGGGGTCAAGTCGAACAGCACTCGGGTCCCTCCGGGGAGTTCCGATCTTTGGCGAACATCGAAACGCTGGTTGATCTGCGCCTCAATCGTGCCGAGCGTGTAGGCATCGTGAGTGCCGGCTCGCTTGTGGCTCTTGAGTCTTTTCACCATCTTGTCTGATTCGGCGGGCACCTCGAGGACCACTTCAGCATCGAGGTCGAACAGGAAGTCGAGGATCGCCGCGGTCGGGACGTTGTGGGTGAGCGCCAGGTGATGGATCACCGCCAGCGCCAGTACCAGCGCCGGTTTGGAACGTTCGGTCAACGGCGGACGTTCGGTGCCGCGCCAACCGATCCCGGGGGTCGGGTCGGCAAGGTTCACGACCAGCGGGATGATGCCTTCGGTGCCGTCTTCACGCAATGCCCGGTAGAGGCGGTCCACCACCAGCGCATCGGCGTCGAGGGCCAGCACTGCATCGGCGTGCTGCGCCGCGATCCGGCTGAACATTCCGTCGTTGGCACCGATGTCCCACACCTGCGAACGTTGTCGTTGCGCCACGACTCCACGCACGAAGTCGGCCTTGCTGAGCAGGTCGTTCGATGCGTAATGGCTTCGCTCCGAGTAGTCGGCCCACTCAGAATCTGACCGATTCCAACTCAGATTGTCGACCAGCTTGCGGAGCCGGTCGACCAAGCCGACGTAGATCTTCTTGTTGTATCCCGCCCGTTTCAGGTCTTTGACGGTGCCGGCAGATCCGCCGCTGAAACGCCGGTCGGCCTTGGCGTGCAGCCACACATGGGGGACCATGCCTCTGCTGGCGTGGCGGCGGCCTTGCAGCACCCGTCGAGCCTGCTCGGGGGTGATCCCATCAACCGCACCCCGCATCCAGGGCTGGTGTGGGAGGTCCTTGTAGGCCGTAAACATCAACGGATACAGGAACATCTGACAGAACTGCCGGTAACCCCACCACGGTTCGCCTGCCCGGTGGGTCTCGAACGAGCCGATGTCGATGAACGTCGGCCTGGTCCCGACGAACTGGACGTTGTAGGGGGTTGCGTCCTTGCTGGTCATGTCTTCGTCGATCGCCGCTCGCAGCAGCTTGAGGGTGAGGCTCGCCGCGTCCTGCAACATCGAGAACGACCACTCGTGGGCGTAAGTGATCACGTCAACAGGCCCATGTTCGAGCACCAGCGCCCAGTCGGAGGCGTCGGGTGAGGCGGTTTCGACCACCTCGCTGCTGACCAAATCTTTGGCCTTGCAGGCTCCTCGGTAGAATCTCGTGGCGGTCAGCGCGGCGTAGTCGGCTGCCGCCGTCTCGTTGAGACCTCGCAGGACGCGGCTGCCGTCACGCCAGACACGGGAGTTCGGGTCACGGAACGATCCGCTGTCATAAACGGACTCCGGGCCCCGACCCGGGTCAGTCACTGAGTGACTTCGTCGGGCTCGGCGACTTCTTCAGAGTCGCCTGACTCGTCATAGACCGGGGTCTCGTTGGACGATTTCTTCCTGCCGAACCCCAACTTGGCGAGCATTGCGCGGCCCGCGACCGCCATGCCGGCACCCCCGGCTGCCACCGCGCCGATGATCGCACTGCCAGATGCCGGATCCAGATATGCGCCGATCATGTGTTTTGCCACCTCCATCTTGGTTCCCAGAACCCTAACAGGAGCACCATAGCAACCGCCATCGCCAACCCGATCCCTCGCTTCGTCTTGGTTCGGCTCATATTCCGATGGAAGTGTCTCGGGCAAACAACAGCTCGCCGGCTGGGATGTCTGCAAGCTCAGATGTCGGTTGAGTGCGGTGGGTGGGGACCAGCGCTAGAGTCAAGCCGATGCTGTGGAGAGCGGTTCATCTGCTGGTGCTGGCGACCCTGGCGATCAGCCAGCCGCTGCTGAGCATTCTCGGCGACAACCCGACTTTCTTTACTGCACATTCGAGTTCACCGGGCCAGATCGTGGTGTTCGCGATCTTGGTCGCGCTGGCCCCGACGCTTGTGCTGAGCGCGGTGATGCTCGCCGGGCACGCACTCTCCGACCGGCTGGGGGAACTCATCTTCAGGGGTTCCATGGCGGTGCTGACCTTCTTGTTCGTCATCCAGGTAGTCGACGTGATCGGAAGGTTGGCTTGGCTCGTCATAGTGATCGCCGTCGCCGCCACGTACAGCCTGACGACCTTGTACGCGAGGTATGACCGGGTTCGTTCAGCCGTGTCGGTGTTGGCGGTACTGCCTCCTTTCGTCGTCGTCTATTTCTTGTTCTTCTCAGCCGCCAACAGTGTTATTTTCCCAGATGATGTCGAAGCGGTGGCACTCGAAGCCCTGCTCGGGACCGATCTCGAGGAAGATCTCGGCGGCATCGTTGATGCTCAAGACCAGCCGGAAAGCGCTGTGTCCAACGAGGCCGAGCCGCCCAACACCAGCGCTGACCAAGACGCCCCCTCCCCCGACAACGCTGCGGTGAGCCCGGTTTCGCTAGTCGAACGGTTGAACGAGCGGTTCCCGCCGATCTATCTGCTGGTCTTCGATGAGTTACCGTGGTATTCGCTACTCGACAAGACCGGTCGGATCGACCCAGTCCGCTATCCCAATTTCGCTCGCCTAGCCGAAACCGCCCACGTCTTCAACAACGCCACCACGAACGGTTCCACAACTGAGGTTTCGGTGACGGCCATGCTTGCGAGTTCGTTTGAGAGCCATTCGGCGCCCGTCTATTCAATGTATCCCGACAACCTGTTCACCCTGTTGGGTGGGACGTACGACGTCTCGTCCTCGGACCCCCTCGTTGATCTGTGCCCCGATTCAGTGTGCAACGGCTCACCGATCTCTTCTACAACCACTGAGAGTCCGTCGACTCCAAGCACCACGCCCGCGCCGAGGAACGACGAGACAAATTCAAGCAACAAGCGATCATTAGCTCTGCTGTTTGAGGACGCAGTAATCGTGTTCGGGCATCTCGTGGTGCCAGAGGAGATGGACCTCGGGCTTCCATCGCTCAGTACCGGATGGGGAAATTTCGGAGGGCGACGCATTGCAGACGAACGAATCCCGGACAAGCCGATCTACTCAGATGAGCGTCTTCTCAATTTTCGACGAGAAGTCGCTGCGATACAACCGAGGGATCTCCCCCGCCTGCACCATATGCACACGTTCTTTCCGCATGCGCCTTGGAGGCTGAGACCGGACGGCTCTTTCACTCCGGTAATCGAAATGTTCGGATACACGACGAATTGGGACGACGACGAGGTCAAAGCGAGGTTCGGACAACAACGTCATCTTCTGCAACTCGGCATGACCGACCGTCTGCTCGGGGAATATCTGGATCGCCTTGAAGGGATTGGAGATCTCGACCGCGCCATGGTGATCGTCACGGCGGATCACGGGATTACTTTCGTCGCTGGCGAGCACTCGAGGGGAGACGCTCAGAACGTCGCGGGTATCGCCAGCGTTCCGCTGCTGTTCAAAGAACCCCGCCAAACCAGCGGGACTGTTCAATCCCAGCCCGTGCAGTTGGTCGACATCGTGCCCACGATCGCCGCGCGACTGGGAGTCGATGCACCGTGGGATTTCGCCGGACGCGACATGATGATCACTCAGCCCGCGGTGGACCGGCTTGTTCGAATCGGGGGTTCCGACGTTTGGGTGGAGGTACCGGACGACTTCACGACGATTATTGAAGGGCTCGCTGCAGCCATGCACGCAGTGTTCGGCGACGGGGCCTCGGGAAGCCTCTACGGGCTGGGCGGCGCCGGCGATCTGATCGGCACTCCGGCGCGGGATCGGGCGACCAGCCAATCAACGCACTGCTGGGACCAATCACGGCCAACCGAGATTCCCGAACCCGACGGGGCGATCGGCTACGTCTTCGGGCAAATCGACGCCCCGCCGGGCGCGCCGATCAGCTTCGCCGTCGTGGTGGACGGCATCGTGGCCGGTACCGCCCGGTCCTTTGAGGACGGGCCGGCCCACCGCGTCTTCGCGATCGGCGATTCGCAGTACTGGAGCGGCGAGAACCCTGTCGTCGAACTCCACGAGATCATCGATTCCCGCCTCGCCCCGATTCCGAGTTGCTGACCGACCGCGATGCTGACCGACCACGCTGCTGACCGACCGCGATGCTGACCGACCACGCTGCTGACCGACCACGCGGCCGACCGACCGAACTGCTGACCGACCACGCGGTTGACCGACCACGCGGCTGACCGACCGCGATGCTGACCGACCGCGATGCTGACCGGGAACCTCGGCCCGACGCAGCCGGTCTGACAGGGCCGGGTCCACCGTCACGCGGAAACCGGTGGCATGGGCCGCGCGAGCAGTCGGGTAGGAGCCCGCGCCTTGTCTGACAGTGGCCGGAAGTGAGGACTTCGCTGGGCCGGCCGAGCCGCATGCCCGATGCGCTGGCGGCCACAACCGGCAAGACCATCCCAGACATCGACCGCCGGACTGCCCGGGCTGGCCGGACGGTCCAGATTCATCGACGGCGTCCGCCAACGGGCCCGATCGACCGCTGACCGTGCCGCGGCGATGGTTCCTGTGCGGAAGCGCGGCGCTTGGGACACACTTCTCGGGTGAAGACGTTGCTGTGGAGGACCGTTCATCTGCTGGCGCTCGCCACCTTGGCGATCAGCCAACCGCTGCTGGGCATCCTCGGCGAGAACCCGACCTTCTTCACTGCCCACTCGAGTTCACCGGGCCAGACAGTGGTGTTCGCGATCACGGTCGCGCTGGCCCCGGCGCTTGTGCTGAGCGCGTTGATGCTCGCCGGGCACGCACTCTCGGACCGGCTGGGGGAAGTCGTCTTCTTAGGTGCCGCGGCGGCGCTGACCTTCCTGTTCCTCATCCAGGTGGTGGATGTGATCGGCGGGTCGGCATGGCTCGTGGCGACGATCGCCGGCACCTGTGCCTGCGGGCTGATGACGCTGTACCTGAGACACGATCGGGTCCGTTCGGTCGTGTCTGTGTTGTCTGTGCTGGCACCGTTCGTCGTCGTCTACTTCTTGTTCTTCTCGGCAGCCAAAAGTGTCGTCTTCCCCGACGACATCGAGGCGGTGACACTCGAGACCCTGCTCGGGACCGACCTCGACATCTTGGGCGACGACCGGGAAGAGTCGAGCGGCGCAGAGTCACCCAGCGCCGACGCCGGCGCCGGCCGAAACGACTCCGACGACACTGCGGCCAACCGAAGCCCCGCCGGCAGTTCGGTAGCTGCCTCGGCGACTTCCACGACCGACTCCGACGACACTGCGGCCAACCGAAGCCCCGCCGGGGAAGTATCGCTGGTCGAGCGCCTGAACGAGCGGTTCCCGCCGATTCATCTGCTCGTGTTCGATGAACTGCCGTGGCACTCGCTGCTAGACGAGACCGGCCGAATCGACCCGGCGCGCTACCCCAATTTCGCCCGCCTGGGCGAGACCTCACATGTCTTTGAGAACGCAACCACGGTCGCGTTCACGACGGAGTCGGCCGTGCCCGCCCTGCTTGCGAGCACGCTCGATACTCAGCCGGCACCCGTCTATTCGATGTATCCCCAGAATCTGTTCACTCTGTTGGGTGGCGTGTACGATGTCTCGGCCTGGGACCCCCTCGTTGACCTCTGCCCCGATTCAGTGTGCGACGGTTCACCGCCCGAACAGATCCTCGACTGGATCACGGCCGACGACCCGGCCTCGGCGGCCACCAGCCCCTCATCGACTGCTGCAGCGCCCGCGCCCACAACCTTCTCTACGACCTCAACTGCGAGCACCACGACTCCGCCGACTACGACAACCGCGGCTGCACCCGCGCCCAGCAACGACGGGACAGACCCAAGCAACACGAGGCGTGCTCGAATTCACGGGCCCGCAAACGGCACCGCGCCGAGCAACGACGGGACAGACCCAAGCAACACGAGGCGTGCTCGAATTCACGGGCCCGCA
>JAHQYN010000105.1 GCA_024421085.1 Acidimicrobiia bacterium
CTGGTCTCACTGAGGGTCAGACGTATCGGTTTCGGGTGCAGGCGACGGATAGCACTAGTACCCATACTGGGAGCGCTATATCGGCTTACGCGACGTTCACTGCTCGTGCGCCGTTGACCGCGCCGACAGGTCTTTCGGTGACGGCAGATGATGCGACATTGTCGTTGTCATGGACAGCGTCAACGTCGTCTGGCGTGTCGGGCTATGATGTGCATTACACATCCGCGGATGCTAGTGGAGTGGCAGATACTGACGCGGCTTCGGGCAGTAACGCGTCTGCGGGTTGGGTAGCGGTCACCCGCACAGGCACGACCGCGTCGCAAACGATTTCGTCTTTGACCAATGGTACGCCGTATCGAGTACGGATACGGGCTACGAGCACTAACAGTTTCAGCGCTTGGGTGCAGGGTTCGGGCACACCAGTGAAAGGTTTCGTCACGCTGACCGGCCCGGCAACGGTGGCTGAGGGCCAGACGGCTAGGTTCACGGTCACGGTGTCGTCGGCGGTTGCAAACACGGACACCTGGAGGGTTGGGATGCTTTTGGCTTTGGGCAGCGCGGAGAGCGCTGATATTGGAGATCAGGTTGGAAGCTTTAACTCGGACTCTGATTTCGGTGCTATGACAATAGATAGGTTCTTCGAGACATTCCAGGACGCTGATCAGGATGATGATACGTTCACGTTGTCTATCTCGACTGCGCCGACTGGGTATGGGATTGGGTCTCCGTCTTCGGTGACGGTGACGATCGTTGATGATGATAAACCGTCGTTGTCTTTGTCGGTGTCTCCGAACCCGGTGTCTGAGGGTGATTCGGTGACGGTGACGGCTCAGTTGTCGCATGCGACGGTGAACGCGTTGACGATCCCGGTGCGTTTGAGTCGGGGCACGTCGGAGGTTGGAGATCACGGCACGTTGACAAGCATTTCGATTGCTGCGGGCGCGACTTCAGGCAGCGCGACGGTCACGACGACTGAGGATGCCGATAGTGATGATGAGACGTTCACGGTGTCGTTGGGTGAGGCGTTGCCGGCGACGGTGACTGTGGGCAGCCCGATGTCTGTGTTGGTGACGATCACCGACGCGATCGCGGTGTCGTTGGGTCCCGCGGAAGTGTTCGTGGCTGAGGGCGAGCAGGCGAGATTGTTGTTGCAGTTTTCGTCGGCGCCGTTGGCGCAGTCTAAAGCGTTCTCGGTGATCACCAAACGGGTGACGTCTGAGCAGGGTGATCATTCTGAACGGCAGAGGGTCACTTATTATGATGCTTTGGGAGGTGACCGCAACACGCAGGTGTTCATCGACACGAACGTTGACTACGATTCTGATGACGAGGTGTTCACGGTCGAGTTAGACCCATCCAAGTTGCCTGATGGCTATGAACTGGGTCCCCAATCGAAGGTCACGGTGACTATCATCGAACCGCCTGCAGCGTCGTTGTCGGTTTCTGAGCAGCGAGTGACGGCCGGTCATCCGGTGACGGTCACCGTCAGCTTGGCGAGACCAGCGTTGGCTGACGTGCAGCTGTGGGTGAAAGTGACTTCGGGTACCGCGGACTCGAGCGATTACAGCGCGTCGTGGTACACGCAGGGTCAGATCCTGGCGGTCAACATTACGGCCGGTTCCACCAGTGGCACCACCCAGGTACGCACCAACGGCAAAGACCACGACAAATGCGACGAGACGTTCACAGTCAGCCTGCGCAAACGCCCGAGATACGAACTCGGCAACCCATCGTCAATCGAGGTCGCCATCCGCGGCGACGACGCAAACGCCGACGAATGCCAACCCGAACCAGAACCAGAACCAGAACCCGAAGAAACCCCCACCGACACCCGCCCCACAGTCCGTGCACCGCAACCGGTCTTCACCCAACCGCTCGTTACAGCCGCCGACCCCGACCCCGACCCCGAACCGGACCCCGAGACCGAACCTGAACCCGAGCCCGAACCAGAACCTGAGCCCGAGCCCGAACCAGAACCTGAGCCCGAACCTGAGCCCGAGCCAGAACCGGAGCCCGAGCCCGAGCCAGAACCAGAACCTGAGCCCGAACCTGAGCCAGAACCCGAGCCCGAGCCGGAACCGGACCCTGAGCCCGAGCCCGAACCCGAACCGGAACCAGAACCGGAACCAGAACCGGAGCCTGAGCCGGACCCCGGTGATGCTTCGGGTAAGGATGTGCCGTTGCGGCCGGAGCGCATCGCGGCGTGCGAGATCAACGCGGACACCGCGGAAGTGTTCGACGATGTTGGACGCGACTCGACAGTGTTCAACGATGTGGGATGCATCTACAGCCTCGGTGTGACCACAGGCACCAGCCCCACGACCTACTCACCACACAACCCAGTCACCCGCGCGCAAATGGCCTCGTTCCTAGCCCGCCTCTACCAAGTGTTGAACAACCAAGCCGCGCCCGTTGTCGACACCCCCTTCAACGACATCGCCGCGAGCCCCACCCACGCAGACAACATCGCCCGCGTCTACGGCCTCGGCGTGACCACAGGCACCAGCGACACAACCTACTCACCACAAGACCCAGTCACCCGCGCACAAATGGCCTCGTTCCTAGCCCGCCTCTATGAAGTGTTGAACGGCGAAGCCGCACCGATCGCCGACACCCCCTTCAACGACATCGCCGAGAGCCCCACCCACGCAGACAACATCGCCCGCGTCTACGGCCTCAGGGTGACCAACGGCACCAGCCCCACGACCTACTCACCACAAGACCCAGTCACCCGCGCACAGATGGCCTCGTTCCTGACCCGCCTCTACCGCTCCCTGACAACCCCCAACCAACGATGACGATGTTGTGGAACTCGGGCAGTTCGCAGGTTGCGTGTAAGCATCAAGGTTTCATCAACCAGCAACACATCAACCAGCAACACATCAACCAGCAACACTAAGCGCGTCGGAGCATCCCGCGCAGGATCGACCGGCCGGAGTGGGCAGGGTCTCCGTCGCGCGGTTCGATGCTGATGTCGACGACGGAGTAAAGCTCCGGGTCGTACCCGTCCGGAACCGTGAAGATACGCGGGCCAGACAAGTTGACCAGACCGAGCGAGACGAGACCGGCGACGCCACCCTGTTCGTCGGGCTGGATGAGCCACGCCTCCAAGTCCGCGTCGGCGCCCAACGTCGGAAGGGCCGCGTCGACGAGCCGGATCCGGTGGTGATCGTCCTGCACAAGGAGTTCCGCGTCTGCTTGCGCTCGGGCCCCGAGCGGATCGAACCGCTCAGGGTCATAATCGAGCGCCGCGCTTGCGACCACATCGACGGAATCATCCCTGCTGATCATGTAGGCCGCTGCCCCGGCCAGCACGAGCGCTGCTGCCGCAATGCCGGCCACGGCCCTGAGCCGCTTGCGTCGATTGCGCGACTCGAGGGGGACAACACGGTCGTCGGCGTCGCCGTGCCCGCGAACGGCCGACTCGATGCCATCCCAGACAGAACGGGGCGGTTCGAGGAGTTCGAGGCTCTCAGCATCGAGTTCGCGCAGCATCGCTTCGATCTGGGCATCGGAGCGGCGGTCGGGTCGGTCACTCATCAGAGGGCTCCAGAAGATCACGAATCTTGGCGAGGCCGCGATGAATGCTGCTCTTGACCGTGCCTAGCGGCAGCGAAGTCTCCTCGGCAATCTGACGATGCGGCAAACCGTCGAAGTAGTGCATCACGATCACCCGGCGGGTCGCCTCGGGCAGGCGGCGCAGCGCTTCGGCGATCATCACCCGTTCGGCGATCCGCTCTACCTCGGTGTCGGCGGCAACCTCTGCCGGCTCGGTGTCGGACCGTCGACTGGCGTGCCTGGTCTCAGCACGGATGTTGTCGATGATCCGGTTCTTGGCGATCGCGACGAGCCAGCCGGCCAGACTTCCCTTGGCCGGGTCGAACCGTTCGCGTCCGTTCCAGGCACTGATGAAAACCTCCTGGGCAGCGTCGTTGGCGCGGCTCTCGTCGAGCGTGCGACGGCAGAGCGTGTAGACGAGGTCGCCGTAGTGGCGGTAGACCGCTTCCATCGCACCGTCCTCGCCCCGAGCGAACGCCTTCTCCACACCATCGGGCGGTTCGCTCGCGGAAGGTTGCACAATTCGATGATATCGAGACTCCCCGGAGCCCGGGCCGCAGTGCCAGTGCATGCGGCCCGGGTTGTCCAGTGGGAGGGACCCTTGCAACCGACTATTCGCCGGGGCGTGGCAGCAGGACCGTGTCTATGACGCGGATGACGCCGTTGGAGGCGGCCACGCTCTGACCGTCGAGTGGCACGACCGCTGCAACGCCAACAACACGGTCGCCAGCAGAGTTCTTCTTGTTGATCTCTTCCTTCCTGCCTGATCTATGAGGCATGGTGCCGCTTTCCAATGCGTCTGGGGCGCTCTGTTAGTGGACTACGAAACGCAGGGCGCGATTGGTTGCAACAATCTGCGATCCCCCTTTCACCGGCGAGCAGCAGGAGTCGGCGGTGCTTCCTCGGGCGCCTCGCTCATCTGGGATCAGCCAGGGAGGTCGAGGATCAAACCCAGGACCTCGCGGATCTGCGCGAGAGGGGCCGCTCCGACATTGCCGAGCCGGTCCGCTATTCGCGCTGTAACCACCGCCCGGACATGCTGGCACTGGGCCGCCGAGCGGAGATCGAGACCATTGGAGGGATCGGCGTCGACCTCCACCTCCGAGGCGAAACCCCACACCCGTGAACTGAGCGGCACCACCTGCACGACGGAGGTGCCGCCGTCGATTACCCGCTGAGCGGCCACGACCACGGCCGGATGGCGGAAGCCGGCCTCGTGCCCTGCCGGCGTACCCAGATCGATCAAGACGACATCACCCGAGGTCAGCATCGAGCCACGTAGTCTCGGCCTCGCTCAGATCGGCACGCAGGTCGGTGCCCATCCGGTCCTGACGAAGGCACCGCACCGCTATAGCGACGGTTTCACCGACGGTGGCGCCCAACTCAGCCGCGAGCCTCTTGAGTTCCTAGTGGGTGGAGACAGCCACGCGGACATTCGTGCTTTGCATGCAATTATGTTAGAAATAATGTGAGCACCTGCCGAGTCATCGCTTCGCTAAACTGGTGGTGTGTCGAGTTCCTCCGCACACCCACCCTCAGATCCAGTCGACACGTCATGGTGGCAGCGCATGGTAGAGGCCAGCGCCGATTCGGACGCAGACAAAGGGCCGGACCCCCTCAGCCGAGGCGAGAAGCTGGAGTCTCTGCTTCATTTAGCGGCGTTCCTTCCTTCGAATCACAGCGAGGACCTTGAGTTCCCACCTTTCAACCAGCGATCCCGAACCGACCGATGAGTCGACGCGAACCCCCAGTCGATCTCGTTGATCTCATATTGCAGGCGCATGAAGCGCTCGAACGGGGCGGATTACAGCACGCTTTCGGGGGAGCGTTGGCGCTGGCGTGGTGTACCCGAGAACCGCGGGCCACTGCCGACATTGATCTGAACATCTTCATGCCAACCGCCGAGTATGAGCAAGTGCTCGCAACTCTGCCCGCAGACATAGAAGTGTCTGAGCAGTCGAGGACACAGCTCGAGACGGTCGGGCAGGCTCGTCTTTGGTGGCATGGCGTGCCGTTGGACATTTTTCTGACATCTGATCCCTTCCACTGCGAGGTCGCGACGCGAATCGTCAGGCGCGAATTCGCCGACAGATCTGTTCCGTTCCTGAGTTGCCGCGACCTCGCAGTGTTCAAGGCGTTCTTCGATCGCGGCAAAGACTGGCAGGACATCAACGAAATGGTGAAAGCCGGATCGGTCGGCGTGCGCGACCTCGCAGACGAACTAGCGGGTCTGCTCGGCAAGGGCGATCACCGTGTGGCGCAAGTCCAGAAGTTGCGCGACGGACCCGAACAGTGACGGGAACAAACCAGGGGAGGTATCTTCAAGATGAGCAAGACGACGAACCGCGAGCTCTGTCGGCTTTTGGTCAAGGCGGAGTCAGAGAGCGAAGTGATCCCCAACAGCATCAACGCGAGGCTCGTGGCCGAATGCAGGCGGATCGGTCGTGACCCAGAGGAATCGCTAAGTCTGATCGGGGAGCACGGCCATCCAGCAGACGACGGCGATGTCGTCTTCGGTGATGGTCAGGGAGGGCGCCGAGGTGTCGATTTCGCGCAGGCCGTAGAACTCGACGAGATCAATGATTTGGCGGGCTGCTTCGGGCGGGTTCATGGCCTCTCGGTCTGATTCACGCCGTATGTTGCCGAGGGCTCGCCGAATCTGGCCGCCGCGTTCGATTTCCAGCGCTTCGTATGCTGCGCGGGCCGCCGCGATTGAGGACACGTCGGGGTGGTCAAGCACTTCGCGGGCCCATTGCTGGGTTGGGCCGAGCGAGCGTCCAGCGAGGTGAGCCGCGTCGTCGTCGTGTTCTTCGATTATCGACGACGCCGCCGCCGACCAAGCAGCCTCCAAGTCGATGGGAGGGTCGCTGACTCCAGGTGCTAGCCCGGGGTTGATACGACGCAGAATCACCGGTGGCGCCGAGAGGACATCGCCTCGGTCGGTGACGTAACGCCAGTGCCTTTCGCCGTCGCGGGTTCGGCAAGCGAAGAATACCCCCGTTGGTCCGACTGACGGGATGGCGGGTCCCTGGACGAAAGCTGCGCCCACACCCCAGGGCAGTTCTCGGACCCTGTTCAGCTCGCCCTCGGCACCGGCTCGGCGCAGTTCCGCTCTCAACAACTCGGCGCTGAGGGTTTGCGGCATTCCCGTCGCGTCGGGTTCATCGATCAGCGAGACGTCGCCCTCCGCCAATCGACGGGCATAAGACTGGATCTCCCCGTCCACATCCCCCTCCATCACCTCGATCTCCATCCCGTAGGGACGCGCCGCCACGATCTTGCGGCGGATGGCTGCTTCTAGACGCAACAGCCTCTCCAAGTCGCCTTGTTCAGGCAGCATGGTGATCAGCGACACCTCCCGGTTGGGACTCTTCAGCCTGACCACACGGCCGTACCGCTGCACCACCCGTTGCGGGTTCCAGGGCATGTCGTAACTGATCACCGCGGCAGCCTGTTGAAGGTTCTGCCCTTCGGAGAGGACATCGTTGCCCAGCATCAGGTCCACTTCTCCGTCGGCCGGTTCGTAGCCCGGATGAACCACCGTGTCGGGGCAGAATCGGGCCAGCAATCGGGTGCGTTCGTCGGGGTTTGTCTCAGCACCGATCACGGTGACCCGCTCGCGACCGTTCACCAGGTCAGGCAAGTGGTCGTCAATGTAGCGCACCGTGTCAGCGAACGCCGAGAAGACGATCACCTTCTCCGACGGGACCTCCCCGAGCAATCGCTGCAACAGGGCGAGTTTTGGATCGTCGGTGCTCCGGAGTGAGCGCAACGCCTCCGCGACCACTTGCAGGCGTTGGCGGTCTGCATCCACATCGTCGCGGTAGCCGGGCTTGAACCGGGCGACCGGTTCACTGTCGATCTCGTCGAGACTCTCGGACAACCATTCGCTCAATGCGGTCTCGTCGAGTTCGGTTGATGCTGCGACGGCGAGCGCATCTCCGCTGAGCACCCGACCATGGTTCCAAGCGCTGAGGAACGCATCGTGGGCGGCGATCATTCGATCAATCGTGACTAGGCAAGCATGCCAACAAGACTCGAATCGCTTGAGCACCGCAGATTGCAGTAGCGCGCTGAGGCTTACCTCGCGTCCAGTGGTCTGCTCCTCGAACCGGTAGGAACTGGGCCGGTAGCGGGCCATGGTCAGACTCTCGATGTGGGTGGTGATCGTTTGGACCAGCCGCGGATACGACGCATCGAGGTCGTAACGTTCGGTGGATAGAACCGGGGTCGGGAACGCCACCGGTGTCCCGTCGGGGAAGGACTCGTTGCTGTAGTGCTGTTCGATGAAGCGTCGGTCTCGTCGGACGCTCACCAGGTCGGCCAGCGAGAACAACACATCTGGATTGAGATTCTCTGGGTCGCGTTCGTTGGCCCCGGCGCTTAGGAACAATCGGCGCAGCGAGGGAAAACCGTGGGAGGCGAATGCCCGGTCGTGGTGGGCGAAGGCCATGACCAGGTGATAGAGGTCCCACAGGCCGTTGTTGATGGGGGTGGCGGTGAGCAGGGCAAGGTCCTTCTGTTGCCCGCCGAGCAGCCTCGCTGCTGCCCGGTACCAGGTCGTGTCCGGGGTTCGCAGAGCGTGCCCCTCGTCCATCACAACCAACCGGTAAACGTCCTTGTCGCTGTGTAGGTGGCGACGGGCGTTGGCGGTGCCAGGCCTTACCAGTTGCTCATCGGCCGCCAGTTGGTGGTAGCTGAGGACCTGGGCGGGCAGTCGAGCTTGATCTAGACGATCGCGCCAGTGGGTCACGAGCTGTGCGGGTGCCACCACTAGGGCATGGGAGCCGCGGCGCAGGGTGTATTCCTCAATGAGGGCGAGTCCGATCTCGGTCTTGCCCGTGCCCACCCCGTCGGCGTAGATCACTCCATGGTGCGTTTCGATGATCTGAAGAGCCCGATGAAAGCCGTCTCGCTGAAAGCTGGTCAGCTCCACCGCATCGGGGGTCGGCCCTTCGTGGCGGTCGCTTTCGGGACCCAGCAACTCCAGCAGCGCCAAGAGGTAGACTTCACGGGGACTCAGTAGACCCACGGCTGGGAACAGCAGGGCGCGCAGGTCGGATTTGAAGTCTTGGGAGTCGTTCCAGAGGAGGTCGAACCATTCGACGGCCTGCTTTGCAACAACAGGGTCGTAGTGTACCAAGCCCAGTTCCAGATTGCTGAACAGGCCTGCGCCAGTGAGGTTTGCCGAGGTGACCAATGCTGCGCGGGAGTCGTTGCGGTTGCCGAACAGGTACGCCTTGCCGTGGAGGAACCGGTCGGTGTAGCGCCGCACCTGCACTTCGGGCCGCGCCAGCCATTCGTCGAGGTCCAGCAGTTTGGCCGCCGACCGGCTCGGCGGGAACCTGGCTAGGTCGCGGTCGGTGCGCAATCCCTCCAGGGCCAGTTCGAAGTGAGAGATCGGAACTTGGGCACCCATACCGGGCGCTGGGGCAACTCCCAGCAGAACGCGGACAGCGCGCTCGTCGGCTACCGCGGTTGCTGTGTGATGGAGGCCCGCAAGGTTCACATAGCCAGTGGCTATGGACAATTCGTGGTGTACTGCAAAGTCGTCGAGCAGATAGGAGAGAGCGTCGGCGTGCCGGTTGCCGTCGCTCAAATTGTCGATCAAATGCGGGCGACCGGGCATCAAGTCAGCTCGCGGAGGCGGTCGGTCAAGGCATCCCGGTAAACCGAGGGCACCGCGTCGGCGGTGAAATCATCGAACATGATCTGGAGGTCATCGACGGTCAACTGCCAGGCCAAGGCGACTCGGGTAATGCCCTGCGGACGCTTGTGTACCAGCGGACCCTTGCGCGACACCGGCACCGAGCGGGAACGGTGATCCATCCAGGAGTTTGACCAGAAGGTCGGCCTCGTCCTGCGAACGGAGCCGAGGGGTCATCCAACCAGCGCCGAACAGGTCGCTATCGAGCAAGATTCCGGGCGATCCCGACTGCTGAGCCCACGACTCCTCGGAATCGGCCGTCGCTGCGAGTTCCACTTTGTGAGTATCGTCTGGGGGGCATTTCTCGGCTGAAATCAGCGCGACTCCGTATTGCGGGTGGGTGTCAAACATCCACAGCCGTTTATTTATCAAGAAGTCGATCCGCCGAGCCGAGATGGTTGCAAAGAGCCACTCACGGAATCCCTCGGAACCCTTATTGACGAATGCTGCCCGAGGCAACACCACGCCAATCGAGCCGTTGGCGCGCACCAGGGTCCGATAGCGCTGACAGAAGTACTTGTACAGGTCGGGGTCGCCTCTGGTGGACTCGTATTCCCCGGAGGCCAGCGCCATCCGCTCGGCTGAAACTCTGTGCTGCTCGGCCTCAAACTGTGCGACCAACTCGGGACGCTCGCTCTGGAGTTCGGCTATCGCCGTGCCGCGTTCGCTCGCCGACATGCCGTGGAGACCGGGAAAGTGCAGACCGTAGTGGGACAACTCCTCGACCACGACCTCCTCCCAAGGGGGATTGCCCACCACCACGTCGAAGCCGGGGCGGTCCCGGCTAAACACCCCTGGAAATTGGAGCGGCCAGTGCAGGAAGCGGTGGGTGCGACCAAGTTCTGCTGCGGCCTCAACCAGCGTTCGCCCGTTGCGGCCGTTGGTGCCGGAAATCACCTCCGGGCCATGGGTTTCCGCATTGACACGGGCCCCGGGAACCCCGAATCCCTCCGCAGTCCACAGGTCGAAGAGCCTTTGCAGGCCCTCAGTAGCCTGTTGAGCCTCAAGATCGGCGGCCCTGCTGGCGCTCACCTCGGTCGGGTTGAGGTCGTCGATAGCGGCCAACCTAGCCGCCGCCTGGGCTGCCTCGGAGACGGCGGTCTGCAGGGCTTCAGCTTGGAGAGTGTCCTCCTGGATCACAGTCTCGGCAGCAGCCACCCCGATCAGTGAGTTGCCCACCACCACATTGCGGTCTAGGTAGGCCAACGACAGCCCGGGGACGAACGATGCCAACCAGAGCGACAGGGTGGCGATCTCTGCTCCCATGGGGCTGCGATCCACGCCGAACACGCAGTGCTTGAGCACCAGCCTTCGCAACAAGGCCACGTCGGTTACGGCCGCCCCCATCTGGGTGCTCTCGCGGAGCCTATCGAGCGCCTCGCGCACCACTGGAAGCGGGTGAGTAGCCAGAAAGGCGACCGTCTGATCGGCGAGTTCCTCGGTGACCTGCACCAGAAAATGAGCGCTGCCGCATGCCGGGTCCAGAACCGCGAAATCGAACAGGTC
>JAHQYN010000106.1 GCA_024421085.1 Acidimicrobiia bacterium
TTGTTCCTGCGCCGGTTGTTCCTGCGCCGGTTGTTCCTGCGCCGGTTGTTCCTGCGCCGGTTGTTCCTGCGCCGGTTGTTCCTGCGCCGGTTGTTCCTGCGCCGGTTGTTCCTGCGCCGGTTGTTCCCGAATCGCTGGGTCCTGCACCGACCGGGCCTGTGTTGTCTTGCCCCGCACCGGTCGGTCCTGCGTCGGCCAGCTCGGAGTCGGACGGGAGCGTGCTGAGCTGTGGAGTGCCGGAGCCTGAGCCCCCCGGTTTGAGTATCGACCAGCCCAGCACCGCGACCGCGAGCACCGCGGCGGCTGCGGCCGAGGCCCGTCTCGACGGTCGGGAAATTGTCGGCAGCGAGCGCCGCGTGGAGCGTTTGCGGGGACCGCCGTGGAGCCGGTCCAACTCTGCGGTGACGTCGTCGGCCGTCACCGAACCCCGCTCGGCGCGCCGGGCCAGAGCATCGAGTTGGCGACGTTCCTTCTCCTCGCAGGCCGCGGCGAGATGATCGATCAGCGAGGCGAACCCGGCGAGGTCGCCTGCGCGCCCAGTCTCAGTTGAGGTCGTGGCGTCGGCCATCCCGCACAGGACCGGACGCTTGTCGGGCGCGACGAGCACATGCTCGGGGCACAGCGCCCCATGCACGGTCCCGAGCCTGTGAAGGTCAGCGACCGTCGCTGCCGCTGAGGCGAGCGCCTCGATCGACTCGGCCGAGGTTGCGGGCGGCTGGGTCGCCCACGAGTCGGGACCCACGAAACCCAGGTAGAGCTCCACCTCCGGCCCTTCGACGAACTCGACGAACTGGACGATTCCAGGGTGCTGGAGGCGCTCGAGCAGTTGCGCCTCGTGTCGTATCCGCTCTGACTTCTCCGGCCTCGCCGATTTGCAGGCCAGAAGGTTTCCGTTCCTGCGAGTGACTGTGATGCCTGCCATGAACAACGACAATACATGAAAGCTATCACATTGCAACGGGGAGTCTGCTCGACTCGCTGATCGGCTCTCTGATCGGCGGGAGCGGTAGCCTTGTCGCGATGTCGTCGCCGCGTGTGGTCGCCTTGGAACCGGGGTCTCCGGCGGAGCAGGCCGGGCTCATGGTGGGCGACGAGATCTTGATGATCGACGGTGAGGTCCCTCGCGACGTGATTCGCTGGCAGATACTCACCGACGATCCGGTGGTCCCTCTGCTGGTGCAGCGGGGAGCGCCCCATGACGGGTCCCATGAGACGCAGCGCCTCAATCTGGTGGTGTCGAAGCGCCACGGCGAGCCGCTCGGTGCTGAGGTGCATGCGGCGGTGTTCGACAAGGTGCAGACCTGCGACAACCACTGTGAGTTCTGCTTCATCCATCAACTGCCCCGCGGCATGCGGCGGTCGCTGTACCTGAAGGACGACGACTACAGGCTCTCGTTCCTCTACGGGAACTTCACCACCTTGACCCGTTTCTCTGAACTGGACATGGAGCGTGTGATCACCGAGCGTCTGTCGCCGCTCAACGTCTCGATCCATGCCACTGACCCGCAGATTCGTGCCGACATTCTGCGCAACCGGCGGGGGGCGGTGTCGCTGCGCTGGTTGCGGGCGCTGCTGGACCAGGGGATCGAGGTGCACGGCCAGGTCGTGGTGTGTCCCGGTGTCAACGATGCAGACGTGCTGGAGGACACCCTGGCGGGCGTGCTCGAACGCTTCTCGGAGTTGGCGACGGTCTGTGTGGTGCCCCTGGGGGTCTCACGTTTCAACAAGCAGGCCAGGATGAGGCCGCACACGCTCGCTGAGGCGCATCGGGTCGTCGATATTGTCGGCGACTGGCAGGAGGTGTTTCTGAGCGCGGTCGGCCGTCGGCTGGTTTTCGCCGCTGACGAATATTATCTGATGGCCCGCAGGCCGTTTCCCGAGGTCGACAGCTACGAGGGTTTCCCGATGCATGAAGACGGGATCGGCATGGTCCGCACCCTCGAGTCGGAGTTCCTCGCCCGGACCGAGCAGCCGACCCGCCCCAGAGCCGGTTTCTTCGCCTGGGTCGACGGGGCACCAGCCGACGGCTACCGCGCCCCCCGCTCGGGCTCCCCCGCCGACTCCGTCGCCGAACCCCCGCCCGGTGTGTCCGGTGCGCCCAGTGGCCCTCTCGCCTCCGGCGGTTCTGGTGGGTCGAAGGGGTCGGGCGACGCTTCGCGGGCGACGAGGGTGTCGCTCGGAGTGTCTAGGAGTGCTCCGGTCGGAGTGCTCACGGGGACGATGTCGGCGCCTGTGATCGAGTCGCTCACGAAATCGCTGGGCCGCTCCGACGTGCGGGTCATTGAGGTGCCCAACGAGTACTTCGGCGGCAACATCGGCGTGACGGGACTGATGGTGGGGGAGGACCTGGCGAGGGTGCTGGCCCGCGAGCCTGAAGGTCACCGCTATCTGTTGCCCGACGTGTGCCTCAGCCGCGGGGTGTTCCTCGACGGCACGGCGCCTGCGGATCTGCCCAGGCCCGTCGAAGTGGTCCCGACCGACGGTGCGGCGCTGCGCCGGGCTCTGGACCTGGGCGTCCCCCCGCCCCAGGTGACCCTGCAGACGGCCCCCGAAGCAATCGAGGTCGGGGCATGAGCCTGCCTGTTGATCGCCTCGTTGGACGCCGGGTTCGGCTCGTGGTGGACGAGGTCGGGGCATGAGCCTGCCTGTTGTTGCTGTCGTGGGCCGTCCGAATGTGGGCAAGTCGACCCTGGTCAACCGCATAATCGGCCGCCGCGAGGCGATCGTCGAGCCACGTCCGGGAGTCACCCGGGACCGTAAGGTCGTGGAAGCGGAATGGCTCGGACACCATTTCTCGCTGCTCGACACCGGCGGCTGGATCGCGGATGGTGATGCGCTCGACGACAAGGTCACCAGGCAGTCTGAGACGGCGATGGCGCAGAGCGACGTCGTGCTGCTGGTGCTCGATTCAACGGTCGGCGTCACCCACGAAGACCAGCTGGTGGTCGACCGGTTGAGGCGTTCCAAGGTGCCGGTCTTGGTGGTGGCCAACAAGGTCGACGATGCCGCCCACGAGCACTCGATCTGGGAGATGATGGGGCTGGGTCTCGGCGACCCGTTCCCGGTCAGCGCTCTGCACGGTCGAGGAACCGGCGACCTGTTGGACGAGGTGGTCCGCCTGCTGCCCGACGACCCGAGCGACACGCCCTCACCCCCTGAGGGCGATGATCCCAACATGTTCGCGGTGGCGGTGGTGGGGCGGCCCAACGTGGGCAAGTCGACGCTGTTCAACCGGCTTATCGGCGAGGAGCGTGCGATAGTGCATGACCGGCCCGGCACGACCCGCGATGCCATCGACACGGTCGTGGAGACCGACCACGGCCCGATCCGGTTCATCGACACCGCCGGCATGCGGCGCAAGGCTCGGATCGCCGAGGACACCGAGTACTACTCGTTGATACGGGCACTCAAGG
Organism: Acidimicrobiia bacterium; assembly: GCA_024421085.1. Classification (GTDB taxonomy): domain Bacteria; phylum Actinomycetota; class Acidimicrobiia; order Acidimicrobiales; family Aldehydirespiratoraceae; genus VXYK01. The sequence continues at coordinate 3,414 of JAHQYN010000106.1, forward strand.
CGGTCGACAGCTCCGACGTGGCGCTGCTGGTGGTCGATGCCACCGTCGGGGTCACCCACCAGGACCAGCGCCTCGCCGAGCGGGTCGACGGAGCGGGCTGCCCGATCGTGATCCTGCTCAATAAATGGGACCTGCTCGGCACTGCCAAGCGCACCAGGATCGCCGAGGATGTGGAGCGCAAGCTCGGCTTCCTGGGCGAGTCGCCGGTGCTGCGCGTCAGCGCCCTGTCAGGCAAGGGGGTGAATCGTCTGTGGCCAGCGATCCAGAGCGCGGTCGTCGAGTACCGCACCAGGATCCCGACCCGCGATGTCAACAAGGTGATCCGTTCGGCGCAGGCCGCACAACCCGCTCCCCGCGGTGCCCGGGTGCTGTACGCCACGCAGGGCGCGACCGATCCGCCGACGTTCGTGCTGTTCGTCAATCGGGAGCTTCCGAGGACCTATATGCGTTACATTGAGCGTCGTCTGCGGGAGGAGTTTGGGCTGGGCGCGACCCCGATCAAGCTGCGCGTTCGTCGCCGCAGCGACTGACATCGTCGTGTTGGGCGGATTCGCCGGGGTATAGTTGTGCTGGTCTGCCGCTAAGGCGAGTTCCTGGAGGGGAACCGGCTCAACGCAATCGGAGCCACGATGACAACCATCATTCTCGGAGTTCTTGCCGTTGTCAGCTTGGCGACGTCTGTCGTGTATGCCCGGTCGGCTCGCAGGCGGTTGCGTCTGGCGCACCTGATCGAGGCTGACGGCGCGGATGATCGGGAAGGGCACTCTCTGGCCTTCGCGGCGTACCGCAAGGAGGCCCACACCTCGGCGATCTATGCGCTGATCGTTCCTGCGGCGGCGGTGGTGGCGGTGTTCGACGGAGCGAACGTGACCTCGGCACTGTTCGGTCTGCTGATCTTCCCGGCCGGGGCCTCTCTGTGGTGGTCGCGCACGCTGGCTCGTGAGGCTCGGATGGCACGCAACCGCTACGACATCGAGCGCCGTGCCAGTGAGGCTCTTGAGCAGGAGCAGTTGGCGCCCAAGGCTTGGGCGGCCCGTCTCGCTCCCGAGCAGGTGCCGGACTTCGCTGGTTTCGAGATCGGCCGTGTCTATCAGGCCGGTTCGGGGCTCATGGCGGGTGACTTCTTCGACGTGCATCGCGTTGGTCCCACTCGGGTTGCGGCGGTCATTGGCGATGTGGCCGGGCACGGCATCGAGTCTTCGATCACTGCGTTCCAGGCGAAGTATCTGTTGAGGGTGTTCCTGCGGCAGTTTCGTGACCCGGCGCAGGCCTTCGAGGAGCTCAACGAGCAGCTCGCGTCGGGTGACCGCCACGAGGAGTTCATCTCGGCTGCGGTGGTCGTGTTCGACACCGAGGCGGGGACTTTGCGTTGTGCGTCTGCGGGGCACCCGGCGGTGTTCTTGTTCCAGGAGGACGGGGTGAAGCCGCTGCGCTCCACCGGCCCGCTGTTGATGCTCGACCCCAACGCAACCTATTTCTCCCGGGAGATTCCGATGGAGAGCGGCGACATGATCGTCATGTACACCGACGGCCTGGCCGAGGCCCGTGCGGGTGGTGCGCTGTTCGGCGAGGACCGCATCATCAAGACCGCGGAACGTGAACTGAACGCCCCGCCCGACGTGCTGTGCAAGGCCCTGCTCGACGCGGCCAAGGACCACGCCGGCGGGATCATCGACGACGACACGGCGGTCATGGCGATCCGCCGCGACTGACGACCTCGGGCCGGACGTAGTCTCGATCCGATGCCGTGGTGCGCGCCGTGCGAGAAGAACTGGACGCCGACCTCGTTGACGGCGGCCGGCACCTGCCCCCCGCCCTGGGTCCCGCCGCCCCGCCCCCCCCCCGCCTGCGGCGAGCCTGTCGAGCCCACCCCCGGCGTCGACCACGCCCCCCATGTCTACCGCCCCCCCTGGCACTTCTGGCTGGGCCTGATCGCCGCAACCGTCTACCTGGCTTGGCGCGCTATCGACGGCCTGCTGCTGCTCTTCTGACCGCACCTTTGGTTGTGTTCAGACGCGTGGTGCGCCATACATGGGGTCAATCCTCCCCGCCGTCCACCATCGCTCGTCGTTGGTGCATTGGCGGGGCTTTTTCGTTCAGCAGCCGAGGGCGTAGGTCAGCGATCGTCCGCGTCACCCCATGCCCGGGCCTGGGCCTGATCCCAGAAGTCGTTGGGTTCCTCGGGATGCCGCAGGTAGGCTGCCCGGTCGGCATCGGCCAGTGTGCGTCTGACCGCGGTAGCAAAACCGTCTCGAGCGGCGGCGGAACTGTTGATCTGCATCTTCCGGGCCTGCTCAGCGAGCCCTTTGTCAAGGGTGAACGTGGTGCGCGTATTCGCCATCACCTTATGCTACCAATACTGATAGCACCAGGGTCCCCTCGCTGGGGATTTGATGGCGTGTTTCGGGTTTACGGAGCGCCGCGGGATCGGCGCGCGGAGATGACTGCTCCGGCGATCAGCACAATCAAACCGACGAGTATCGCGATGGCTTCCATCCACAGAGTGTGTTTCTTGGCACCTCTCCCGTCAAGTGCTCGTGGCTCTGTGTGGGTTGGGAGCACACAGTCGGTTGCCGTGTGCGGTGTGGTCGGGATCGGACGGGTCAGATCGGGTTCGCGGGCGCTCGGTCGCGGTTGTGCCATAATGACGGCAGCGACCACAGAGGGGGGATTTGCTTATGGCCGAGTGGCTTGGAATCGAACATCTATTCGAGTTGTCAGCATCGGAGGCGGTGTGGGGGTTCCTCACCCCGTTGTTCGTGTTCATCGCGTTCTTCGTGGTGCAGCTCATCCTGCCTGGTCGGAAGGTCACGGGCTATGTCGTCGACGCTGAGACCGGTGAGCCGCGCTCGTACCGGCTGAACGGCATCCTGGTGTTCGCGGTGGCGATCGCGGTCTGGGCTTTCGAGATCGGGGGTTTGCCGCGTGACTGGTTCTATCGGTCGTCGGTGTATGCGGTCGCGGGCGGGACGGTCCTGACGATCATCATGACCACGATCGGGGTGTTCAGCTATCCGGAGGGCAAGGTCAAGAACCGGTTCCTGGCGTGGTGGTTCGGGCGCGCCCAGGAGATCCAGTTCTTCAACGGGCGGTTCGACGTGAAGATGTACTTCTATGTCGTGGGCGGGACGATGCTCTCGCTGAACTGCCTGTCGGGCGCGGTGTGGCACTATCGGGAGTTCCCCGACGACGCCAATCCCGGCGTCTACCTGTATGCCGGGTTCTTCACCTTCTATGTGCTGGACTACTTCGTCTTTGAGCGGGTGCAGCTCTACACCTACGACCTGATCCACGAGAACGTCGGTTTCAAGCTGTTCTGGGGTGGCCTGATTGTTTACGGCTGGCTTTATATCATGCCATTGTGGGGCATGGCTGTTCACCCCGACCCGGGATTTGAGGGTTTCGGGCGGTGGGTGTGGCTGATCGGCGCTCCGGCGATGTTTTTCTTCGGGTGGTGCATCTCGCGTGGCGCCAACATGCAGAAGTACACGTTCAAGCGCTGGCCTGAGCGCAAGTTCCTGGGGTTCTTGGAGCCTGAGTACATTGAGGCCGGTGACCGCAAGATTCTCTGCAACGGCTTTTGGGGTCCGGCCCGCCACTTCAACTACATGGGCGAGGGGTTCTTTTGCTTGTCGGTCGCTTTGGTGTTCGGCCACTTCACCAATCTGTGGGCGTGGACCTACTTCGCCTGCATCGTCTCGCTGTTCACCTACCGTCAGCTCGACGACGACAAGCACTGCGAGGAGAAGTACGGTGCCGAGAAGTGGGCGGAGTACAAGGCCCGGGTCAAGTACCGGATCATCCCCGGTATCTACTGAGCAGGTGCGACGGCCGGCGCTTGCCGGTATGGTCACTGAGTCGCGGGCTGTGGCGCAGCTTGGTTAGCGCGTCGGTCTGGGGGACCGAAGGTCGGAGGTTCAAATCCTCTCAGCCCGACAAAGTGATGTCGCGAGACATCGGAACCTTGTGAACCGGCGCGGTGAATCACCTCCCTCAGAATCGGTGACAGAACACCCCGATTCTGGAGGCGACCAGTCGTAAGCCTCGCTGAACTCGTCGTTCCAGCCCCGGTCGCGGGGGATGCTGAACGAAAGAAACGAGTCAGCGTCGCATGCGGACAGCATCGGCCACAACTCGCGAGAATTGACTGGGGGTGCCTGTTACCATTGTCTTGCCTCCACACAACCACCGATGATGCCAATGTTTGTTCCCACTCTCTCCGCCGATCAGATCCCTCGCTGGATGGCCAACGACGACAACCGTGGTCGTGTCGTTGAACTTCGTGAGTTCTGCAAGCAGTGGGCGCTAACCGACCATTCCCAACGCGCCGCGATGGTGAGCGCAGCTCCGCGCAGGTACCGTTGGTGGCACTGTTTCACGGCTCGCCGCCACGACCTGTGCCGGATCGCCGCCGTTGTTCACGCTCTGTGTGACCGTGACGGTGTCGCCGTTCCTGGCTGGGTGTGGAAGCATCGCAGCCGGCGACCGATTGGTGTTCCCGCCTCCCTAGACCCGGGCTCTCTGTACGCACGCGAAGTGTTGACCGACGCCCCTGAGGCTTGCGCGTACCACCGGGTGTGGTTCGATCAGTCGATGATCGAGAACATCACGGTGCATGGCTTCCGTTACTGACAAGGGACACCCAACTATGGGCACAGGAGACCGCGAGGTCAGCGAGTTCGATGGCCAGAAACTGCTTGACTTGTTTGCCGAACTGGACGACGAACTACTCTTGAAGGCCTCAGTGGGAAGTGCCGTATCGTCATTGTCGGCGGTGCAGCCGTTGCGCTTCGTGTGCCCGACCGCGTGACCCTCGATGTGGATGTCGTATCGGAAGGTATGCCCATGGCACTGCGCCGTGCAGCAGCGAGGGTTGCTGCACGGCGCAGACTTCGTGAGGATTGGGTGAACGACGGAGCCAAAGCAAAGACAGTATCGGTCCCTGCTAAGCCGGTGATTCACCCTGGGTTTTGCACAGGCTCCGAGGTGCATACGAACATTTAGCCGCCTGCGAAGCTACGTCTCGACCATTGTCGGGGTCCTAACCTGAGCAGCAACCGGTGTCCACAGGTCGGCTGTCTCGACCGGTGTCTGATGGAGATCACGAGCCCGTATCGCACTCCGAACTCGCTCCTGTCGCGTTTCGGTTGTTCCTTCCACCATCCCGTGACGGGGAAGACGGCGATACGGCCTCGAGAAGCAAGATCGACGGCGGTGCCGTCCCAGAAGTCGGCGTGGAGTGAGCCGCGGCTCCGCGTCTGACTTCCAAGTCTCCAGCCGCCCGAGTCTCCGCTGGCAGGGCGACCTTCCTCTTCGTCAAGCGCACGCCGGTTCAAGCGTTTCTGAAATTCGTCGTTCGTCTCGTCGGGTCGTTTCAGCTCAAAGCGAAGCCCGTGCGAAGCGTAGCGGTAGCGGTGACGCCACCCACGGCGAGCGGGGTAAGGCTCAATGAAGTAAGAGAGCGTGACCCTGAGTCTTACGATGTGTACGGGTTCGTCTCTGGTTGCCGGGTGACGATGATGTGCGGTCGCGGGGAGCCATTGGAATCCGGGGTGACGATCAGCCGCCACCGGAAACGTGTTGCCGCTCCCGAAGAGCCGCTTTCAACATCGCCGTGGTAACACGGTCCTTCTCTGACAGAATCGTGTCTTTCGCGGCTTGTTCACATGCGAGGGTCAGATCGGCGTGGCTCAGGCCTTCTGCCGCTTGATCGACATCGGCCCAACAGAGTTCGGTGATATTGACCGCAGCAAGTCGGTGACGCATGACTTCGCGTGCGATCTGTTGGGATGGCAACGGGTATTCGATGACGGAGTCGAACCGTCTGAACATCGCTCGATCGAGGATCTGTGGATGATTGGAGGTTGCGACAATCACGCTTCGGGAGCCGTGCGAATCCAAGAACTGCAGAAAGGAGTTGAGTACCCTGCGGACCTCACCGACATCGTTCGCAGCGGACCGGTCACCCGCAAGCGCGTCCACCTCGTCGAAGAGATACACGCCGCGGGTTTCTTCCACAGCGTCAAAGATCAACCTGAGTTTCGCTGCGGTGTCGCCCATGAACTTCGTGATCAGCACTTCGAGACGGATCATGAAGAGCGGGAGGCGAAGCTCGCCAGCGAGCACGCGGCTGGTCATCGTCTTTCCCGTGCCGGGAGCGCCGATCAACAGAAGGCGATGCTGGGGGTGATAGCCATGCTCACGGAGGCGGTCGGCTTGGCGCTGTTCGGCCAGCGCTCGTTCGACCCGTTGCAGCACTTCCGCCTCGACGGCCAGGTCCGACAACCGTTCGTGAGGGTAGCTAACCGCCAAGAGTCCCGCGAGTTCGCCGCGCGGTTGGGTCACCGGGACTGGCCGAAGCGACCGAGCCCGAGAGGTCACCGACTTTGCTTTCGCCTCGTCAACCAAGTCGCGCAAATCATGGGCCAACTTGTTGTGTCCACTTCGCGCTGCCCGCGCGGCCACCTGCAGCGCCACGGAGTAGAACTGGTTCATGTCCCCCGATGCGTGGCTGCGGACAAGCGCCTTGAGTTGCTCCGCAGTCGCCATGGAACCTCCTCCCGTTGAGCGTACCCAGGTGGTTACGCGACCATACAAACGGCCAGCGTCGCCGTGGCGAACCCCACAGATAAGCCGCACGGTCGGTTTCGGTCAGTGTTCGTTTGACCGCGGCTGCGATGCCTTCTCGCGTAGCGGCGGAAGTGTTGATTTTCGAATCCCGGGATCGTGTCGCGAACTCTTCGTCGAGCATGCGGAAGTACACGTTCAAGCGCTGGCCCGAACGCAAGCACCTGGGGTTCTTGGAGCCTCAGTACATCGAGGCGGGTGACCGCAAGATTCTCTGCAACGGCTTTTGGGGTCCGGCCCGCCACTTCAACTACATGGGCGAGGGGTTCTTCTGCTTGTCGGTCGCTTTGGTGTTCGGCCACTTCACGAATCTGTGGGCGTGGACCTACTTCGCCTGCATCGTCTCGCTGTTCACCTACCATCAACTCGACGACGACAAGCACTGCGAGGAGAAGTACGGTGCCGAGAAGTGGGCGGAGTACAAGGCCCGGGACAAGTACCGGATCATTCCCGGCATCTACTGAGCAGGTGCGACGGCCGACGGAGGCCGGTATGGTCACTGAGTCGCGGGCTGTGGCGCAGTTTGGTTAGCGCGTCGGTCTGGGGGACCGAAGGTCGGAGGTTCAAATCCTCTCAGCCCGACAAATCGATGCAGGTCAGAGCACCTTGCTGAACTACGCTTACCTGTGGGCTTACCCGATTTGCCAGACAGTTCACCGGTTTCGGTCAGTCTTCTTTCTTGGAATTGCGAGAACGTTCTGGGTGGGCCACTTCCGACTGGTAGGCA
>JAHQYN010000107.1 GCA_024421085.1 Acidimicrobiia bacterium
CTCGCAGCCGGGCGATCACCGACCGGTCCACACCAGCCTCGACAGCCGCCTCGGCCTGGGTGATCTGCCCGGCAAGCATCCGTACCCACAAATCGTACTTCTGCTCCGCAGTCAAAAACTTCTTGTAACTTCTTTGCTGAGAACCCATCGGACGCAGCCTCCTTTTCTAAGACCACCAACCCTGCCCGATGTAGCGTAGAAAAACCCAGAATCTGTCGCGCGAAGTCAGACGCACAACAGGTCGCCGCTGTTCGTCGGGTCGCCGTTCGTTGGGTTGCTAGTTGTCATCAGCGGGTCCGCATTTCAGTCACCCAACACGGAGATCTCTTCGATGGAACTGTCGGCGGCATCGGCGAGCGTATTCAGTTCGGCGAGACCGATCGATGTGGTGAACAGATGCGGCAGACGAATCTGCGCCAGAGGCAGTTGCTGCGCCAACGAGTCGAGCTGGTCGACCTGCAGCGCCATGCGGTCACGCCGGAAGTTCGCAGCCGTGACGAGGTCGTCAAGCTCCTGCGGGGTGAGTTCGTTCGCCAACGCTGCAACATCCAACTGGTCACGGTCAAGGCCCCCGTCGCCCCCTTCGAGCGTGTCGATCGCGCCAAGCGCGCTGTTGACGACGACGGGTCCGAGGGCGAGCCCGACCTCGTCCTCCACCGCGAACGCGGTCTCGACCAACTCCTTGATCGGGGTCTCCTCGGCGATGGTCACAAGCAGGGCTCGGCACCGTTCGCTGTCTGTCAACATTTCGAGCACTTCGGTTGCCTGCCGTCTCAGCACCCCGGTGCGTGCCGTGTTGCGCACCGCCAGCGGCGCCCTCAAGAAATTGAGCGCGTGGCCTGCCGCCGGGGCGTCGACGATTATCAGGTCGGCCACTCGACTCTGCTCGAGGTGCTTGAGCTTTCCCAGCACCAGCAGTTCCTTGACGCCGGGCGTTGCCGTGGCGACGATCTCCAGCAGTCCGGAGCGCGACATACGCCGCACGATCCGTGTGAAACCGTGGCTGCTCAGCCAGTCGAGCAGCGCTGCGTCGGGAGTGATGCAACGGCAGCGGACCGTACCGGCGCTTGCGACGCGGCAAACGGTCTGCTCGTCGTAACCTTGTGGATCGGCACCGAACATCGGTCCCGAGTCCAGCCGGCCGGCCACCTCCACAACCAACACGGTCAGTCCGGTTCGGGCCGCTGCCAAGGCCAAGGTGGCCGAGGCGGTGGTCTTGCCCACACCTCCCTTTCCCGCCACGATCAGGATCCGCGACGATGCGAAGAATTGACCGGGATCCATTCCCCCCCTCGAAGCGTCTGACACGGCGGTCACGGCAGAACCTGTGCCGCGGGGTCACGCTATCGTCTGGCGCCGCGTTGATTGCGATATCGCTGCTCGGCTGGTTCCTGCCCGCCGATGCACAACAGGGCTCCGGCAACAGCGGCGCAACCGCGGCGGCCGACGAGAACCTTACCTTTGATGTGGTTGCGATTTCAGGGTTGATCGACGAGATCGTTGCGGATTTCATCGAGGATTCCGTCATCACCGCAGCGGGTCGAGGGTCCGGTGGTGTCGTCCTCCAAGTCAACAGTCGCGGGCATGTGGTGAGCGACGAACGGCTCCGCGAGGTGGCACGGACGATCATCGACTCAGGTGTACCGGTGTATGCCTGGGTCGGTCCGTCGGGAGCGTCGGCACTCGGTGGAGCGGCGCAGTTGGTTGGGGTGGCCCAGGAGTTGTCGGTCGCGGTAGGGGCTCGGCTCGGAGAGACCGGCGAACTGATCTTCCCGGAGCTTCTGTCCGACCAGTTCCGCAATGCCGCTGAGTTCTTGGAGGAGGGAACCGTCGACGAGGAGAGCGTAATTGAACAGGGCCTCGCCACTCGTGATTCGCCGACTCTCGTGTTCTTCGTGCTGGACCTGCCTGGGTTCGGCAGCACGGTCGAGACCGTCGACGGCACGTCTGTGCGGGTGCCGGTCTCTTCGGTCCGGTTCTTCAAGCTGCCCCTGATCGACGGCTGGCTGCATGGCTTGGCGAGCCCCGCGATGGCCTACTTGCTGTTCCTGATCGGTGCCGCACTGCTGATCTTCGAGTTGTACACCGCCGGTGTCGGGATTGCCGGAGTGATCGGTGCTGGCTGTTTCATCCTCGGCTGTTACGGCTTCGATGCCCTGCCGGCTCGGAACTGGGCGATTGCTCTGTTGGTTGTGGCCATGCTGGGTTACGCCATCGATGTTCAGGTGGGAGTGCCGCGTCTCTGGTCGTGGATCGCGACGGTCTGCCTTATCATCGGATCGCTGTTCCTTTACAACGGGATGGCAATCTCGTGGATAACCCTGCTGGTGGGGATCGTCGGTGTGGCGCTCTCGATGATCTCGGGCATGCCGTCGATGATCCGCACCCGTTTCGGCACTCCGACGATCGGCCGTGAGTGGATGGTGGGGAAGCTTGCGGTGGCTAGCGAGGACATGTCCAAGGAGGGCGTAGTCAATGTTGACGGTGCCCCCTGGCGGGCCCGGGTGAATCGCACAACTCCGATCTCGGCAGGTGAGCGGGTCCGCATCGTTGCCATCGAGGGGCTCTACTTGGAGATCGAACCCGAGACCGGTGGCGCTCGCGACTACCGCGAGATGCGCCGCTGACCCCTCCCATAGGCCAGAATCCTTCAAAGAGTGGTAAATTTCCAGTTGTTCGCGCGCAGAGCGTTTGCTTGGATGCGTCTGTGTCTGATAAGCCAACAGAGCAATGAAACGGAGGAGTTGATGCTCAAGCAGAGTGATCCCATTGACTGGAAGCTTCGCGCGGCTTGCCGTGGACCTCAGTCAGCGATTTTTTTCCCTCCGGCGTCGCCAGAACGACGAGATGAGAAGCGGGCCCGGGAAAGGCATGCCAAAGCGATTTGCGAGACTTGCACGGTTCGAGACGAATGCTTGGCTCACGCCCTGTCCATCCGCGAACAGCACGGTATCTGGGGCGGCCTCAGCGAAAGTGAGCGCCGTCAACTCCTGACGGTCTGATCAGGCGCCTCAACAGGCGCCTCAACAGGCGCCTCAACAGGCGGCAGGCGGGGACCGCCGATCCGCAGGTCACCTCTGCGTCTGGTGATCCCGTGGTTGTCGAGATAGGACAGCAACGGGATTGCGAACTTGCGGCTGGTGGCCCACCCGTCGCGGACCTCAGCAACGGTCACCCCGTCCGGTTTGCTGCTGAGCAGTTCGGCCACGACTTGAGCGGCGGCCGCAACGGCGCTCGCCGCGAAATAGACCCCCTTCTCCTCGATCACGTCACCGCGGCGAACCAACTCCCGCAGCTCGGCGCGATCAATGCCCGAAGGATCCGGAGGGGCGAACGGTGCCGCCTTGAGGGCATCGATATAGGTGTGCCCGGTCAGGGTATCGACGGCGTCGACCGCTCGCACATGCCCGTGGTCCACCACGACGCCATCGACAGTCTCGAGCAGCGCACGACCGAAGTCGTCTAGCGTCGCGATGTCGAGCCCCAGAGACCCGGAGGCAGCGATCGCCTCCTCGAGCTCGGCCCGACTGGCCTCCAACACAGCCGGGTCAACCGCCCAGTTCCCCACATCGGCACTACGACGCTCACCGGTGAGGCGAAAGAGTTCCTCGATGTCAACTCGGCCCCGCTCGGCGATGACCCGCTCGACACGGCGGTCAGGTCGGGCCTTCGCGGCGGCAACTATCGGGTCTACATCAAGGATCTCACCACCACCGAGCGTCTCGCCCCGCCCCGATTCGCGAAGGATGAAACGGTCGCCGGGCAGCAGCGGCAGACCGACGGGGAGGTGAAGGCGCACCGCACCGCTCTCGCCGGGTTGGATCTCGGCGGGGCCGAGCACCCGGACCCGCACCGGGAACTCCCCGGCGCCCAGATAGGCCATGTGCGCGCCGCGCCGGGTCAGCGGGTGGTCGATGGCACCGAGGACCTGCAGGTGGCCGTCCACCCGGCGGGTGACATGCCACTGCCCGGCGTTGATGAGCACATCGCCGCGGCCCAGTTCGTCGTGGCTGATCCCGGACAGGTTCAGGGCGACCCGGTTCCCCGGCCCCACCTTCGTCCGGTTCTCGTGCAGGCTCTGCAACGCACGAATCCGCACGGTCCGCTGCTGGGGCAGAACCGTCAACTCATCACCGACTCGCACCCGGCCACCGGCGAGCGTCCCGGTAACGACCGTGCCCGATCCCTTCGCCGCGAACACCCGGTCGATCCAGAGCCGGGGGCGCTTGTGGTCAGCCGCGGTGGGTGTGCCGTCGAGCAGTTCGTCGAGCGCCTCGGAGATCTCAGCGATGCCGGACCGATCGATCGCGTCCACCTCAACGATCCGGGCAGCTTCGAGGAACGTGCCCACCACACGATCCTCCACGTCGAGTCTGGCCAGCTCCCGCAGGTCGTCATCAGCCAGCCCGGTCTTCGTCAACGCCACGAGACCGTGCCTGATCCCCAGCAGTTCCAAGATCCGCAGATGTTCCTCGGACTGCGGTTTCCAACCCTCAGTCGCCGCAACCACGAATACGGCGGCGTCGACGCTGCCCACCCCCGCCAGCATGTTCTTGAGGAAACGGACATGGCCGGGCACGTCAATGAACGCCACCCCCCGGCCGGATGGAAGCCGCGTCGAAGCGAATCCCAGGTCGATGGTCAGTCCCCGTGCCTGCTCCTCTGACAGCCGGTCCGGGTCGGTCCCGGTCAGGGCCTTGACGAGCGTGGACTTGCCGTGGTCCACATGGCCCGCCGTCGCCACAACGTGCATCAGTCAGCGCCCCGAGTGCGTGCTGGGCCGGACATCAGTCGGCGCCCCGTGTGCGTGGTGGGCGGGTCATCGGTCGGTGTTCCCGGTTATCGGTGGGCGGGTCATCAGTCGGCGGCCCGTGTGCGTGGTGGGCGGGTCATCGGTCGGCGCCGCGTGTGTGTGGTGGGCGGGTCATCGGTCGGGGGGCCGGGCCATCCGTCGGCGTCCCGTGTGCGGGGTGGGCGGGCCCCGGGTCGGCCCCGCGTGTGTGTGGTGGGCGGGTCATCGGTCGGCGGCCCGTGTGCGTGGTGGGCCGGTCATCGGTCGGCGTTCCCGGTTATCGGTGGGCGGGTCATCAGTCGGCGTTCCCGGTGGGTGTTGAGCGGGTCATCGGTCAGCGCCCGGGGTGAGGGCGGCTGCTATCTCAGGGTCGTCGTCTGGGTGAACGGTGCGCAGGTCGATGACGGTACGCGCCTCGATCACTCGGGCGATGATCGGGCGTTGCCGATTGCGCAGCGGGTTGCGCTGGTCGCCCTCGACCGCGACTCCCGCCGACGGGATCTCCACTCCCGGCAGGGTCCCCCCGCCCGGTGTGGAGGCAACGTCGACCACTGTCCCGACCCCGAGGTTCTCGGCTCGGGAGCGCAGGGCGTCGTGGGCCAGGGTCGCCATTCGCCAGAACGGGATCGCTTGGCCGTCACGATTCAGGTAGGCGAGTGCGGTGGCCTGCAGCGCTCCGAGTACCAGGGCTCCGGGCCGCAGGGCTCTGGCCAGGGGATGGGCGGCGCATTGGGCGACCAGATCCGCTCGGCCGGCGATGATCCCCGCCTGTGGCCCGCCGAAGAGCTTGTCGCCGGAGAACGTGACCAGGTCCGCTCCGGCTGCGAGCGTCTGGCGGGCGGCGGGTTCGTCGTCGAGCCATCCCGGAGGCCCGCTCGACAGCCAGGGGCAGCGACTGTCGATGAGCCCCGAGCCGATGTCTGCGACCAGAATCGGGTCGAGCGTGGCGAGCTCCGCGGTCCGGACGGCTTCGGTGAAGCCGATGATCCTGTAGTTCGACTGGTGGACCTGCAGCACGACAGCGGCCTCTTCGCCGTGCTGGTCGACCGCCTGTTTGAAATCGGCGAGTCTCGTACGGTTCGTGGTGCCGACTTCGATGAGCCGGGCCCCTGAACGCGCCATCACGTCCGGGACCCTGAATCCACCGCCGATCTCCACCAGTTCACCTCGGGAGACAATGACTGCCCTGCCTTCGGCCAGGCTCGCCAGGGCGAGCAGGATTGCAGCGGCGCAGTTGTTGACTGTGATCGCGGCCTCGGCACCGCAGACTTGGGCGATCAGTGCGGGCGCGGTGTCCATGCGCGAGCCGCGCTCACCGCTGGTCAGGTCTAGTTCAAGGTTCGAGTAGTGCTCGGTCTGCGCCCAGCCCATGGGGGCGCGTCCGAGGTTCGTGTGCAGCAGCGTGCCGGTGCCGTTGATGACCGGGTGCAGCATTCGTCTGGCCATGTCGTCGGCGATTCGGCGTGCGTCGTCAGGTGATCCGGCTGAGATCGCCGCCCGGGCGGCCTCCACCAGCATCGGGTGGGGCAATCCGGTGTCGTGCAACGACCGGGCCAGCCGGTCGACCGACGGGGGGCGTGAATCTTGTTCAGTCACGGCCCGTTCAGCCTAATTCGTTCTGGCGGTGCCATGCGTCGGAAACCGCGCCGTGGCACCGCCAGAACGGGCGCGCGTCGGCTCGGATTGCTCCTACGATGGCTGGATCATAGGCGTCATCTTTCTTCTGTTCCTGGTGGTACTGGTCGTTGAGGGTTATGTCATTCTCGCGTTCGCGGCATCGGTCGGCGGCTGGAACACCATCGGCCTGATCGTGCTGACCAGCATGGTCGGTGCCTGGCTGGTCAGGCGGGAGGGCCTCGGCGTGCTGCGCAGGGCACAACTGTCGCTCGACAAAGGGCAGATCCCGACCAACGAGTTGATCAACGGTGTGCTGCTGCTGGTCGCTGCGGCACTGATCCTGACCCCGGGGTTCCTTACCGCCGGTGTTGGTCTGTTGCTGTTGTTTCCCCCGACCAGAGCGGTCGTGCGTGAAGTGCTCAAGGGCCGTTTCGCCGGTCGTGTGGCCCGTGGCGGGACCGTCGGCGGGTCGGGCATCCGTTTCGGCCAGTGGACCGACGTGAGCGGGACCGACGTCACCGACGCCGGTGAAGCCCGCTACGGCGACAGTGCTGGCGAAGCGATCGAACTCGGCCCGGTGTCTGACACGAACTCTGCTGCCGATGCCGATGCCGACGACCCCGATGATCCGCGCCGCCAGCACTGACCGTTGAGCGCAGCCTGGTCGGCCCGTTCAGCCTGAACTCGTCTCGAGTTCGTCCATCTCGTCGAGGGCTGCCATCGCCGCTTCGAGCATCCGGGCTGAGCATCCCGCCATCTCCACGGGTGGAACGTACTCCTCGGCGATGGCTTGCGCGATTGCCCGCATCGCCTCGGCTGCGGCACCGGAGCCGAGCACTGCGGGCGACCCGCGGTCGCCGCCGATCGACACTTCGGCCTCGATCGGGACCGAGCCGAGCAGCGGAACTCCGACATCGTCGGCCAACTGCTGCCCGCCTCCGCTTCCGAACAGATTGTGTTCGCTTCCATCAGGAGCGACGAAGCTGGTCATGTTCTCGATAACGCCGACGATCCGCAGGTAGTTCTTGCGACCCATGTCGGCAACCCGCGCCGCGACCTTCTGGGCGTTGCCGGCCGGGGTGGTGACGATCAGCATCTCGGCTCGTGGCAGCAGTTTCGCGAGGCCCATCTGCACGTCGCCGGTCCCTGGCGGCATGTCGATCAGCAGGTAGTCGAGGTCTTCTGACCAGGCGACGTCCTCGCAGAAGTGCCGTACCGCACGGTCGAGCATCAGCCCCCGCCACATCAGCGCAGAGTCTTCCTGGTCGACCAGGAAACCCATCGACACGATCTCGAGGCGGCCCTCGCCGACTTCGCGGACCAGGGGAGTGATCTTGCCTTGGCGGGCTATCAGTTCACCGTCGACTCCGAGCATGCGGGGGACCGAGAATCCCCAGATGTCGGCGTCCATCACCCCGACTGCGTAACCGGTGTCGGCCAGCGCGGCCGCAAGGTTCGTGGCGATCGACGATTTGCCCACGCCGCCCTTGCCCGAGGCGACCATGATGACCTTGGTGGTCGGCGGGATGGCTGTGTCGGGCGCGTCCAGGCTCACGTTGAATCGTGCCTTGGCCATCGCCTCGGACTTCTGCTCCTGTGTCAGCTCACCCCAGTTGATCTTCACGTTGGTGATTCCAGGAAGTGACAGCAGCCGGCTGCGGATGTCCTTTTGGATCTGCCCTCGCAGCGGGCATCCGCTCGTGGTCAGCGCGATCTCCAACGTGATGATGCCGCTTGCCGAGACGTCGGCGGAGCGGGCCATCCCGAGTTCGACGATGTCGCTGCCGAGCTCCGGGTCGATCACCCCGCGCAGCAGCCCCATCACATCGTCGGCAGTGAGCAGAGCAACGTCGTCCACCCCCCCACGCTACCGGCACAACCCAAGCTCGGAGTCTCCGAAGCGATTCGGGCGCTTTGGAAACGCTCTGCTCTGAGGATTCGAATGTCTGCAAGCGACCCCGAGCTTCCTCAGGTGGCCCGAGCTTCCTCAGGTGGAATGTCACACCGCCTGGGTACTCTCTGTTACCGTGTCCTGCACAACAGGGCCGAAGCGATCCACTGATCTGGTACTGGGAGGTTAAGACCATGGCGAGTTCTGCGGCTGTGTTTGCTGAGTCCGTAGCGGCGCGACCTGTTGAACTCCGGCGTTGTCGAAAGCGCCTCGGTCCGCTGACCTACCGGCATCCGTCCCACGCCACGCTGCCTCATGTCCTCAGTTTCTCCGGCGGGCGGTCCAGCGCTGCGCTGTTGTTCATGGCAGCCGAAGAGGGTCTGCTCGACGCGAGTCGGGGAGATGTGGTCCTGTTCGCCAACACATCTGCTGAACATCCCGGCACCTATGAGTTCGCTGCCGAGTGCAAGCGTCGTATCGAAGCAGACTTCGGCCTCCCGTTCTTCTGGTTCGAGTTCACCACCATTGAGGATGCCTGGCGGGGCGAATACTGGCGCAAGCTCAACTATCGCTTGGTGAAGCCGGTTCCCATCGAGAGCGACGCCGATGGCTACCGTTCGAACGGGGAACTGTTTGAGGACCTGGTGAGCCTGCAGGGAATGCTGCCCAACGTCCACAGCCGCACCTGCACTGCGAAGCTCAAGTTGTACCCCTCCCACATTCTCCTCGGTGAGTGGCTCGGTGGCACCGATGGACCTGCTCACGCCGGCCATCACTGGTATGAGCCGGAAGATGAAGTCCGGGGGGGGGGGGGGGCACACCCCTCAGCTGATCAGCCCTCAGAGGGTTGCGGATCGATACTCTCTGACCAGCGGAACTGCACCGCGCGAATCGGTTGTCCGCCGCGCTGAGTACCTGAACACCCGTCCTTCGTCAAGAGGGCGGCAGTACTGGAAAGATTTCACTGAAGCGCCGGTCCGAGCGATCTCTTTGGGTGCTGCCCCCGCGCCGATGTTTGGACGCGATGCTGCCCAACACGTCAGACTGCTCGGGCTCCGTGCTGACGAGGACCGTAGAGTCACACGGGTCCTGTCCCGCTCACTCTTTGCCGAGGGAGCTACCACGGCAAGGTGCAGCGTCAAGACACAGCCTCCCGGCGAGAGGCCGTACTTTCCGCTCCATGAGGCCGGGTTCGTCGAGGGAGACGTTCGCAGTTTCTGGCAGCGGCGTGATTTTGACCTTGATGTCCCACCCGGCGCGGGGAACTGCGTGTTCTGCTTCATGAAGGGGACGCGCCAGCTTGTGGAACTCGACCGCAGCGACGACGCGCGGCGCCGCCCAGACAACCCCACCGATATTGGATGGTGGGCAGACTTTGAAGAGCGGCATGTGCGTTTGGCCCCCAAACGCGGCGGCACGGGCATCTCGCGGTTCGGTTTCTTCGGCGTCAACGCGAGGCCCTTCGCGGACCTCGCCGAAGGACTCACCCCCCAGGAGGACAGATATGCAACCGGTACGCCCGCCTGCGACTGCACGGATTGATTATGGCGATTAGAAGGCGCTCAAGATTCGCGAAGAATGTCAACAGCGCTGACCTGTACTTCGCGCAGACGCACTCCCTGCACGGATTCACTCATCCGGCGCTGTCCCATTTCGACGGCGATGCCGAACCGGTCGTTCGCGAGTTGCTGCAGAACAGCGTCGATGCTGCCGACAAGGCGGATCGCCCCTGCGTGGTGAGCTTTGAGATCCGCGATATAGACAACGATGAACTTCCGGGATTCGCGACCTACCGTGACACGTTCGATTCGGCTGTCGCCCAGCGGAAGAAGGACAGAGGGGGAACGCCACCGACCCACGATGAAAAGATCATCGTCGACCGAATCCGACATCATCTGGACACCCCGCGCATTCCAGTGTTGATCTGCGCCGACAACGGCACTGGCATCACTCCAACGAGGATGCAGAGCCTGCTCACCAGCGGCAACAGCGACAAGGGAGACGGTGGCGCCGGTTCTTTCGGTCTCGGGCACCACGCGGCCTTCTCCGCGTCCGATCTGCGCTACGTGCTTTATGCGTCCCGCTATCGCACGAGCGAGGGGCAGCTTCAGCTTGTCTCCTCAGGCCACGCCGTGTTGGCCACGCACATCCGTCAGCACGGAGACACCAAGTCCATCCACGCACACGACGGATTCTGGGTGAACGACGAGGACCAGGGCCAACTCTTCGTGG
>JAHQYN010000108.1 GCA_024421085.1 Acidimicrobiia bacterium
AAGTGGACTCTGGGGTGCATCAACCAACGCAGACCAATTGTCACACACGTTGGTTTTGTTGCCGTTGCGGGTTCGTGTAACGGGTCAGTGCCGCCTTCGGGTCCACCAACTCAACAACTACCGCACCCTCCTGTATCCCGGGAAAGCCAACTGGCGCTACTCGACACCCTCACTCCACCCTGAAACGCGAAGAGCCGGTTATCACCTCGTCGTCTACGATCTGGGAGGTACGTTCCGGTGGATACATCAACGTTTATCCCGATGGATGCATGCGTACCGGTAAGAAAAGCCGATTGACTTGGAGCGCGGCGGATAGCGCGAAGGCCGACGAGGACGAACGGAGGCGAAGCCGCTCCAAATAGCGAATGCCCCGACCACTTGGCGGGGCATTCGCAGAAACTTGAATTATGCGAGGTCTCAGCCATCGAGAGGGAATCTCGGTGGACACTCGGTTGCGCAGCGGAGACTTATGAGTCTCGCCTCGCGATAGTCAGGGCAACCGCTGGGTTCACCTCCACTCTCACATAACTGGCACCCAGAATGGAGCTACCGCTCTGAGCGCCCTCCTCGGCTTTGGCCTTGGATCACCCTCAAGAATAGCAGACGAGTGGTGGAATGCAACATGAATGTGGTGTGCGCAGCGGTGCCAGTCGCGAGCATTGGCCGACAAGCTGCGAGCACGGTGACGGGCGGCTTCCTGATCAATCGGGTCGCAACGGACCGCCCAGCGCCTCGGGCAGCGGCAGAGGTGTTGGCCATCTGCGAGTCGCCTGTGGCGTTTGCGAAGAGAACTCCTCGCGAGTTCGCTCGGGTCTGACTCACCCTGTGCCGCAGAGCCCGACTCACCCTGTGTCGCAGAGCCCGACTCTGCTCATCGTTACCTGCATCACTTGCTGCCGGACTCATGGACCGCCTTGATCCGGCAGTCGACACCCCCGCTCCCCCTCATCGTCCCCCGCATCCCCTCCTGCCGCACTCATGGACCGCCGTGAGCCGGCAGTCGACCCCCCCCCCCTCGACCCGGTGTCGACCTCGGCCTGGGCCACCCAGCGGCGCAACGATTCCTCGCCATAGCCCAACTGCCGAGCCACCCGAACAACCGTGCCCGACGAGCTGCCCAGCTCCTCACGCAACGCGAACACCATCCGCACCGCATGCTTTTTCTGCTCATCAGAGCAGCGGCGAGACCTCGCCGCCACCCTCGTTCGTGTGTCCATAGATTCCATGCTCGCTCCATCCTTGGAGCCTGTGCAAAGCCCAGGGAGAATCAGTATGATTCTGTACGCGTGAATGGGATGGGGGAAAGGAAGTCATGAGAGTTTTCTCGGTTTTGTCGGTGTTGGCATCCGTGCTCGTCGGTATTGCGGCGACCTCGTCGGTGCAAGCGGCGCGGTCGGTGCCTGTCGAGTTGACATGGGAGTTCGAACTGCCAGGCTTGAATCTGAGTTCATCGCCGGTGATTGCCGACATCGACTCCGACGGGCGCAACGAAATCGTCTTTGGTCATCGCGACGGGAAACTTCGAGCGTACGAGGCTGACGGAAGCTTGAAGTGGGAGGCCCCCGCTGTGCCCGGTCCCAGTCAAGAGTCGTGCCAGCCTCAATCGCGGCCGTCTGCGATCGACTCGAGTCCTGCTGTGGCAGATATCGACGGTGACGGGGTTTTCGAGGTGGTGGTCGGTGTCGGTTCTGCGTCTCCGACGGCGCGAGATCAGAACGGCAGCGTGATTGCCTTCGATGGCCGGACCGGAGCCATTGAGTGGTCTTTCAGTCAGAGCCGCGACATTGGCAGTATCTGGGATGGCGGAACTGCGGTACTGGATGGCTGGTGCGAGGCCACCTACGCGACGCCTGCTATCGGCGACGTCGACGGCGATGGGGCCGTCGACATCGTCTTTGCAAGCTATGACTTCTACATTTGGGCGATCGATGGGCACGGATCGCCGCTAGCAGGTTTCCCCATCAACAGCGATGACACCATCTGGTCCTCGGCTGCGCTGTTCGATCTTGACGACGACGGGGATGTGGAGATATTCATCGGAGGGGATTCGACTCCCCTCGGATACGTCGATCATCTAGGCGGCATATTCCGAGCTATCGACTATCAGGATGGAAGGCCAGTCATACTTTGGTCTAGAAAGGCCAACGAGGTGTTTCAATCGTCGCCTGCCATCGGTGACATCAACGGCGACGGCCGGTTCGAAGCGGTTACCGGGACAGGCGACAAATGGCATATCGAATGCACCCAACGAGGAAATCAGTTGTGTGGACCAAATGACGGCAGCGACCACTCCAAGGTCTGGGCATTCCATCTTGACGACGGAACAGATGTCTCCGGATGGCCGTTCCGCGCTGCCGACACGGTCTGGTCCTCGCCTTCGCTCGGTGATTTGGACGGCGACGGTCTGCCCGAGGTTGTGGTCGGCTCTGACGACACGAGAGTCTATGCCTTGAAAGGTGACGGAAGATTGCTCTGGGCAGCGACGCCAGAGTTCGCCCACCTCACCCCTGGCATTGTCAGGGGCTCGGCGGTGATAGCCGACCTCGACGGCGACGAAGACCAGGATGTGGCAATCGGAACGGCGCGAGGCCTTGCGCTCCTCGACGGTCCCACCGGTGCCGAGCTTGAGGCGGGAGTTTTTTGGCGGGGCCGCATCAGTTTCGCGTTCTCTCACCAGAGCGCGCCCGCGGTGGGAGAACTCGAAGGTGGGCGCCATCTTGTCTTTGTCGCAAACTTCGGAAACTTGACGCGTACCCGCGTAGCCGCATACCCGCTCCCTCCGACGGGCTCAAGTGACGCTTGGCCGATGTTTCGCCACTCTCCGACCCGTGTCGGCACAGCGTCGGTCTCGCGGTCTGGGCACTCGGATGCAGCCGCTACTGGGTCTGCTCCGTTTTTTGCCAGACCGCTCCAGTGGATGGTGGGGGACAACATCGTTGATGCCGGTTCGGGAGCGTGCAATGCGCCGAACTCCCCGGCGACCCGCGGAGAGACGGCCCTGTACCTTTGGCGCCTGGAGGGTCGACCAGATGCACCTTCTCACCCGTTCACCGACGTGTTGGACGGCGAATTGAGCCGGGCTGTCGCATGGATGCGTGAAGGAGGGATCACCACCGGCAAGTCGGCAACCAGCTTCGCCCCGGGCGACCGACTCACTCGTGCCGAGGTGGCGGCTTTCTTGCATCGCCTCGAAAACGAACCCGAAGCCTCAGACCATCCCTTTGTCGACTTGACTTCAACATGGCAACAAGAACCTGTTGCTTGGCTGTCTGAGTCCGGTATCACCACCGGCACGTCAAGGACTACCTTCGCGCCCAACTCACCTGTCACGCGCGGCCAGTTGGCGACGTTCTTGTTCCGTTACAAAGGAAGTCCACGAGTTGAGTTCGACCGCACCAGCAACGACTGTTCTCCAGCACCTAGGTCCGACTCGCTCGATTCAGCGAAGTGGACAGCGGTCGCAGTGGGGAGAAAACACACATGCGGTTTGCAGGTTGGGGGCGCGATCCAGTGTTGGGGCGACAATAGCTTGGGGCAGATCGACGCCCCCGAGGGACATTACGAAGCGATCAGCGCCGGTCAGGACTATACGTGCGGTTTGCAGGTTGGGGGCACGATCCAGTGTTGGGGCGACAATAGCTTGGGGCAGATCGGCGCCCCTGAGAGTAGATTCAGAGCGATCTCAGCAGGACATGACAGCGCCTGCGGGCTGCGCCTCGACAGTTCCATCAAGTGTTGGGGCTCCAATGTCGGCAAGAAGTCGACCGTTCCCCCCGGGGAGTCCAAGTTCATGGCCGTCAGTGTGGGTGAATTGAATACATGCGGCCTGCGCCTTGACAGTACGGTGCGGTGTTGGGGATCCTCGGACTTGTCAGAAAAAACCGGTCCATTCGAGGCGGTCAGCGTCGGCTGGCAGCGAGCGTGCGGGCTGCGTCTTGACCGTACTGTCGAGTGTTGGGGTCCAGTCAATAATATGGACCAACTCAACATCCCGCAAGGCGAATTCGTGGGAGTCTCGTCGGGGAGATCGTATTCGTGTGCGGTCCGTGTAGACGGTGCCGTCGTATGTTGGGGAAAGAACAGTCACGGGCAACTCGACGCTCCATCGGGACAATTCGAATCGGTCACTACGAGCTACTTTCAGACCTGCGCAGTCTCCTCCACGATTTCATGCTGGGGTGACACCAGTTACTGATCACCCGCTCATCTACCGTTACCAAGCCGTCCGGGTGTAGCGGGTGACCGCGGCGATTTCGTCGGGGGTCAGGACCTTCGCGAAGGCGGGCATCGTGTTGCGACCCTCGGCGACCACGGCCGATTGGTCCGCCGGATCCGGATAACGGGGGACCACCACCCCGGCGAGGCGCGATCCGACCCCGCCGCTTCCATCTTTGCCGTGGCAGTCGGCGCAGTGCTCGGCGTAGAGTTGCTGCGCGTCGCTCGGTGTCGCGGGAAGGGTTTCGCCAGCTTCGGCGAGTGGTGCGGCCCCTTGAAGCGTGAACAACATTACCGCCGCCGTCGCCGCGGCCACTCCGACGACGTACTGGACCGCAGAGACCGCGCCTGCCCAGTTGCGGTCCGCAGTGTCGAGCGGTGCTGGCTTGCGGTCGTTCGGCCACAGGGCTGCGACGACACACCCGTAGGCAATGCAGCCGAGGATCGAGTGCAGCGCACCCACGGGGCTGTCGCTGCCGAATCCCAGCGCCCAGACACAGTGGAAGGCGACCGGGAGCGAGAGGCCGACGGCGGCCGTGGCGATCAGGCGTCGCAACTCCGGCAGCCACGGTCTGCCGGGGGGTCGAAGGCCGAACAGTCCAGCCAGTTTGAAGCCGATCGCGGCCTGAGCGACCAACAGCACTGCGACGGCGAGCGTGAGCGCGTGCTTCCACCCAGCCGAAGAATCAAAGCCGTAGAGCACGAAGTCCCGGCCGCTGGGTTCGTGCACCACGCTGTAAGCCCCGAGCGCCACCGACGCCGCGGCGCCAGCAGCGAGCCCCCGAACCGGCACTCGTCTCAGCAAATGCCTGGGGTGTACCCCCGGCGGGCGTCGCATGCGTGCCGCGAGCCCCCGAACCGGCACTCGTCTCAGAAGCTGTCTGTGGCCGCTCACGTGTCGCTTGCGGCGGCCGGAAGCGACTCGAGCACCTCGCTGGCGTCGATGTCACGGTCGTCGAGTCCGAGCCGGTCCTCGGCGAGTCCGAGAGTGACCGTGGCGGCAGCGTCGATGGCCCGGAGCAGTCGGCGAAGGCTGCGCGGCGGCGGGAAGTACTCGTCTTCGTCGGTCACCCGCACCTCCTCGACCCCGTCGGTCGGGGCGAGCCGGTCGATCACCGACAACACCAGGTCCTCGGGTGCCGAGGCACCCGCGGTGACCCCGACCGTGCCGGTCAGGTCGTCGGGCAGTTCGCCCGCGGAGTTGATGCGGTACACATGCTCGCAACCTGCTTCTCGGGCCAACGCGGCGAGCGCCTTGGTGTTTGAGGAGTTGGACGAGCCGATCACGATCATGGCATCGACTCGGCCGGCGATCTTCATCAATGCTGACTGCCGGTTGGTGGTGGCGAAGCAGAGATCGGAGCGTTCGGGCTGCCAGAGCTGCGGGAAGCGCTCCCGCGCCGCTTCGAGCACCCCGCCCCATTCGCGGTGCGACAGTGTGGTCTGGGCCAGAACGGCGATGGGGGAGTCGAACTCGGGCAGGTCCGCCACGTCTTTGGCGGTCTCGACGCGGTGGATCGCCTCGGGCGCGACAGCCATCGTCCCGACTGCCTCCTCGTGTCCCTCGTGACCGACATAGACGATCTGGTAGCCCTTGTGAGCACGAGTCTTGACCTCATGGTGGACCTTGGTGACCAGCGGGCATACCGCGTCGACCACGTAACCGCCCCTGTCGATGGCCGCGGTCACCACTTCGGGGGCCGAGCCGTGCGCTGAGAGCATGATCGGGCGACCTTCGGGCACTTCGCTGATGTCATCGACGAACACCACGCCCGAAGCCTCGAAACGCTGGACCACGAGCTGGTTGTGGACGATCTCGTGGTAGCAGTAGACGGGAGGCTCGAAGGCTCTGACCATCCATGCGAGCGCCTTGATGGCCATCTCCACCCCGGCACAGAAACCCCGTGGAGCTGCCAGCAGGACCTTCTCGACGTGATCGGTCGCGACGTGATCGGTCGCGACGTGATCGGTCGCGACGTGATCGTTCTTGGCTTGATCGGTCGCGGCTTGATCGGTCGCGGCTTGATCGGTCGTGGCATGATCGGTCGGCACAGCGCCGAGACTAGCGTCGCGGGTATCCCACGGCATCCTCGATACAGGGCGAACACAGGGCGAATGCGGGGTGGAACCGATACCGTTCGCGGGTACAGTTTCGTGTCCAGTTTCGCTCAGGAGTCAGCCACGATGTCCAAGATCTGCCAGGTCACGGGTCGCAAGCCCCGCTTCGGCAAGCAACTCTCGCACTCGCACCGCCGGTCCAGCCGTCGTTGGGACCCCAACGTCCAGACCAAGCGCTACTACCTCGCGAGCGAACGGCGTTGGATCAAGCTCGAAGTCAGCGCCAAGGGCATAAAGACGATCGACAAGCGCGGCATCGAGAGCGTTGTGGCCTCGATGCGCCGTGAAGGCAGGAAGGTCTGACGCAGATGGCCAGCGACAAGCGTCCCATCATCAAGCTCCGCTCCACCGCGGGCACCGGTTACACCTACGTGACCACCAAGAACAAGACCAACACGCGCGAGCGCATCGAGATCAAGAAGTACGATCCGGTCATCCGCAAGCACGTGGTCTTCAAAGAAGAACGCTGACCACCGACACCGGGCGGCCGCGGTCCTGTCACGCGCGACGGCCACGAGCGACGGCCCGGTGCCCTGTCGCGGCAGGGTGATCACTGGCGCGACGGCGGTGTGCTCCATCCCGACAGACTGAGGCTCTGTCGCGACTTTCGACGTTGTACGGCGCGTCTTCGTAGGCCAACGAGTGCTCCATCCCGACGGCCTGAGGCTCTGTCGCGACGGCAGCGCGCCAGGGGCCTTAGACTCGCCGAATGACCCAGGACCGGTGTGACCGCCCGATCGCCATGTTCGACTCGGGGTTCGGCGGGTTGACGGTGACTAGGGCGGTCATCGACCTCCTGCCAGAGGAGAACATCGTCTACTTCGGTGACACGGCGCGTTATCCCTACGGGTCGAAGGGCCACGACGAGGTGGCGACGTTCGCGGCCCAGATCACCGACCTGCTGATCGAGAAGTACGATCCGAAGATGATCGTCGTTGCCTGTAACACGGCAGCCGCGGTTGCGCTCGACGATCTCGAGGCCCGCGTCGACATCCCGGTGATCGGAGTGCTCAGACCGGGGTTGGAGTCACTACTGAAGGTGACGGTCAACTCGAGGGTCGGCATGATCGGCACGGTGGGGACGGTGGCGAGCGGCGCCTACCAGCGGCTGGCTTCCCAGGCGGCTCCCGCAGTCGACTTCCGCTGCGCCGCCTGCCCGGGCTTCGTCGAGTTCGTCGAGCGTGGCGAGACCGGCTCAGACCAGGTCCGGGTTCTGGCACAGCGCCTTCTGGCGCCGCTGGTCGAAGCCAAGATCGACGGCCTGCTGCTCGGTTGCACCCACTACCCGTTCCTGGCCCGCACGATCGCCGAGGTGATGGGACGCGATGTGGTCCTGGTGTCGTCTGCTGACGAGACCGCGTTCGAAGTGTGGCGTGCCCTCGAAGCCTCCGACGATCGCCGCGTGGGAGCGACGCGGGGCGTGCACCGCTTCGTGTCAAGCGGTGATGTGTTGGAGTTCGCCCGCCTCGGGAGAGACCTCCTCGGTCCCGAGCTCAACGACGTCGAATGTCACACCTGGTGACGAACATGGCGGAAGGCAAGGCGGTACGCGAGGCGACAGGCAATGTGGCAGACTCTCCGAGCCTCTCGGTGAACCGTCGCTGAACCTTCGCTGCAACCTACAGACTTCCGCAACCCCAATGGAGCATCCATGACCATCTCCCGCCACGACGGCCGTGCCCTCGATGAGCTGCGTCCGCTGGCTTTTCTGCGCGACTACACGAAAATGTCGATGGGCTCGGTGCTCGTCTCGTTCGGTGAGACCAGAGTGCTCTGCACGGCGTCGGTCGCACCCGACACGCCCCGCTGGGTCCGCAACAGCGGAAAGGGCTGGGTGACCGCGGAGTATTCGATGCTCCCAGGATCCTCACCGGAGCGGATCCGGCGTCGCAGTTCGGGCCGTGACCAGGAGATCCAGCGGCTCATCGGGCGTTCGCTGCGCTGCGTGACCGACATGGCCGCGCTCGGTGAGCGTTCCATAACCGTGGACTGCGATGTGCTCTCGGCCGACGGCGGCACGCGCACGGCCTCGATCTGCGGTGGATATGTGGCGCTGCACGATGCCTGCGCGCGGCTCGTGGCGGCGGGCGAGATTGCGGCCAACCCTCTGATCACTGAGTGCGCGGCGATATCGGTGGGGATCGTCAACGGGGAGGTCATGCTTGACCTGCCCTATCGGGAAGACTCGACAGCGGACGTCGATTGCAACGTCGTGATGACCGGGGAGGGGGATCTCGTCGAGGTTCAGGGCACCGCTGAGGGCACGGCGTTCAACCGCGGCGAACTGTCGCGGATGCTTGATCTGGCCGCCAAGGGGATCGCTGAGATACGAGAGGCTCAACGAGCGGTGCTGGGCACACCGCCCGAGCCGCGCACCGCAAGCTGAGCCGATGCCGGAACTGCCTCGGTTGGTGTGCGCCAGTGCCAACCCCGACAAGGTCGCGGAGATGGCCCTGGTGCTCGAGGGGATCGTCGAGCTGCTGCCCCGTCCGCAGGGGCTCGCAGACGTCGTCGAGGACGCCGACGACCTTGAGGGTAACGCACGGCTCAAGGCCGCCGCGGTGTGTGCCGCCGCTGGCGCGCCGGCAGTCAGCGACGACACCGGTCTAGAGGTGGATGCGCTCGGCGGCGCCCCGGGAGTCCATTCGGCCCGTTACGCAGGCGCGCGCCCGAGCTACGCCGACAACGTTGAGAAGCTGCTCTTTGAACTCCAACGGGTCGGAGCAACCAGCGCCGAGGATCGCACCGCACGGTTCCGCACTGTGGTGATGGCAGTGTGGCCCGACGGCACCGAACTGTCGGCGCAGGGCATTGTCGAAGGTGCGATCGCCGAGGGCCCCAGGGGATCCGGCGGGTTCGGTTACGACTCGATCTTCGTGCCCAGCGAAGGCGACGGCCGCACCTTCGGCGAGATGGGCGACGACAAGCACGCCATCAGCCATCGCGGGCGCGCCCTGCGTGCGCTGGCCGAAGCACTCGGTGTTGTCGCCGCGGAACTGCGAAGGGCCTGATGGTGGCCGAGGCATTCGGTGTTGCTGCCACGGAACTGCGAAGGGCCTGATGGTGGTCGAGGCATTCGGTGTTGCTGCCACGGAACTGCGAAGGGCCTGATGGTGGCCGAGGCATTCGGTGTTGCTGCCACGGAACTGCGAAGGGCCTGATGGTGGTCGAGGGGCTGCGGTTGCACGGCCGGAGCCGTGGATGGCTCTACGCGGCGGGTGGCATGCTGGTGGTCTCGACGGACTCGTTGTTCGTGCGCTGGTCAGGCGCCGAGGTCTGGGATCTGGTGTTCTGGGTTTCATTGATGTCGCTTGTGACCTATTTCGTGACCGGTGCCCGGAGCGAGACGATGAACCCGATCCGGTCGTGGCGCCGCTTTCCGATTCCGTTGACCGCTATCGCCGTTCTCGCAACGGTGAGCCAGGTCTCCTACATCACCGCGGTGACCCGCACCACGGTCTCCAACGTGGTCGTCATCGTCGGCGCCTCGCCGGTGACGGTTGCCCTGGTCGGCCGCATCTTCTTCAGCGAGAGGACTTCGCGGCGAGTCTGGACAGCCATCTTTCTGACCTTCACGGGTATGACCGTGATCGTGGCTGGCTCGGTCGGGGAGCCCAATCTCGACGGTGACCTGTTGGCGGTGGCCGCGGTCCTGGCGTTCTCGGTGGGTGTCAACATCTGGCGGCGCTGGCCTGAGATGAGCAGGATCGTCGGACTGTCGATGTCGGCGGTCCTGTCGGTCGCGGCAGCGTCGGCCTTCGCGGCGCCCCTGTCTGTGGACGGACGTGCCTTCTTGGCGTGTCTTGGGATGGGTGTGCTGAATCCGCTGGGAAGGCTGCTGCACACGAACGCGCCCCGTTATGCGCCTGCGGCTGAAGTGGCGCTGTTCACGCCGGTGGAGACGGTCGCCGCGTCATTGTGGGCTTGGTTGGCATTCTCTGAGGTGCCCAAAATCGGTACCGTCGTCGGCGCGGCGATCATCATCGCGGGCGTTCTCTACGGCACTGTCACCACCCGCGAACGGCGTTCTAGAAGCACGCGCAATTAGGTGCAGGGCCTCGCGGCGCAACGTTGTGTCTTCCGCTCTTGTTCGCTGCGCTCACGGGCCGCTCGGGCCCCGGCCTCGCGCCGCATGGACCGTGTCGTCGCGCCTATTCGCTCGGCCTCTGTTGTGTCTTCCGCTCTTGTTCGCTGCGC
>JAHQYN010000109.1 GCA_024421085.1 Acidimicrobiia bacterium
CTCGGCCTGCGTTACAGACCGATTCTGGAGGATCCCGCCCGTTCAACCGCGGACCCTCACCCGACCCTCACCCCACCGACTCCACCCTGAAACGCGAAGCGCCGGTTATCGGGGAGGGGTCTGGTGGTGCTGGGTCTTGAGGTATTGGCCTACGGGGGTTTCGGACGCGGAGAGGTGTTCGGTGTAACGGCGGGCGGTAGCGGCGGACTTCCAGCGTCCTGCTTGCGTGAGGCCGGCCATGTCGACGCCGTGGGCGGCGAGGTCTTGAGCCAGCCCCACGCGCGTTGAATGGCTGGTGATGTTGGTGGGGTCGATGCTGGCGGCTTTCGCTGCCGCTTTCATCCGGCGAGTGACGGTGCTGGCGGAGATGTTGAAGATCAGGTCTTGCGGGTCCGCATCGTCAGGTCTGATGCGGGCGATTGCCTGGGCGGTGAAATCGGAGATGGGAGCGACCGCTCCTCGCCCGGTCTGGTCAGTCTTGGACCGGCGGATCCGTACAACGTGGAGCCCGTTCGCTTCCGGTGTTTCTATGTCGATCCAACGAAGTGCCAGAAGTTCACTGCAACGCATGGCGGCATCGTGGGCAAGGGTGATCATGGCAATGTCGACTCGGGCTCGCTGTGCGGCTTGTTCGGCGGTCTCGACACGTCCTCCAGGTCGGTTGTGTCTGGGGTGGTGGGCCGTGTCGATGATGCGTTCTATGTGACTCCATCGCGAGGGGGCTGCTTGTCGGGCCGTACACCCTTGTGCAGCGCAGGTTCGGTTTATTCCGTCCAGCAGTTCGCGGACGATGGGATCGTGGGCCGGGTTGGGTTCGGGACGCGAACTGTGTCGTTCGGCCACAGCCGCAAGGTACGTGCGTACGGTGGCCGGTTTCTTCCCTTGATTGATCAGGACTGCGAGCCATTTCACCAGGTCCATGGGGTCGGCTGGCAATGCTGACACGCCGTTGGCGGAGGCCCAGTGGGCCAAGCTGCTCCATCCGGTGGCGTAGGTCTTGCGGGTATTGTCGGCACGCGAAGCTGTTCTGCCTCGGGCAATCAGGATCTCCGCGGCCTCGTTCTCAATGTCTCGTGCGGTGGGGACGTTCGCTGCATTCTCGGCTGTGGTCATGTTGTGCCAGAAGTCCAATCCATGACCAGACGATTCGGCGCGGCCAGATCACGGCATACTAATCCAATCCGCGCAGAACACACCCGCAACAGACAATCAACCCAATGACGGCTGATGCAACGGATTCTGGGAGCTGTTCGGCGATGGCAGTTGCTGCGGAGCGCGCGACCTTCAGTCCGTACTGCTGTGCATTCACCGTGGCCGCAGTGCTCGGAGGGCTTCAATGCCCTGGACTACGTCTCCTTGGGCGACCTCACGCTCGGCCTGGGCGATCGCTTCTAGGGCGGCAGGGTCGGTCAGGATCGCTAAGGTCTCCTCAAGCGATTCAAGGTCCTCAGGACTCAACAGCACGGCCGCGGGCGTTCCGTTTCGGGTAATCACGATGCGTTCATGCTCGCAGTTCACCCGCTCAACGAAATCAGAGAAACGATCCCGCACGGTCCGCAGCGACTCAGTTGACATGGCCACAATTGTACCACACTTTCTGACCGCGGCAACCTTGACACCGATTTGCCGACGGGGGATCGGCGTGTGCTTTGCGCCGGTCGGGGTGCTGGTCTCGGGTGAGCCGGGGGCAATCGAAACCGCTGGACTGGTGGCTGGCGACGTGGAGACCCTCACCTGGGCCGGGGTGTTCGGCAACCTGATTCCGGTCACACTCGGGAACATCGTCGGCGGTGTCATGGTGGGACTGCCGAGTCGTGCCGTCCATCTGCGTGGGGATGGACAGGTCGATGAAACCGCGTAGCGGCGCTTCACCGGCACCCCACCGGCGCGCAACCTGAAATATCGTCGTGACCGATTCCATGCGGTGCCCGCTTCGCCCCTAGGCTCGCGGCCATGAGCGACAACTACACGATCATCTCGGCGGACAGCCATGCAGGCGGCAACATGGCGATGTACGAGGAGTACCTGGCGTCTGAATGGAAGGAGGCGTTCGCCGAGTGGCGCGGCGCTTACTCCAACCCCTACCGGGACCTCCAGGACGACAGCCGCACCCGCAACTGGGACAACGAGAGGCGGGTCAGCGAACAGTACGCAGACGGCATCGTTGCCGAGATCACCTTCCCGAACACCGTGCCGCCGTTCTACCCGACCGGGATGCTGATCGCCTACCCGCCGCGCAACCGCGAGGATTACGAACGTCGCCGGGCTGGCATCGATGCCCACAACCGTTGGCTCAAAGACTGGTGCGACCTGTATCCGAACCAGCGCTGCGGCCTGCCGCAGATCTTCCTCGAAGACGTCGATGACGCGATCAGCACCCTCGAATGGGCTGCAGCGGAGGGATTCCGCAGTTTCATGATGCCCCATGTCGCACCCGACGTAGACCTGCCGGGGCTCTGGTCGCCGCACTGGGACCGACTGTGGGCTGCGGTCACCGACCTCGACCTGGTAATGACCCAGCATGGCGGCAACGGGACACCCAACTACGGCAGCGATCCCGCTTCGGGACTGATCTTCTTGATGGAGGTGCCGTTCTTCGCCCACCGGAACCTGGCGCATCTGATCATGAGCGGCGTGTTCGAGCGCTTCCCCCGGCTCAAGTATGTGATGACCGAGCAGGGCACGGCCTGGGCCATCGACGAACTGCGGCGCATGGACGCCTACCACATGCAGATCTCTGCCGGACGCGTCGGAGAACTCGGATTCTCGGCCGATGTGGTCCTCCCCATGAAACCCAGCGAGTACTTCGACCGCAACGTCTGGATCGGGGCGTCGTTCCCGTCGCCGGTCGAGGCCGAAGCGATCAGGACGCTGGGAGTCCACAAAGTCATGTGGGGCTCCGACTACCCCCACCACGAAGGCACCTACCCCTATTCGCTTGAAGCTCTCCAGCGGTCGTTCTCGCACTGGGACGAGGCCGACATGCGCAAGGTGCTGAGCGAGAACGCGGCCCACGTGTACGGGTTCGACCTCGAAGCGCTCGCGCCTCTCGGCGCCGAACACGGGCCGTCGGTCGCCGCGGTGGCGACACCGCTGGCGGAGATACCCCGCAAAGCGACCAGCCCGGCGTTCTTCAAAGCCTGACGTGTTGACCACCGCCGGAGCCCCGGACGCGACCGCGCCCTACGCCGGGGAGACCCGCGAGATGAACGAAGCAGCCATGAGCCCGGACTCGACCGCGCCCTACGCCGGGGAGACCCGCGAGATGAACGAAGCAGCCATGAGCCCGGACTCGACCGCGCCCTACGCCGGATTCGAAGGAAGAGTCGGCCGAATCTTCTCAACATCGGAACCTGCCTGGCCGCCGCGCCCGACCGCTCGCGAGGGCGCTCCCAACATAATCGTCATGCTCGCCGACGACCTCGGCTTCGCAGACCTCGGCTGCTACGGATCCGAGATCGACACGCCCGAACTCGATGCGCTGGCCGCTGGCGGGGTGCGCTACACCAACTTCCACGTCAACCCGATGTGCTCGCCGACCCGGGCGTCGATGCTGACCGGTCTCAACCACCACCTGGCAGGCATGGGCCACGTGGCCCACAGCGATCCCGGCTTCCCCGGCTACGCGCACGAGATCCGTGATGATGCGGTGACCATGGCCGAACTGTTCCGAGACCACGGGTGGGCCTCGCTGATGGTCGGCAAGTGGCACCTCTGCAAGGACTCCAGCCTCAGCGAGGCCGGGCCCCGCAACTCCTGGCCGCTGCAGAAGGGCTTCGAACGCTACTACGGCATCCTCGACGGCTTCACCAACTTCCACCAGCCCCACCGGCTCTACGAAGACAACCATCACATCAACATCGACCAGTACCCCGACGACTACTACTTCACCGACGACCTGACCGACCAGGCCATCAAGATGATCGACGAGGTCCGCTCGTCGCATCCGACCAAACCGTTCTTCCTGTACTACGCCCATGGTGCGGTCCACGCGCCCCTGCAGGCCAAACAGGCCGACATGGAGAAGTACCGGGGTGCCTACGACGCGGGCTGGGACCGGATCCGTGAGCAGCGTTTCGCCCGTCAGAAGGAGATCGGGGTCGTCGCCCCCGACACAGTGCTGCCTCCCCGAAACACTGAGGAGCAGCACGCCGTGACCCCCTGGGACGAACTCAGCGACCTGCAACGGGAGACGTTCGCCCGCTACATGGAGATATTCGCGGGCATGGTCGACAGCGTCGATCAGAGCGTGGGACGGCTCCGTGAGCACCTCGAGGCCATGGGCGAGTGGGACAACACGATCATCGTGTTCACCTCCGACAACGGGGGATCGCGTGAGGGCCAAGACGACGGGACATCGCAGTACTTCCGGACCCTGCTCGTGCAGACCGGCAGCGACGTCCTTGAAGACGTGGAGCTCGACCATACGCGACTCGACCTGCTGGGCGGGCCGCAGACGTTGCCGCACTACCCGATGGGTTGGGCCATGGCCTCCAACACGCCTTTCCGGCTCTACAAGATCAACACCCACCAGGGCGGCCACCAGGTTCCGTTCATCGTGCATTGGCCCGCCGGCCTCACAGGCACCTCGTCAGATTCGCCCGCAAGGGTTCAAGGGGCGAGCCACCACGGCGAGATCCGCACTCAGTATCAGCACATCACCGACCTGTTGCCGACACTGGCGGAGTTGACCGGCCTGGAGATCCCCGCCAGCAAGCACGGTCAACCCGTGCCCCACCCTGCCGGTGCGAGCTTCGCAGCGTCGTTGGCGGACGCCGAGTGCGACTCGACCCATCGCGAGCAGTACTACGAGATGATCGGCCACCGCGGCATGTACCGCGACGGCTGGTCGGCGGTGTCGCTGCGGATCCCGCGGCGGTCGTTCGCCGAAGCCTCCTGGGAGTTGCACAACCTGGCCGAAGACCCGACCGAGGCGAGGGACCTAGGCGAGGCGCACCCCGAGCGGCTCGCCGAGCTCCGGGATGCTTTCGAGGTGGCCGCCTGGGCCAATCAGGTCTTCCCCCTCGACGAGGGCAACGGCTTGAAGATGATCCAGAAACCACCCTGGGAGGACGAGTTCATCACCGAGGTGCGGCTCCGACCCAGAATCCCGACACTGGAGCGGTGGCGGGCGCTGCAACTGATCAACTTCAGGTCGTTCGAGGTGTCGGTGGACCTCGACTATGCGCTTGGCGACGAGGGCATGCTGTTCGCCCACGGCGATCAGGGCGGCGGTTACGCAATGTACGTGGAAGGCGGTCGCCTGTTCTTCGCCTACAACGGCTACGGCGACATGACCGTCGTTGACTGCGGTGAACTCCCCGCCGGATCCAAGGACATCGACCTGGCGATGCAGCGGGAGCCGGGTTGGCGCCAGAACGCCCGCATCAGTCGCGACGGCACCGAGGTGGGCGAAGCGCTCGACCTGCCGGTGCTGATGGCGATCGCGCCGTTCGAGGGGATCGACGTCGGTATCGACCGCCGCTCCCCGGTGAGCTGGGAGATATACGAGAAGCACGGCCCCTTCCCCTACACCGGCACATTGACAGCGGTGACCTACAAACCGGGCGAGATGGCCCCGGACGCCGGAATCCGGTTCATCGACTTTCTGAAGGAAGCCGGCACCAGATTCGAGTAGCCCCAGACGGGCGAATATGGAAGCCGCGATGTGCTCCGAGCACGCCAAGTTGCTAGAAACGAACCATGTATATCGGGTACAACACCAGACAGGAGGAGTTGCGGGCTGAGCTGCGCGCCTACTACCGCGAACTCCTGACCCCCGAAGTCCGCGAGGCCCTCGCAGCCGAGGACGGTTGCGGCCCCGTCCACCGGGAGATCGTGGGACGCATGGGGCGCGACGGTTGGCTCACGGTCGGGTGGCCCACCGAGTACGGCGGGCGCGGCTACTCAGCGGTCGAGCAGTTCGTGATGTTCGACGAGTCTGTGGCGAGCGGTGCGCCCATCCCCATGCTCACGATCAACACCGTCGGCCCGACGCTGATGCAGTTCGGCACCGAGGAGCAGAAGCAGTTCTTCCTGCCCAAGATCTCCGCAGGGGAGATCACCTTCTGCATCGGATATTCCGAACCCGATGCGGGAACCGACCTGGCGTCGCTCACCACCCGGGCGGTCCGAGACGGTGACGAATACGTCATCAACGGCCAGAAGACCTGGACCTCGTTGGCGCGCGACGCCGACTACATCTGGTTGGCCGCCCGCACCAACCCCGAGGTCCGCAAGCACAAGGGCATCTCGCTGTTCTGCATTCCGATGAACACTCCGGGCCTGTCAATCCAACCGCTCGACCTGCTCTCCACCCACGACATCAACCACACGTTCTTCGACGACGTGCGGGTGCCGGCTTCCACGCTGATAGGCGAGGAGAACGGCGGCTGGGGACTGATCACCAGTCAGCTGAACCGTGAGCGGGTCACCATCTGCTCATCGGGCATGGTCACCAAAGCGCTTGAGGAGACCATCGACTACGCCCGCACCACCAAGCGGGCCGACGGCACGCGGCTGATCGACGCTCCCTGGGTGCAGCGCAACCTGGCCGAGGTCACCGCCGGGCTCGAATACCTGCGCCTCGCCAACTGGCAGGTGGCCTGGACGGTGGCCAACAAGATCGATGGTCAGCAGCCCGACATGGACACGATCGCCGGATTCATCGCCGACTCCTCGGCGGTGAAGGTGTACGGGACCGAGTTCTATACGCGGGCGTATCGCAAGCTGATGGAGGTGTACGGACCTCAGGCCACCATCGCCCGCGGGTCGATCGGTCACCTGACCCGCCTCGAGATGCAGTACCGCTCGACGGTGATCCTCACGTTCGGCGGCGGCACCAACGAGATGCAGCGCGACCTGATCTCCCAGTTCGGTCTGGGCTACCCGAAAGCGGACCGCTGATGGATTTCAGGCTCTCTGACGAAGAACAGGCCATCAGCGACCTCACCGCGCAGATTCTCGGCGACAAGTCGACCCACGAACGGCTCTGTGCGTTGACCGCCGACGATGATCGGATCGACGCTGAGGCCTGGGCGGCGCTCGCCCAGTCGGGAGTGCTGGGTGCGGCGGTGCCCACCGAGTACGGCGGGTTGGGGTTGGGGTTCCTAGCGACCGCCATGGCCCTCCAGCAGGTCGGTGCTACGGCCTCGCCGGTGCCGCTGCTGTCGACAGCGGTCATGGGCGCGATGCCGATCGCTGAGTTCGGCACTGCCGAGCAGCGCGCCCGCTGCCTGCCGGCGATCGCCGAGGGTTCACTGATCGTTGCCGCCGCCCTCTACGAGGAGGGCGCCCCGGCGGCCGAGCCCGAGGTCGTGGCGTTGACTGATGGCGACGACTACCGCATTGAAGGTGTGAAACCGATGGTGGCCGACGGGCTCGACGCCGGTCTGATCCTGGTACCGGCCAGACTCGATGACGGTTCGTGCGGGGTGTTCCTTGTGCCCTCGGATTCGGAGGGTCTCTCGGCGACCCGGGTCGAGGTCACCACTGGTCGACCCCAGGGGAGGCTCGAGTTCTCCGCTGTGGTCGTGCCCGGCGACGCGCTGCTCGGTGGGGTTTCGGCGGCTTCCTCGGGTGCCGAGATCGTGGACTGGATTGAGCTTCGAGCCAACTGCGCCATGTGCCTGATGATGGCCGGCGCGGCGCGGTCCTCGATCGAGTTGGCCGCGGAGTACACCAAGCAGCGCTATCAGTTCGATCGACCGGTCGCCACGTTCCAGGCGGTCAGCAATCGTGCCGGTGACAGCTATATCGACACGAACGCGATCACGTTGACGGCCTGGCAGGCGGCGTGGCGCATCGACTGTGGCCTCCCGGCGCGCGATGCTGTCTCGATCGCCCGTTGGTGGGCGGCCGAAGGTGGTTTTCGTGTCGTCCATGCGGCGGTTCATGTGCATGGCGGGGTCGGTGTCGACCGTGACTATCCGTTGCATCGCTATTTCCTGCTGGCACGACAACTTGAGTTGACGCTCGGCAACGGCGAGGAGCATCTGGCGACTCTCGGGCAGTCCATAGCCGCTCGCTGAGCCGCCTGTCGTTGTCGGGGCGGTGACGGTGCTGTTCGTGCTCAGCGCCGTGCGCGTTGGAGCGGCTCTCCGTCACCAAGCGGGTCCCCGCAACTGGCGGTTACGGTGCTGTTCGTCCACTCTTGGTTGGCCTTGGGGGTGGTGGCTTTGGGGGTGGCTAGCCCTGGCTTGGGGTTGTCAGGGAGCGGTAGAGGCGGGTCAGGAACGAGGCCATCTGTGCGCGGGTGACTGGGTCTTGTGGTGAGTAGGTTGTGTCGCTGGTGCCGTTGGTCACCCTGAGGCCGTAGACGCGGGCGATGTCGTCTGCGTGGGTGGGACTCGTTGCGATGTCGTTGAAGGGGGTGTTGACGATCGGCGCGGCTTCGCCGTTCAACACTTCATAGAGGCGCGCCAGGAACGAGGCCATTTGTGCGCGGGTGACTGGGTCTTGTGGTGAGTAGGTTGTGTCGCTGGTGCCTGTGGTGATGCCGAGGCCGTAGACGCGGGCGATGTTGTCTGCGTGGGTGGGACTCTCGGCGATGTCGTTGAAGGGGGTGTTGACAACGGGCGCGGCTTGGTTGTTCAACTCTTGGTAGAGCCGGGCTAGGAACGAGGCCATTTGTGCGCGGGTGACTGGGTTCTGTGGTGAGTAGGTTGTGGGGCTGGTGCCTGTGGTCACGCGGAGGGTGTAGATGCATCCCACATCGTTGAACACTGTCGAGTCGCGTCCGACATCGTCGAACACTTCCGCGGTGTCCGCGTTGATCTCGCACGCCGCGATGCGCGCTGGACGCGGCCGCACATCCTTACCCGAAGCATCACCGGGGTCCGGCTCCGGTTCCGGTTCGGGCTCCGGCTCAGGGTCCGGCTCCGGCTCAGGCTCAGGTTCTGGTTCCGGCTCGGGCTCTGGCTCAGGTTCGGGCTCAGGTTCTGGTTCTGGCTCAGGTTCGGGCTCGGGCTCCGGTTCGGGCTCGGGCTCAGGTTCTGGTTCGGGGTCGGGCTCCGGTTCTGGTTCGGGCTCAGGTTCTGGTGCTGGCTCAGGTTCGGGCTCGGGCTCCGGTTCGGGCTCGGGCTCAGGTTCTGGTTCGGGCTCGGGCTCCGGTTCTGGTTCGGGCTCAGGTTCTGGTTCGGTGTCGGTGTCAGTGTCGGTGTCAGTGTCGGTGTCAGTGTCGGTGTCGGTGTCGGTGACTGTGTCGGTGACTGTAAGGAGCGGTTGGGTGAAGCCTGTTTGCGGTGCACGGACTGTGGGGCGGGTGTCGGTGGGGGTTTCTTCGGGTTCGGGTTCTGGTTCTGGTTCGGGTTGGCATTCGTCGGCGTCTGCTTTGTCGCCGCGGATGGCGACCTCGATTGACGATGGGTTGCCGAGTTCGTATCTCGGGAGTTTGTACAGGCTGACTGTGAACGTCTCGTCGCAGACATCGTGGTCTTTGCCGTTGGTGCGTACCTGGGTGGTGCCGCTCGTCGACCCGGCCGTAATGTTGACCGCCAGGATCTGACCCTGCGTGTACCACGACGCGCTGTAATCGCTTGAGTCCGCGGTACCTGAGGCGACTTTCACCCATAGCTGCACGTCAGCCAACGCTGGTCTCGCCAAGCTGACGGTGACCGTCACCGGATGACCCGCCAACACCCGCTGCTCAGAAACCGACAACGACGCTGCAGGCGGTTCGATGATAGTCACCGTGACCTTCGATTGGGGACCCAGTTCATAGCCATCAGGCAACTTGGATGGGTCCAACTCGACCGTGAACACCTCGTCATCAGAATCAAAGTCAACGTTCGTGTCGATAAACACCTGCGTGTTGCGGTCACCTCCCAAAGCATCATAATAAGTGACCCTCTGCCGTTCAGAATGATCACCCTGCTCAGACGTCACCCGTTTGGTGATCACCGAGAACGCTTTAGACTGCGCCAACGGCGCCGCCGAAAACTGCAACAACAACGTCGCCCGCTCGCCCTCAGCCACGAACACGTTCGCGGGACCCAACGACACCCTGATCGCTTCGCTGATCGTCACCACGACCGACGTCGTGCTGCCCGCGGTCACCGTCGCCGGCAACAACTCCCCGAACGACACCGTGAACGTCTCCTCATCATCATCAGCGTCCTCAGTCGTGGTGACAGTTGCCGAACCTGACGACGCGCCCGCGGCGACAGTGATCTCGCTCAACGCACCGTAATCACCCGACTCGGCAGTACCCGCGGTCAAACGCACCGGGATCTCCAACGCATTCACCGTCGGATGCGACAACTGAGCCGTGATCGTCACCGGATTGCCCTCAGGCACCGGGTTCGGAGACGCCGACAACGACACCGACGGCTTATCATCATCAACAATCGTCACCGTCACCGAAGACG
>JAHQYN010000240.1 GCA_024421085.1 Acidimicrobiia bacterium
AGTTGAGAGAGCAGGCAAAGCAGACGCAACAAAGGCAGCGCCTACGCCGCTGCGGGTGATCCTGTGACGGTTAACGAACATGATTACGTAGTCCTTTCAAAAGGGGTTGGTGTCGCATACGAAGTCATCGGCCACACAGTAGCGCCACCCAACCCAGACCGCAACCCCAACCCCTACGACTGTGTCGCAACGCCGGCGAAAAGCGTTAGCTCAACCATTTGCACAGGACCGTCGTTCAGCCAGCCGGCACCCAAATGTCTGCGCCGCGCCGCGGGCCTGCCCAGTTCGCTCCACTGCAGAAACATAGACGGCCACATGAAGCTTGTGTTTGCGGCGCCGCGCGAAGCTATCTGATAACAGATCGCCGCATTCAGGTATTGAGCCAAACAGCACTTATCTTGTTCGCAACCGCGGGCATTGAATTCCCCGACACGCGCCCGGCGGTACTTCAGACTGCTCACGATGCAATGCGATAGGCACCGTCGTAGGACCATCGTTGCTATTCGGTGTATCTTTGGCTCTTGGGCGAGTCTGTCACCACAACAGGCCAACCGGCAAGTCAGGCCCACAGCTGCATTACTTGCTAAACGCTTGGTCTCAAGAGCGATGGGGTACGAACCTCCACCCTCGTTCAGAAAAGACCGACCAAGGTTCCCTGGTCAGGATCTTGACGTGTTCGTTCAGGTGAGCAACAACCTTCAGATTTGGAACCAAGAAGTGTCACCGGATCGTCGGTATGTCCTCATCCGACCCGGCGACCGCGGCACCGTCAAGGCTGTCCGCTTAATCCGAGGCAAGCAACTCGTCCTCTGGGACAATACTGGCACGCTTACTTCCAAGTTCCAGGCGAGCCGCAGTCATGGGCAGCGAGGATCCAAGCTGGTTAGCCCGAACGACACGACTCGGTTCGATAGCGTGCTCCAGCCAAGGGATCTACCAAGGAGCGTCCTTGCCATACAGGGATCGGGCAACTCGCCATCGCCGGCCAACGTTCTTTCGATCGCTGATATCTACCAAAGACTCCTACTCTTGATCGGGAAGCAGTTGCCAGCAACCGGCGCCGAGCAAGATCGAGTTCGTGGTGAACCACTACAAGAGACCGTCTCCCAAGCTCTCGGACTCGGACATTACGAAAATCATGGTCGGTGGCCGGATATTGTGTCGCAGGCCCTTGAAGTCAAGCTCCAGACTTCACCAACGAATGATCTGGGACTAGTTCTCCCGACTGACAAGACGCCAGCGCACGACCTGCACCCTAAGCTCAGGCACTGCGATGCCCGGTATGCGGTCGCTTACGGCGACCTTGACCATTCTGGAGTTACCACGATCACAGAAATCGTGGTCGTGACCGGGGAAGACTTTTTCCGCGAATTCAACCAGTTCGGTGGTTTGGTTCAAAACAAGAAGCGACAGATTCGCTTACCCAATAGGTTGTTTG
>JAHQYN010000110.1 GCA_024421085.1 Acidimicrobiia bacterium
TTGTGCAGACCGAGGTTGTTGGAATTCAGGAAATACCCGAAGCGCATGGTCACGCCCTCTCAAGTCGGGCTGGTATGGGCTGGGCACACACCTTTTAGCCTCGCTGCCTGCCCGACTCGAGGTCCGAGAATTGTACGCCAGCCGACAGGCAGGGTCAACCAGAAGTTGACCGCGGAGTCGACATGTGTGCCTGTACTCCCCGACGCAGGCCGGATCAACGAGAGTTGGGAGGTAGCACCCCGTACGGGATTCGAACCCGTGTTACCGGCGTGAAAGGCCGAGGTCCTAGGCCGCTGGACGAACGGGGCCCGACCAGCGAACTGGCCGAACGACAGCATACGTCGTCTGATCGCGGAGCGTGCGCGAATTTGTGGGCAGCAGTGCGGTGGCGCGGTGGCGAAAGGGTCCGCTCGCGGCCGGCGCAGGACAGTGCGCCTCATCGTCGCGGCGAGAGCCGCTTATCTGCTTGGCATGATCCCTTCGGCTGATATCGCGGTTCGTATTGCAGGGCGGCCTGACCTGCGCACGTCTGGAACCGGCAATCCTGGTGCCATGAACGCCAGCCATGTGCTCGGCAAGTCGTGGGGTCCGGTCATCTGGACTGCGACAATGGCGAAATAGCTGTCATAGAGTGCCACTACACTGGATCTGTGAGCGTGACAGCTTCTTCGCCAGCGGTGCCCTGTCCAAGCTCGTACTTGGGTCGGGGGATCTACGATGTTGTCGAGGTGGCGCGCCTGATCAAGCGTACGAGGCACCGGGTCGAGGGGTGGACCAGGGTTGGTGCGGACAGGGCACCGCTTCTGGCGGGGGAATTGAACGGCCTGTTCAGCTTCTGGGACTTGCTCAGCCTACGCGTGATCGGTGAGCTGCAGGAGCGGGGTGTTCCCAGAAACGAGATCGCCCGAGGCGCTGATTATCTGGCTGCCGAGCTCGGAACCCATAGGCCGTTTGCCCATGAGGGCCTGGCCACGGTTGGGCGGGGGTTCTTCGCCTCCATCGAGAATTGGGAGGATGTCGGCCGGGGCCGTCAGCAGGCGTTCCAGATCGTGGTGGAGCCGCTGCTTGAACCGATCACGTTCAACGATTCGGGCATGGCAACCATCTGGCGGCCGCACAGATGTGTTTGGGTCAATCCCGACGTACAGGCAGGAGCCCCCTGCGTCGACGGCACAAGGATTCCCACCGGCACGCTCGCCGACCTTCAAGGCACCGGCCTGGGAATCGAGGACTTGTCAGATGACTACCATCTCTCGCCTGAACAGGTACAAGCAGCCATCGCGTACGAAACCAGTCTGACGGCGAGCGATGTCGACCGAGAGTTCGCGACCCTTTAATGCTGCGGTAGCAATTCGGCTATTAGCGTAGTGAGCTTTGTGGATTCTTCGCCACAACGTTACGTCTCTACCTATTGGGTCTGATCGCGTATTGGTAATCCAACGCCGTCGGCCTTCGGTTCTGCGAGAACCGCACGCAGCTTGTCCCAGATGTCTTGATCCATTTGTTGTGGGTCGTGCTCAACACAAGTGCCATCTGGGGGCGCGATGTAGATGGACTCCGCGCCACGAGGCGATATTTCTACTTCTATTTCCGTTCCGCTGTAGTACCACTCAATCTGGATTCCTCCGTCACAAACCGGAACCACCACAGGCTCGGGACCTCCCAACGCAACGCGGTGCAAAACGACCAGCGCATGTTTCACTGCGCTTTTGCTGATTGGCTGCTCTCCACAGCCGTTCCAGTTGGCCTCGTAGGACAGGAATCGCTGCAATCGGGTTGCAATTTCTTTGAACCAAGGTTGTGCAGAAAGGTCTTTCAGAATATGACTGTTGACAGACTGTTTGAACTCGATCGCTGGGGCGACTTCAACAACCGGGGGCCGGTCATACTCTGGCAACTGGTTCTGGTCAGCCATGGTTAGTCGGATTGTATTGCACAATCGAGCGCATGTCACAGCAGAGTGCAGATCTGTTGATGACAGGACCTTCTTGTGATGACGGTGGGTCTTGGGGAGCGGCCGTGAGCGTGGCCGACATCGCCAAGGGTGTTGCCGCGGCCCGGCTCGGTCGGGCGCTGGCTGGTTCCGCTGGCACGAACCTCGCTTCGACTGCCGCGGTCGGGGGTCATTGTTTTCCGCTCGGCCGCACCGGTGGAAAGGGAGTGGCGACGAGCATCGGGCAGGTCATCGACACGTTCCCCTTCTATCTGCCGTTGGACGTGGCGGTGGCACTGGCCACGTCGGCACTGCCGCTCAAGCCGGGGACGCGGACGGCCACGACGGCTGCACCGGCCTAAGTCGCCGGGGGACTGGCTGAGACCGGCCCGGAGGACGCTGTGGTGTGGGAGGAGCAGCCGAGGATCGAAGTTGTCGGGGTTCAGTGGGCCGCATCGCAGGGCCTGACGCGCAGAAACCCGCCGAAGCGGGCTCCTGCTGGGCCTAGCCCCTCGACGGAGAACTAGGTGGTTCGTCCTCAGTCTAAGGCGACGAACACGATCAGGTCTGCGCGGGCCCCGATTCTGCAATAGTGCGAAACGTGATCGATACGCGTCGCTGGCGCTTGGTCTTCAGGCCTTTCCAGGGGTCGGAGCGCCGTTTGGCGATACCGTGACGCCACTCACAGCGGGCATCACCGTAGAGGAGGACGAGGCTGCGAGGCTCCAAGCGTTGGACGTATTCGTCGTCGGTCGAATCGCGGCAGAAATCCATGTTGACCGCCGATCCCAAGCTCACGGTCGCAACAACGGGGCCGAAGCAGTCCCTGTCGATGTGGGGCGCGATCCCTTGTCCGGGCAGGTACTCGTTGATGATCGCCTGTGCGAACGGTTGATCGGAGTCGAGCAACTGCTTCGCTTCCTCAGATGCAGCTTCACGCACCAGGTTCGACAGTTGCGTCAACCACTCGGGCAATGGCCCGATGCGAGCCGTCTCGTCGAGCTTGCGGTTGGTGTAGTCGTATTTGTAGCCGAAGTGAAGCACACGCCTCGAGAGGTCCGTGAACCACTCAGAGTCGTCAATGCGCGCGAGCAAGCGTCCCTCCTCGGAGGCATCCAAGAAGTCGCTGTTGTACTCAAGCCCCGCAGGCACCGTGCCCGTCTCTGCGGCGATCAACGATAGCTGCGAGTTCATGTGCCCAATATCCAGTGCTCTGCTTGGACGCTCCATAGCTCACTTTGCTCCTCCCAGGATATCTGGTCGTTGCTGCTCACGGATTCTAGGTAACGCCGCCGCACTCGAACTCTTACGGGCTTGTGGTTCCTGATGAAATTGGCCTGCTAAAGTTTTCTCCTGAGGTCAGGGAGGGTGCCTTTCCTGGCACTCGCGGCGTTGTAGATCGTTGTGTAGATCAGCTCAACATCTCCGTCAACCTCGTAGACAGCTCGCTTGGTGAGGGAAGCCCATTCGTCTATGTCATCTTGCGTGACTGCGTCTTGGTGAGCCACATAGCTGAAGGTGAACAGCAACCGATCTGTGTCTGTGAAGTCGTCTTCGTCAAGCGACTGGATGTACTTGGCTGATCTGAATCCGGCGTCGAGATGCTTAAGGACTCGCTTGCCGAGCTTCCGCATCATTGGGTGCGGGTCGAAGGCGAGGTAGTCGATCCGTTTGCGTTTGCTCCGTCCGAGAGCTTCGCTCAGCGCGACGGCCACGGTCGCCGCGCCTGCGCCAATGTCTACAACCATCAGACGCTCGTGCTTGTTCGGTGGAGAATGGCGCGCTTCCTCGTACACCTCACGGAAGACATCGATATGACCCCGTTCGTACTCGTTCCGAACGACGGTCAGGGCTAGTTGGCTTGTTGCTAGTTGGCTTGTTGCAGTTCATTGATCGGCACCGAGAAGGCTTGACGCAACTTGCCGAGGGTTTCGACGGCCCAGGTACGATACGTCGGCCAACTGGCGCGATCTGCGGGATCCGCGGGGTCGAGGTAGATCGCGACTCGTGAAGCTCGCGCGTTCTCAAGAGGCTCCCACTTGAGTTCAAGATCACATGTACCTTCGATAGCCGAACGTTGAGCCGCCAGCGCAGGATATACCGACTCGCCGTCATCGATATAGACTTCTGCTCGAAGGCTGTAGTTCGATGCGCCGGTGGGATAGGCGAAGCTGAGGCCGTAGCGAACTCCGCTCCTCCCGCTGGGAAAGTTCATCCAGTTGGCGGACGATGGGGTCTGAGCATTGCTCCAGCCCGGGTGCGCTTCATGAAAGGCAGAGAGAAACTCTTCCCACCAATCGACATAGCGGGCGTTCACCTCGGACAAAGTCTTCACCTCGGCGCGTGCTCGCCGTGAAAAATCGTCGGGCTCGACAACTACGTCCAGTCGGACCGCGGCGGGTGACTTCCCGATGCGGACTGCATGCACCTCGATTCCAAAAAAGCCGCTCCCCTCGCCCGAGATCGAATTGAGCCAGGTGAGCGCAGACCGGTGCTCGGGACGGAACGACCTCGCGACCAGGACAGCCCAGCGGGCTTCCAGCCCTGCAGCGTACGTGATCAATTTTCCGAGGTGGTCATGGTCAGTCGTCACCAAGAGGTTCTCTACGACGACGCGCTCCCCGGTGTTTGCATCCCGTAGAACCACATCTGCACAGAACGGTCCAACAGCAAACTCTGAACCTTCGAACTCAAGATCCATCTGGAGCGCTTTGCCGAGTTGGTCTGGGTTTGCCGCCAACCAGGGTGTGAAGTCGCGGGCTTCATCTGGCCAGACCTCGCGCAA
The DNA here is from genome assembly GCA_024421085.1 of Acidimicrobiia bacterium. Classification (GTDB taxonomy): domain Bacteria; phylum Actinomycetota; class Acidimicrobiia; order Acidimicrobiales; family Aldehydirespiratoraceae; genus VXYK01. The sequence continues at coordinate 4,719 of JAHQYN010000110.1, forward strand.
CGGGACCTCGTCGAGCGATGCGATTTCAACCAAGAGATTCACCTACCTCCACGACGACCAACTTCAGTTTCAGGTTAGCTTGCTACCGACGACATTGGGGGACCGAAACGGATTTCGTGGGCACAGTATTGCGCCAGCAGTTCACCTGAGATGTACGACTCATCCGGAAACGACGATAGCCGCGCTGTGGTACCCCGTACCGGATTCGAACCCGTGTTACCCGCCGAGGTCCCACGCCGCTGGACGCACAGGGCCGATCAGAGAACTGGCCGAAGGACAGCGTAGGCCCTCTGATCGCGGAGCGTGCGCGTATTCGTGGGCAGCAGTACGGTGGCTCCCGTGGTGGCAGGGGCCGTTCGTAGCTGGCGCAGGACAGTGCGCCTCATGGCTGCGGCGAGCGGCGGTTACCTGCTTGGGATGATCCCTTCGGTTGATATCGCGGCTAGGCTTGCGGGGCGACCCGACTTGCGCGCGTCTGGGACCGGCAACCCCGGTGCGCTGAACGCTGGTCATGTGCTCGGCAAGTCTTGGGGAGCGGCTGTGAGTGTGGCCGACATCGCCAAGGGTGTTGCCGCGGCCCGCCTCGGCCGGGCGCTCGCAGGCCCCGCTGGCGCGAACCTCGCTTCGACCGCTGCGGTCGGGGGGCATTGTTTTCCGCTCGGCCGCACCGGGGGAAAGGGAGTGGCGACGAGCATCGGGCAGGTCATCGGCACGTTCCCCGCCGATCTGCCATTGGACGCGGCGGTGGCGCTCGCCACGTCGGCACTGCCGCCCAAGCAACGGACGCGGAAGGCCACGACGGCACCGGCCTAAGGCGCCGGGGGACTGGCTGAGACCGGCCCGAAGGACGCTGTGGTATGGGACGGGCAGCCGAGGATCGAAGTTGTCGGGGTTCAGCGGGCCTCACCGCGGGCCCTGACGCGCAGAAGCCCGCCGAAGCGGGCTCCTGCTGGACCTAGCCCCTCGACAGAGAACTAGGTGGCTGGTGCGAAATGCCGATTTCGCTCGACACGCAACCTTCTGACCTGGGGTTTTACTTCGCCAAATTGACGATATGGGAAGAAAAACACCAGCCACCTAGTGGTGTGTCTCGGGTTTGGTTGCGTGGTTGAGTGCGGTTCGGGCTCGGCGGGTTTTTGTGGTGATCTCCTCCGCGGGTTTGGGCCATTTGGGGGGTTGGGGGTCGTGGTTCCGGTGCGCGGTCCAGTGTTCGATGGTGTCTTGGAGTTCGGCGACGGAGTTGAAGGCCCGGGTTTTGAGGGTTTTGCGGGTGAGGATCGAGAACCAGCCTTCGACGAGGTTGGCCCAGCTTGAGCTGGTGGGGGTGAAGTGGAGGTGCCAGCGCTTGCGGCGGGGGGGGGGGGGCCATTTGGGTGAGGGGTTGGGCCTGTGTGCGGGGGGGGTGGAGCCATTTGCGTACGGGTTCGGACTTGTGCGCGGAGAGGTTGTCCAACACGATGTGCACGTCGAGGTGGGCTGGGGTGTGCAGGTCGATCCATTTGAAGAACGCCAACACGTCAGCTCCGGTGTGGCGTTTGCGGGTCTGGTGCAGCACTTCGCCGGTGGCGACGTTGAGCGCGGCGAACAAGTCGATGGTGCCGTTGCGTTTGTAGTCGTGGGTTAGCGTGCGGTTGCGACCGGGGCGCATCGGCAGCGACGGCTGAGTGCGGTCCAAAGCCTGGATCTGGGTCTTTTCGTCGAAGCTGAACACCACCGCGCGCTCTGGCGGGTCCACATACAGGCCGATCACGTCTTGGAGTTTCGCCTCGAAATCGGGATCCAAGGACACCTTGAACACGTCCGCCAGCCACGGGCGCAGCCCCCGCTCGCGCCACACACGCGCGACGATGTCCTTGCCCACGCCGTGACGGGCCGCCATCTGACGCGTCGACCAGCACACCGCCCCATCAGGCGGCTCAACCGTCAAAGTGTCGGCCACGATCGCGGCCTCAGCAGCGGCGGTCAAAGAACGCTCCGGGCCACGGCCCGGCGCGGTGGTTCCCAGCCACCTGAGCCCACCCTGCGCGAAACCCCGACGCCACGCCCGCACCGTGTTGGGCGCGACACCCCCACGACGGGCCGTCTCCTCATTAGACAGTCCATCAGCCGCTAACAACAACACCCGAGCCTGACGAACCACCCGAACCGGCTCCGACACCGAACGCGACAGCCGCTCCAGTTCCCGGCGATCCTCATCACATACCGCCAGCGGCGGCGCACACATACTCATCCCACCACCCTACCAACCCCGCAACCAAACTCACGACAAACCACTAGGTGGTTCGTCCTCAGTCTAAGGCGAAAAAAGCAATCAGGGCTGCGCGGGCCCGGGTTTTGTAATGGTGCGAAACGTGATCGACACGCGTCGCTGGCGCTCGGTCTTTTGGCCGTTCCAGGTGTCGGAGCGCCGTTTAGCGATACCGTGACGCCACTCACAGCGGGCATCACCGTAAAGGAGGACGAGGCTGCGAGGCTCCAAGCGTTGGACGTGTTCGTCGCCGGTCGAATCGCGGCAGAAATCCATGTTGAGCGCCGAACCCAAGCTCACGGTCGCAACAACGGGGCCGAAGCAGTCCCTGTCGATGTGGGGCGCGATCCCTTGTCCGGGCAGGTACTCGTTGATGATCGCCTGTTCGAACGGTTGATCGGAGTCGAGCAACTGCTTCGCTTCCTCGGATGCAGCTTCACGCACCATGTTCGACAGTTGCGTCAGCCACTCGGGCAGTGGCCCGATGCGAGCCGTCTCGTCGAGCTTGCGGTTGGTGTAGTCGTATTTGTAGCCGAAGTGAAGCACACGCCTCGAGAGGTCCGTGAGCCACTCAGAGTCGTCAATGCGCGCGAGCAAGCGTCCCTCCTCGGAGGCATCCAAGAAGTCGCTGTGGTACTCAAGCCCCGCGGGGTGCAGCGCACTCAACACCCTCACTCCACCCTGAAACGCGAAGAGCCAGAAAGCGCTTCAGGGATGACATCCCGAAGGACGGCATAGCGATCGTCGGCACCAGGCTTTGACAGATCGAACCTTTCAATCGCCCCGCTGCCGATGTCACTCTTCATCCCGCCTCCGACAATCCGATGAACCGGTTGCTGGTTGCCGTCTGGACACTCGACAAGTTTTAGACATTTCAGTCTCGTTGTTTGTTCGACTAGACTGCGCTTCACGATTCGATCAGACCCCTATACGTCTAGCTGGTCGGTAGCGGGCACACATGGACAGGGAGGAGTATAGATGCATGACGATCTAGAGCGTGAGGCTTTCGCTCCGGCGACTCCGGCGGAACGTGAAGCGGAGAGCGAAACGGAATACGCACCCGCCCGAGGCGGGCACCCGCTTCAGCCACTGAGTCGAGCGGAGCTTCGAAATCGTGCACTTGAGTCACGTAACAGTTACCAACTCGGTGAGTTGCCAGGCGAGGAAGTGGGTGCCGAAATTGACCAGGCATTGCAACGGGAGTCCGAAGCTGGCACGACGCTTGGCACCGCCTTTCGGTTTCTAGTTGTGGAAGACATTCCTGACGAAGAGCGAATCAACTCTCTCAAGGAGTACTTCGACCACACCAGCCCGGGCACCGCAATCGGGCTGCGGCAACACTTGGACGCGGTCCGGTTCGGCATCTTCCCTCAAGGGTCCTCAATGGCTAGGCAAATCGTTGCCCGCATCAAATCCACGATGCGCAATCACGATTTCTCCCCGAGCGCACGTGAGGTTCTTGAGAAAAACATCAACGCACTCGAGGGAATCGCTTCTGATGTCGACGCATTCGAAGCTGAACAAGACAAGGCTGAGCTGGCGGAGCAGAGCGTGGATGAGAAACTGAGTGACCGCACTGGCGTGTACGTTTTCACCTACCCCCACTATCTACGCCATCCAACGCATCCATCCAAGGAATCCGAAAAGATGCCGGATCGCACATTAATGAAGGTGGGATTTGCCGACCACGGCATTCTTGATCGAGTGAACCAAGAGACCAGCGGTGCGGGAGTTCCGGAGCATCGGCGTGTTCTGCGTGCTTACTTGACGACTCCCGGCAAAAGTCGATCAAGCCGGAACGTCGAGCGGCAGTTCCATGAGCTACTGGACTCTGCGGGCCACGCGGGCCCGAAGCGAGGCTCCACCGAATACCAGCGCGGCGGTAGGGAATGGTTCTATAGCAATGTCGATTTCTTGGATCGAATCGCCCAGCTCTTGGACCTAGAGATCATCGAGATCGACTCCCCACAATACGAACTCTAGAGAACCGTCAACCCGCAGCCCAGGACTAAAGCGGCGCTTCGCGTTTTGGGTCGGAGCTGGTGGGGTGAGGGTTCCGCGGTTGAACACGGGGTCCCTTCTTTTGGTCATTGATGTCGGCGGTGTTGGTGTGCCGGGGGGTTGGTGGTTGGTCTGGTTCTGCGGTTTGGACAGGCTCTGATATCACCGCGTTCGGTGGAGGGGTGGGTTAGGGGCCGTTTGGTGGGTTGTTGGGGTTGATGATTTGGTAGCCGGTGTTGGTTTTGGTGACGGTGTAGCCGCGGTCGTGGATGTTGTGGTGGCATAGGGGGCAGGCTAGGCACATTTCGTCGATGTTGGTGTGTCCGCCTTGTTCCCAGGGGACGATGTGGTGGATTTCGCAGCGTTCGGGTCCGGTGGTGCAGCCTTTGCCTCGGCAGTGCCGGTCTCTGGCGATGATGGCTTTGGTTTGGGCTTCGGTGGCGTGTCGGTGGGTGCGTCCCACCCAGAGGGGTTGTCCTTTGCCGTCGAACACGATCCCGGTGACCGCGGCGGTGCAGATGAGCCGTTCGAGCACGGTCTGTGGTAACGCTTCACCACCAACGATCTCAGCGACGCCGGTGGGATCATCGCCGCGGAGGCGTTCGATGTCGGCTATGGCGATGAGCTGGTGCCTGGTGCTGCCGGGCCCGCGACGCGCCGGGTTGGTCAACAACGCGACGAACGCGTCGGCCATGCGTTGCGGGACTGTGCGCACATCGTCAGGAGAACCGTCGCGGCCGCCGTCGCCTCGCCACAGACGGTCGTACTCAACGTCGATGGCTTTGCGTACTTGTTGGTAGTTGACCGGGTCGAGTGTCGCGAACAGTATCCCCATGCCCTCTTCGTCGACCCAATGCTTCAACGACCGGTCGCGGCGCTGCCGTTCATAGCGTTCGGTGCCGTTGTCGGGTTGGTTGCGGTTCACCCACCGCCGCGACTGCTCTGTAAACGTATCAACCGAGGATTCCTCAGCAAGACCCGCCAGTTGATCGTTGACTTGCTGAGGCGAAGTCTTGACAGCCGCGCTCACAGCCACCTCAGCATGCTCTGTGGTGATCTTGCCTTGAGCCAACGACTCCGCCAGCTTGGGCATCTCAACAAGCCCAGCAGCAGTCTTGGCGGCCTTGTTCGCCGCCCGGGTTGACATGCGGCCCGCTTCGCGCAGCACCGTCTTGGAACTCACCCCGCCGTCATCAAGAGCCTCGATCTCGGTCGCGCAGCGTGTCTGCAACGCCCCCATCGCCGCCACCACCCGCCCAGCACCAGCAACCAGGCCTTCCAACTCGGCACGCGACAGCCCAGCAACCGTCACCCCCCGAACCTGCTGGATCATCGAATCGAACATGACCACAAC
>JAHQYN010000006.1 GCA_024421085.1 Acidimicrobiia bacterium
TCGTCGATAGCAGCGACGAACTGCAACTGACAACGCATCAGCTTCGCCAGGCGCAGACCAAAGTCGACGATTCCCGCAAGCAGATCGTTTCGCTCATCGCCGAGACCTTCAACCTGGTCCTCACCCCGGAGCAGTTGCGAGGGACCTCTGAGATCATCTGGCAGACGAGCCGCGCCGCGGGGGAAGACACGATCGCCGTGCGGGCCAGTCGCAAGCTGCGAAGCGAGGAGAATCTCATCTCCAAGTACAGCGGAATGCGGGTGCGCATGGACATCGACCGCGGCGAACTGTGGTCCGACCGCGGCGACTTGGCGGTCGGAGAGCTCTGGTCGACCTACGCCCGCTTCTGTCACATGCCGAGGCTGGGATCGTTCGAGGTGATGGCCGACGCCCTGTCGGGCGGGGTAGCGGCCCTCGACTGGGAGCAGACCACGTTCGCCTATGCCGATGCGCACGACGGTGAACGCTGGCTCGGCGTCCGCACCGCCCAACATGTGACCCCGACCCCCAGCGGCCTGTTGATCCGCCCCGACAGCCTGCCCCCGCCCCCAGACCCCGCCCCCGACTCCGGTGCTCTGGCTGACAAAAGTGCTGGCGGGCGCACCGACACCGAGTCCGGCGCCAGCAAATCCGGTGCTTCAACCGGTGCCGCAGCCGGTGCCGCTGCCGCGCCGACCGAGTTCTACGCCGAATTCCAGTTAGACCCGGTCCGCTGCATCAAGCAACTGGGTGAGATCGCCGAGCATGTGACCGCCCGACTCGGTCCGGATGTCGAAATCACCCTCGAAGTCCGCGCCCGCAACAAAAGCGGCTTCGACGACGCCACCCGACGCACCGTCTCCGAGAACGCAACAAACCTCGGCTCCCAATCCTCCGAATTCGAATAACCCGCCACTCGGCAATGGCAGTTGCCGTGCAGCGCGCGGAAATGTCGGCACTGTCATGCAGTCATTCAGACATCTTCAGGTGCAGGTCGGTCGAACTTCCCTAGCGCAGGATGCAACGTTTCTGGCTCTTCGCGTTTGAGGTCGGGGTCAGCGGGGTTAGGGTCCGCGGCTAGAGTTGGTCGCTGCGAGCGCTTGAAGCTGTGCATAACGGATCGCCGGGTTGTTCGCGAGTTTCATGGCGGGGAGCGGACCGCGTTGGATGTACCGCCAACGCTGCCCGATGCTGCTTGACAAAACCCAGAATCTGTCGCGCGAAGTCGGCTGCACAGCACGCAGAGTGCGACAACGACGCCACCCGGGTGAGCGATGGGGTTCCTCGGGCCCGCCGGTACTGCCGTCGACGCTTTCGTCCAGCAGGTCGAGCGCCACCTCCACGCCCTGTCGTTCAGCACCGAGCGGGTCTTCGAGTACCCCCAGCTAGCGCGGCTCAAGGTCAACTTCGAGGGTGAGGACTTGTTCATCGACATCGGCGTTGACTACAGGTCGTTCTAGCCGCGCCCGTGTGCCCCCGACTCGGCAGGCCGCGCTACTTGGCAGGCCCTACTTGGCGACCGTGGACAGGCCGCCGCCGACGGGGACCACCGCACCGGTCACATAGGAGGCTGCCGCGGAGGCGAGGTAGATCGCCACTCCGGCCATGTCGTCAGGCTCGCCGATCCGGCCCATCGGAATATCCCGGGCAATCTCGGCGCGAGCCACGGGATCGTTGAGCGCGAAGGCCATCATCTGGGAGTCGAACGGTCCGGGGGCGATGGCATTGACCGTGATGTGATCGCCGGCGAGTTCCTTGGCGAGGTGCCGGGTCAACATATGCACCGCCGCCTTCGACGAGGAGTAGGAGAAGGTGTCCATCTCCGGTGGGGTGAGCCCGTTCACCGAACCGATGTTGATCACTCGGGCGGGGTGCGACCGCCGGGCCGAGGCACGGAGCAGTGGCAGCAGGCGCTGGGTGAGGAAGAACACTCCTCGGACATTCACGTTCATGACCTTGTCCCACCCCTGCGCGCCGAACTCGTCGAGCGGTTGACCCCACGACGCACCGGCGTTGTTGACCAGAATGTCCAGCGAATCCCAACGGTCGTTGACCGCGACCCCAAGATGGCCGATGCCGTCGTCGCTGGAGAGGTCGCTGGGAACCGCGATGCAGGTGCCCCTCGACGACATCTCGTCGGCCGCCGCAGTCACCTGCTCAACCTTGCGGGCGGTGATGATCACCTCGCAGCCGGCGTCGAGCAGACCCTCGGTGATCATGCGCCCGATGCCGCGGCTGCCGCCTGTGACGACCGCTCGTCGGCCCTCGAGCCCGAACAGCGAGGTGATGCGATTGACATCCATGAGCGCTCCTTTGGAATCGGCGAATCTGCGTGAGCACCCTAACGCCCCTAAGCTCCAAGCCATGCCAACAACAACAGACCATGCAATAGCGGGCGTGACCGGTGACATCCCCGCAATCCTGTGCATACCCGAGGGCGGCAGCGGCCCCGGTGTCGTGCTGATCCAGGAGATCTTCGGAATCAACGACTACATCCTCAGCGTTGCCGAGCGGCTGGCCAACGAGGGCTATGTCGTGCTGGCGCCCCACATGTATTGGCGGATCCAGCATCCGTTCCGTGTCGACGCACGGGGCCCCGAAGACTTGGGGCCGGCTTTCGAAATCGCCAACCAGCACCCGCCCGAAGACGGTGTCGCCGACGTCGGCGCCGGGCTCGACCACCTCCGAGGCCGTTCCGATGTGCAGGGTGGCGTTGCTGTGATGGGGTTCTGCTTCGGTGGCTCGATGACCTATCTCGCAGCGGCTGCCCATGAGCCGACCTGCGCGGTGTCGTACTACGGCTCGATGATCGGTGAGAACCTCGACAAGGCGCCCGCAGTCACCTGCCCGATCCTGTTCCACTTCGGCGACGATGACCCGTTCCTGCCCAACGAGCACGTCGACGGCCTGCGGGCAGCCACCGAGGGTATGTCAAACGTCGAGATTCTGGTGCAGCCAGGTGCGGGCCACGCATTCGACAACGACAAGAACCCGATGTTCGCGAACCCCTCTGCCGCCGCTGCCTCCTGGGCACGCACCTCAGAGTTCCTCAGAACCCATCTGAACGCCTAGGTGGAACCACCGTGGTCCGTTACTCGCCTAATATGTTAGTCACCTAATACGTTAGTTAGCTAGTATAGTAGGTACCTAGTATAGGAGTCACCTAGTACAGTAGGTAACTAACCACGCAGTTCATTCGAGGGGGCTCATGGCGCGCAGACAACTGATCGACCGAGAGACGGAAGCGGCCAAGTTGAGGAGCCTGCTCGACAGCGGCAAACCCTCACTGGCCCTCGTCCACGGACGCCGACGAGTGGGCAAGACCTTCCTGCTGTCTCAGCTCTGGCCCCCGCACCAGGTTCTGTTCTACTCAGCTTCTTCCACCACCCCGGCCATCAACCGGCGGGCTCTTGTCGAAGAAGCCGCCCGGTGGTCAGGCCAAGAACTCCGCTCCCAGGACCACCCCACTTGGCGCACGGTGTTTCGCACTCTGCTCGGCCTCCACCCCGACAAGCCGATCGTCATCGTGTTGGACGAGTTCCAATATCTTGCCGAAGGCGAGCGCGGGTTGCGAGAGGTCGCCTCGGAGCTGAATGCGGTATGGGAATCGCCGCCGCCTCGCTCGGCGGGCCTTGTGTTGGTGCTCTGCGGATCGGCGGTGCGCACGATGGAGGCTCTGGCCAGAGGAGGTTCTCCGCTCTACGGTCGGCTGGACGCACAACTTCAGCTCGGCCCGTTCGACTATTTCGACGCTGGCCAGATGGTTGCCCACTATTCGCTAACCGACCGGGTACGCGCCTACGCCGCGTTCGGAGGGCTCCCTGCCAACCTCGCAGCAGTCGACGACACCCGGAGTCTCGGAGACAACATCGCCGAACTGCTGTTGTCTCCCCACGGCGTGGTCCGTGCTCGACTGCTGACCGAGATCGACCAGGAGGAGGGGCTGCGCCAGACCTCTCTGTACCGGGCTGTCTTGGCCGGCATCGGACTCGGCGCCCGAACCACCGGCGAGATCGCCGCAAGGATGGGCAGGAAATCCGACAGCTCCCTCAAGCGGTTCATAGACCAGCTCGAAGACATGGCCTATCTGGTACGCGAGGTGAACTTCGGTGCTTCCCCGCAGCGGGGAACGCGCTACCGCCTGGCCGACCCGGCGGCGCGCTTCCACTACGGGATCGGGCTGCAAGCGGAGTCCGTGGTGGCCACCCTGGGCCCGAAAGCCGCTTGGGAAACCTGGATCGAGCCTGAGGCGTTTCCTGCCTATGCAGGACGTCAGGTCTTTGAGGACGTGGCCCGACAGGCCTGCCGTCGCTGGGGTCCGGGGCAAGGGCTTCCAACGGTCGCCCAATGGGGCAGGTGGGCCGGCGCCGACCGAGCTCGAAAAGAGGTGGAGATCGATCTGGTCGGACGAACCCTCGTCGGCGAAATGGTCACCGGTTCGGTCAAGTTCCGCAGCCGCCAAGCCAATGCCAAGACCTACCTCGACCATGTCGGCGCACTGCAGCGACTCGCCGACAGCGGCCTCGGCTGGGCCAAAGAAGCGCTGGCGCCCCGATCAGCGTTCTGGTTCGTCTCCGCGGCAGGCTACGCTCCGTCATTCTACGAAGTGATGCAGCGGGGCCGCCCCACCATCACCTGGACCATCGAAGACCTGTTCCCAGCGGAAACGGCTGACGCAGCCTAGTTCTGCGTCCGGTGTTGGACCCGGGCGTGGACCCGGGCGAACCGGACCTGGGTGAACCGGACCTGCACCTCAGAGTTCCTGAAAGCCCGTCGGCCCGCCCGAGATTGCTAGAACTCGTATCCGCCGATGCCGTAGAAACCGCTCGAGGCGGTCTTCGGGGTGCGGTGCCGGGGCAGGATCTTGGCATCGTCCGGCGGTGTCGGATCGTCGCCGAGCACCGTGGAGCGTCGCAGAACCCGACGCTCCGACGTGTCGTCGACCACCGAGTGCAGCGTGACCCGCTCATCCCAGAGCACCACATCGCCGACGTTCCAGCGCCAGCGACAACTGAACTTCACCTGCTCCTCCCAACGGAACAGGAACGACAAGAGGTTCTGTGACTCGGGCCGCGAGAGTTGGGGGATGCGCCTGCTGAACTGCTTGTTGACGTACAGGCTCTTGCGCCCGGTGCCGGGATGCACGCGCACGACGGGATGCTCGGCGGCGGGCGCGCCACCGTTGCGGGTGTCCTCATGCAGGCAGGTCAAGCCCTCGAGGAACTGCCGCATCGCCGCGGACAGCGAGTGGTAGACCTCATAGCAGTTGATCCACATCGTGTCGCCACCCCACGGCGGGGACTCGACCATGTGCAACAGGGCGGCGACGGGCGGATGGTCCGAGCAGGTGAAATCGGTGTGCCAGACATCGGCCTTGGGAGTCGTCGAGGTGTCGAGCACGATCACCTCGGGAATCTCCGGATCGACCTTGTCGAGATAGGGGTGGACTTCCAAGGGGCCGAACGTCGCGGCGATGTCGCGAAGACCCTCCGCGGTCGGGTCCAGACCGGGCATGAAGAGGACCAAGTGCTCGTTGAGCGCTTCAATCAACTCATCGGCCACGGCACTGACCACAGCGGGATCAAGACCGACGACCTCCGCCCCGAGCGACCCGGCGATCGGTCGCACCTCGAGCTTGGCCGCTGCAGCCACAGACGATGATCCCACGGACCCCAAGCCTACAGACCCTGGCCGACCAACAAAATCCCGAACGGTTGCCCGGGGTCGGCGGCTCACGAAGTTGTGTCGTTGAGGGTCATCACTGTCTTGACTTCGCTGTGGAAGTCGAGCGCGTGGTCGCCGCCCTCCCGGCCGATGCCGGAGACGCCTGACCCAAGAAGGCTTCCGGGGTGAACGCCGACATCAACGAGGACACCATACGAGCGGAGTCACTCGGTTTGGACGAGTCGGCGCGACAGGTTCTGATCGAGCAGCAGCCTCACGCGGGAGTTGCTAGGCGCCGTTCGCGTAGGGCGGCGAACTCAATGGCGGCTAGGACATGTTTCTCGCTCAATTCGGGAAAGTCGCCGACGATCTCCGAGGGAGTCATCCCCGAAGCCAAGTAGTCCAGAACGTCGTAAACCGCTATCCGCGTGCCAACGAAGCAGGGTTTGCCGCTGCGGATACCTGCTCGCGCCTCAATAATTGCGGTTAGCTCCATAAAGGCGAGCATACCCGCGATGCATCGCGTAGCGAAGAGATGTCTTGGGTTGAGCATTCCCTGAGGTTCGACACCTTCTCCCGTTGACCGGGCACTGCGTTTCAGAGGTGACCGCTAGGTGTCGGATCTGCGAAGGGAAAACGGTTCTACTTCTCGACATCGCTCGACCACTCCGTCCCCAAGCCGTCAACGTAACAGGGGGCTCCAGCCCCACCCACCGCGGCGAGCAACCAAACCCGGCATTGTCAACCAGGACTGTCAACCAAGGCTAACAACAATGTAGAGGGGGTCAGCGGGGGCGGTGTTGGGTGTCGAGGCCGGCGGTGATGAACAGGGCGGTGGCGTGCTCGGCGATGTCGGCGGTGTGCCAGACGCCGGGGGCGTTGATCGCGTACTCTCCGGCGCCGAGGGTGGCGGACCGCTCCGTACCGTCGGGCAGTTCCTGGTGCAGGGTCATCTCACCGGCGGTGCACACCACCACTTCAGAACCGAGCGGGTGCATCTCCCAAACGTCCCACGGTTCGGTGAACGAGTGCATGGCAACCAGCCGGCCCTCCACACCGTCGCCGGCGTGGCGCCTGGTGTAGTCGCCATACCAGCTCATCTCGCCCGTGAAGCGCGGCTCAACCTCCGCAGTGGCCCCCAACCCGAGATGGATCAGGTTGGTGCCAAGAGCAAACACGGGTCCTTCGGGAATAGTCATTCGCCCATTGTTGCCCAGACCGACCGGGCGCGCCCATCCTCAGGCGCTCACGAAGTTGTGTCGTTGAGGATCATCACTGTCTTGACTTCGCTATGGAAGTCGAGCGCGTGGTCGCCGCCCTCTCGGCCGATGCCGGAGATGCCGCAACCCCCGAACGGTGCGGTGAGATCGCGCACTAGGAAGGTGTTGACCCATACCACACCGGCGCGGATCGCCGCCGTGACTCGTTCGGCCCGTTGCTGTGAGCCGGTATAGATAATCGCTGACAGGCCGTAGCGAGTCGAGTTGGCGAGCCGGACCGCTTCGGGCTCATCCTCGAAGGTCTGGAACGTGAGCACCGGACCGAATATCTCTTCTTGCACGACCTCACTGTCGTTCGTGGCCGGTTCGATCAGCGTCGGTTCGTAGTGGAGTGACCCCTTGACCGGTCGTCCGCCGCGCACGACGGTGTCGCCGACGGCGCGGGCCCGTTTAACGAAACCATGCACCCGTTGGCGGTGGTCGGGATGGGCCAGCGGCGCGATATCTGTGTTCGGGTCGCGGGAGTCGCCGAGGACCAGTTGATCGGCATGGTGGTGAAAGCGTTCCAGGAACGGTTCGCGGATGGAGCGTTCCACCAGCAGTCTGGCACCCGCCAGGCAGACCTGGCCTGAATCGTCGAACTGCCAGGCGGCTCTGTGGGCCGCGGCGTCGAGATCAGCGTCGGCAAAGACGATCAGCGGGCCCTTGCCGCCCAACTCCGCGGTGAACGGCACGATGTTCTCAGCCGCCGCCTTACCGATCACGCGACCGGTGGCGGGCGATCCCGTGAAGCTGATCCGGCGCACCCGCGGGTCAGCAACGAGAGCCCCACCCACCTCACTTCCGATTCCCTGCACAAGGTTGTAAGCGCCCGGCGGGAAGCCCGCTTCGAGAGCGAGCTCGGCGAGCAGCGCGGCGCTCAAAGGAGACCACTCGGCCGGTTTGTGGATAACCGAGTTCCCGGCAGCGAGGGCCGGGGCCAGCTTCCAGGTGGCGAGCATGAACGGCGCGTTCCAAGGGGTGATCACGACAGCCGGTCCGGCGGGCATGCGCTGCACCGTGTTGGCCATGCCTTTTGCGTCCCAGTGCCTGTCTTCGTGGGCGACTGTCAGATCGGCATAGGTGCGGAAGTTGAGCGCTCCGCGAGCCACGAGCCTCAGCTTCATCGACTCCTCGAGAAACCCCATATCGAGACATTCGACGCGGGCGATCTCATCGGTGTTGTCGTCGATCAGGTCCGCCAACCGGTGCATCGTCTCGGCGCGCTCCACCACGGTCGTACTTCCCCACATATCGAAACCGGCCACCGCGGCAGCGACCGCGGCGTCAGCGGCCGCTGAATCGCCACGGGCGATATCAGCCAGATGGAGTTCGTCCCAGTCCAGCGGCGAACGAGTCTCAAACGTGGAGGGCGAGCCAACCCATTCACCTCCGATCAGATGCCCAGTCGGAACCGAGACTCCGTCGACGTCAGCGCGTTCTGGTCCAGTCATCTCTCTATGCTTCGGTCGCTGCGGCTCCGGTCGCTGCGGTTTCGTCTTCTCCGCCTCCGGTTTCGGCGGTTGCTGCCGCTCCGGTCGCTGCGGCTTGGCCTTTTCGGTCTCCAGATGCCGCGGCTCCGGCTGCGCCCGGCGAAGGCAACGCGCTTTCGTAATGTTTCGCTCCCGGGCCGAGCGGTGCGCGGATTCCTCGGTACTCCCAGTCGCCTCCCAGCGCGGTGGAGCGCACCTCTTCAGAGTCGCTGGGCTGGGCACCCACGTCATCACGAATCGGTGTTGGGCCGGTCACGATCGTGTTGGTCAACTCGCCGAGACCTTCGACTGCTACCGAAACCACATCGCCGGGATACACCGTGCGCGAATTGGCAGGAGTGCCCGACAACAGAATGTCGCCGGGGACCAGAGTGATCGTGCGGGCGATGTCGGCCACGATGTAGTGCATGTCCCACTCCATCTCGTCTGTGGTGGCGTCCTGGCGCACTTCACCGTTGACGAGGGTCTGGATCCGGTTGCCTCGGAAGTCCCAGTCGGTGACGAGACCCGGGCCGACCGGGCAGAGCGTGTCGCTCCCCTTCACCCGCAGCATCGAACCCGCATCGGTATCGCGGAAGTCATGCAATCCGTAGTCGTTGGCGACCGAGTAACCGGCGATGTAATCGCCTGCATGTGCTGGTGAGACGTTACGACAGGTCCGGCCGATCACGATGGCTATCTCGCCTTCGTAGTTGAGCCAATCGCAGCCCTCAGGACGAACCACGTCGGCGCCGTGACCGCACAGAGCCGTGATCGGCTTGTGGAAGTAAGTGGGCGCGGCTGGGAGCTTGGTCATGAACTCGTCGACACGGCTGCGGTAGTTGAGATGAATGCAGATGATCTTGGTCGGTTCAACGGGTGCAAGGTGCACGGCGTCGGCGATCGCCACCCGACGACCATCACCCGCGATCAACTCGTCGCCCCGGCGTTCTGTGAGAGTCGGGTAGCCATCGACAAGGACACGGCGGTATTCGGTCATGACCTGCGACGATAGTCAATCGCGAGATCTTTTGGTACCGAACGATCCATGAACTCAGGTTGGACACCTATGGTTGGTAGCTGGAGGGCAACGAGAACTTGACCGATAACGAAGGCTCGACGGACGGTGAAGACTTCCTGACCGCTGAGCGTGACATCCGCAAACGGCTCGGTGATCGGCAACTCGATTTCGATTCGCTGCACGCCATATCCAACATCTATAGAGCCGCCACGGCTGTGCGTCGTCGAGCGGGTCGCCGTGGCTTTGGCAAGCGATATCGCCACCAATCAAGCAGCTCTACGTCATTAGATAGTCCGTAGGCAGCACACATAGCTTCAGCGGAAGCGAGCAGCTGAACATCGCGCGCACTGGGCTCAAGCGAGCGGCTAGCACTCATGAAATGCTCAGCGGCAAGCGACCAATGGGAGTCGTCTTCAGGCAAAGGGAGCTTAAGAACATCAGAAGCACTGAGCTTCAGGGCCTCCGTGTTCAGGGCGGCACCGAGATGTCGGCGTGCTGCGATGAGCGTCACTGGAGGGGAAGTCAGAAGAGCACCAAGGCGCCAGAGATCATCAAAATCATTGACAGAGACAGAAATAACAGGTACTGATGCGAGATAGATACCAAATTCGTCAACGACGACCTCAAGGACCCTGGTTTGAGTCGCAAGCATGAGCTTGGGGCGAAGTCCTTCGGTCACCCATTCCCGCAGACGTGGTTCCAAGCGCGCAACGTCAACTCTCGGAAACTCGAACGTAGCTTTGTCAAACTTCGTTCGACGCTTGCCCCATAGAACAGTCGCAGGGTCAATGAGCCCTGAAGTAACAAGGCGCGGGAACTCAATGTCAGAGGCTTCACGCCGATCCATAACGCAGCCGCGCAGGCCATAATATTGATCCCGAAAGTCAGCTGTCGCGCTTGCGATATCCGCGACGGTCCCTTGGCTACGAGTCTTGCGGTCGGGAATCCCCTGGCTCGATGCCAGCAAACCCGACCAAGAGCTTCCGGTTATCGCCGCTTCACCAACGGGGCGAAAGTCCCTCCCGGCGTACAAGCTCACTCTGTCGCTATCGCTTCCTCGGCGCAGCAACGGGGCGCAGACGCGGACTGATGCGTCGAACACGGCCTCTTCGCAGGTCCAGAGTGCCTGGAGTTGGCAATCGTCTAATAGTTTAGAACGAGCAGGCGTAGCGTCGCGGGCTGACAACACTGACATAGGCTGAATCAGGCAGACGATTCCCATGTCGCGGCGGGCCACCTTGTGACCAAGCAGCAAGAACAAGACTGCTGTATCGGTGAGCGCTGTGGCTGCATCGCTAAACTGCTCAAGGACTCGCGATGCATAATCCTCCGTACGAGTCGTTTCCGTTGCTAGCTGGCTTAGGAACGGAGGGTTCCCAATGACCAGGTCATAACCGCCGTTGCAGCCGGCCAGTTCGAACACATCATTCCAATCAAGCGTGTCGGCGGTGAATCGTGAGCGTTGGTCTGCACCAATCTCGAGAGCGTCCGCACAAAACACATGGTCGTTCACCGCCGACTCTGGTGCAGCACCTTCGCTCGCCTGCAGGAGACTCTCTCTGCAAAGACCCACAGCAGTCTCGTCGATGTCGATGCCGGTGACGCACTCACCGAAGGCGGCGCGGGCAGCCTCGCGGGCGTCAACGCCGAGCGTCTCGAGGCATCGCCGTATGCGGTCGCCAACGGCTAACAGGAAGTTTCCGCTTCCGCAGGCTGGATCGATAACTCGGATTGCTCTAGCTGCCTTGAGTCCTTGACGTGTACGCAACTCAAGGATCGGATCGAGCGCGAGGTCCAGCAGACCGCTCACGACATCCGGTGGCGTGTAGTACGAACCGCCGCGCTTTCGTCGCCCGCTCGTCTCAAGCGCCTGTTGGTGTGCGACACCCGCGAGGTGCGAAACCTGCCGGAAATCCTCTGACATCGGGTGCTCGAAGCTCTCGCGAGAAGAGCCCAGCTCCGAAGGGTCAAGCTGGTCGAACATCTTCATTTGGGGCACTCGTTCAAGTCTATCCGATCAAGCCTCGTGGGCAGGTCGGCTCTCCGTCCTCTCGGGGGTTGAGGTCGAAGTTGGCAACCAGACGGCCGCGGGTGTCCTACTGATACGGGACGGCAAGAAGCGAGCCTTCGCTCTGTCGTACGGCATGGGCTTTCAGCTGCTCGACCAGGACAAGATCGACCAGCGCTTTGGTCTACGAATTGCCGTCCGCACGGCAGCGCCCGAGTTCATCAAGTCGCTCACGCGCTCGGAACTCGACCACCGCGCACGGGTTGACAGGTTATCGATTCCGGCAGGTGAGACGCTGCGCGGCTTCGGAATCGGGGACTTCGGCGAGATGGTGACGCGTCTGAGCGGTTCGGCGCGCATCCCGGGACTTGTCCTCGGGGATGACCACACTCAAGTGAGGGCCGCTGATGCTCTCAGCTGACGCTGCCTAGCTGGGAAACGGCGATTCACCCTGCGGAAAAGGCATACAACGCTGCCGTCGCGGAGGAATGTGGCTTCGCGATGCTTGATCGGGAAATGGTGGACACTGCGCAGCACCGGCGCGGGTTCGAAGCTTGCGATCTGATTTCGCCGGACGGCGACCTCATCCATGTTAAGCACGTCCCCAGGTCATCGGCAGCGAGCCACCTCTTCCAGCAGAGACCGGGCGTGGCGCGAACTGTGGCGAACACATCGTGGGGGATGCCCTAGGAGTACCGCTCGACATCGGCGAGATCGACAGGCGTTCGGGCCACGGTCGTCACCGCGTTCACCCTTCAGCCGATCACGAACGGGTCGCGGGTCTTGCCGCTCAGCTCGACCCAGGTCACCTTGGTGTTCAAGAAACCGTCGACCGCCTCGATCCCGTTGTCTTTGCCGTGGCCCGACTGCTTCACACCTCCGAAAGGTGCGTTGTAGCTGACCGACCGGTAAGCGTTGATCCACACCGTGCCGACGTTGAGCGCACGTGACAGCCGATGGGCGCGTCGAATGTCGTTGGTCCACACGCCCGCCGCCAGCCCGAAGTCGGAATCGTTCGCCAAGTCGATCACCTCGGCCTCGTCACGGAACGTCATCACGGCAAGAACCGGACCGAATACCTCCTCTCGGACGATCGTCGTGTCGTTGTCGACGTCGACGATCACGGTAGGCCGCACGAAGCAGCCGCCGAGTTCGGGGTCCACCACCCCGCCGGTGAGGATCGTCGCACCTTCTGAGCGTGCCGTCTCGACCATCTCCAGGATCCGGT
This sequence comes from Acidimicrobiia bacterium, assembly GCA_024421085.1. Taxonomy (GTDB): domain Bacteria; phylum Actinomycetota; class Acidimicrobiia; order Acidimicrobiales; family Aldehydirespiratoraceae; genus VXYK01. Next base: position 12,632 of record JAHQYN010000006.1, read on the forward strand.
CGCGCTGCGCCTCAGAGGCTGCGGGTCCCATCTCGGTGGCCGGGTCGCTGGGATCGCCGAGCACCAGCGTCTCGGCACGCGCAACCACCCTGGCGATCACGTCGTCGGCAACGTCGGCATGGATGTAGGCGCGCGAACCGGCCACGCAGGTCTGGCCGCTGGCCGCGAAGATGCCTGAGAGCAGCCCGTTCGTGACCGCGTCGGGATCAACGTCGTCGAAGATGATCTGCGGGGACTTGCCGCCGAGCTCCAGCACGGTGGGTGTCAGGTTGTCGGCCGCGGCGCGCGCCACATGACGGGCGGTCGCTCCTCCGCCCGTGAAGGTGATCTTGTCGATATCCGGATGCGCGGTGATGGCCGCGCCGACGCCCGCCCCTCCGGTCACGACGTTGATCACACCGGGCGGGAATCCCGCCTCGGCGGCGCGCTGGGCCAGCAGCAGCGACGTCACCGGGGTTGTGTCGGAGGGTTTGATCACCGCGGTGCATCCGGCTGCGAGCAGGGGTCCGAGTTTCCAGGTGAGCAGCATGAGCGGCGAGTTCCAGGGCACTATCACGCCCACCACCCCCACCGGCACCTTCTCTGTGTAGACCAGAAAATCTGGCGAAGGGTTGGGCAGTTGTTCACCGTGGATCTTGTCGGTGACACCGGCGAAGAAGTCGAGATAGCTCTTGAGTGCGGCGGTCTGGGCTGAGGTCTCACGGATGATCTTGCCGTTGTCCCGAGTCTCGATCTCAGCGAGTTCCGCGGCGTCGCGGGCCAGCAACTCGCCGAGCTTCCGCATGAGCCGGCTTCGCTCAGTCGCGGGCATCGTGGCCCAAGGTCCGGTCTCGAATGCGGCGCGCGCTGCTGAGACGGCGTCGTCGACAGCGCTCGGGTCGTCGGGCACCTCTGCCCAGGCCCTGCCGCTGAACGGGTTGCTGGTCTGCATCCTCGGCCCGCCGTCGGAGGGCACGAAGGCACCGTTGATGAAGTTGTCGAAGCTCTCGACAGAGTCGTTGGAATCAGTCATGGTCATTGGTTTTCCTTGTTCGTGGATTGGTTGTGGTCGTGGGTTGGTCGTGGATGGAGATGGCACTGCTCGGGCATTTGTCGACGACGACCCAGAACCCGGAGGACTCGTAGGGGTGCTAGGTGAGCCCGGGGCGGGCCCGCATCTCTGTGAACCGCTCGTGGGGCGCACCACTGAGGTACAGCGTCGGCGTGGTGACATCCGGGTCCTCGGCGGGTTCAGTGGTCATGGGCGGGGTGGTCGGTCACGGGTTGGTGGTCGTCTCGGCTAGCAGTGCTCGATGAAGCGGTCTCGATCCCATTGGCTCACGTGGTCAGGGTCGTCGGACTCTGCGTTGGCGGCCGCGAGGTCGACCTCGGCTGCGGCGATGCTCACATAACTGCGAGAGAACATGTCTCCTAACCGCTGCGCGATCGGGCTTGATTCGTAGGCCGCAATCGCCCCCGAGAGGTCGGTGGGCAGTGGCGGGCAGTCACCGGGGTTGCCGTACATGTCGCCGTGGCTCATGGCCGGCGGAACCAGCCCCCGCTCCACACCGTCGGCACCCGCGGCCAACACACCGGCGATGATCAGGTAGGGGTTGGCATCGGCACCGGCGGGACGGAACTCTACGCGGTTGGCCGAAGAGCCCGCTTCGGTGATGCACCGCGCCAGGACCGTGCGGTTGTCGAGCCCCCAGTGAACGTGGGTGGGGGCGAAGGTGTAGGGCCGGATCCGCTTTCCCCCGTTGGATGTCGGAGCGCCCAGCAGGGTCATCGAAAGAGTGTGTTCCAGAATGCCGGCGAGCCACTGCGCCATCAGCTCGTTCGGTTGCTCGTCTGAGTCGGCGAAAGCGTTGGTGCCATCGACGTTGAGGCTCGTATGCACGTGCATCCCCGAACCTGAATGTTCGGTCCAGGGCTTCGGCATGAAGGTCGCTCGCAGACCGTGCTGCACTGCCACCTGCTTGATGATGCTCTTGTAGAGAACTGTGTTGTCTGCTGCGGTCATGGCATCGACGGGTCCGGTGTTGAGTTCGATCTGGCCGGGTCCGTATTCGGCGTTGGACGACTCCACCTCGATACCCGCCCCAGCGATGGCTTCACGCATGTCGCGCAGCGTGTCCTCCAATTCGAGCGCGTCGGTCAGCGAGCTGTACTGGATGTGGTTCTGCACCGGCGCCCAGTCAGGCGTGCAGAGATAGAACTCCATCTCGGTGGCGACTAGGGGATCCAGCCCCTGCTGTTGGCAGCGTTCGATCTGTCTTGCCAGAACCGAGCGGGGCGCCATCGGGTGAGGATCGTTGTTGGGGTCGAAAGCATCAGCGAAGACCAGCGCGTATCCGGGGCGGTGCGTCAAGATTCGCATGGACGACAGATCTGGGATCAAGCGACAGTCGAGATAGCCGGTGTCTATGTTGATGAACTCGTTGTCGGGCAGGTCGTCCTGCATGTCGAATACGAACATGGCGTCGGCAATGCTCACTCCGCTCTCGGCAATGCTCGCGAAGAAGCGGTCGACGGGCACCCGCTTGCCGCGCAACCGGCCCTGGGTGTCGGGAGCGCCGACCTCAACGGTGTGAATGTTGTGCTCGGCGGTTTTCTGTCGGAGTTCGCTGATCATGTGAAGTCCCTTTCACTGGCTGGATGGTGTATTGGTTGGTTCGGCCGGTTCGGCAGGTGTTGTCGTGTCGGCGGCTGTCTGATCGACTTTGGACCCCGGTTTCAACGCACCGGTGAGGATCAGGTCCCGTACATACCGTGCGACCGCGTCAGCGATTCCGCCCCGGCGCCGATTCTGCGGTTCGACCCGGGCATAGGGGCTGACCTCGGGTCTGCTGTCGGGCATCGTCTCGGGCACGCTGTCGGGCACGCTGTGGGGCATCGTGTGATGAGATTCCGCAACAGTTCGACCATTTCTCAGACAATTGACTGGGATCGTGGCACAGGATTCGTTTGGTAGCAAACGAAATCGTGTATACAATACACAATTGTCGCAGCTAACCTCAAATCCGACGATCCCGGTCATATGCAGGGGGTTCTGCATCCAAGTTGGGGCGGCGAACCAGCGACGGTTGTGCTCCCCCGGTTGACCCCTGCCCGCTGCCTGAATCAAGGGACGAGTTCTCGGCGGACTACATGTAAACTTCTCTAAGACGCGAGAGCGCAGGTCGAATGCCAGAATCACCATACCCATGCCAACCACAGGCACGCTCGGAGCTTGTGGTTGGCGGCATGACCTGTTCGGCGTGTGCGAGTTCGATCGAGCAGAGCCTGAACCGGATTGAAGGTGTTGCCTCGGCTCGAGTGAACTTCGCTACCAGCAGGGCCACGGTTCTCCACGACGGCGCGGTCGGCGTCGACGACTTCCGGGCCACCATCGAGTCGCTCGGATACTCCGCTCCGGCCGAGATCGACCGCGACGCAGCCGAAGCAGCACGTCAAGCCGACCTGTGGCTGCGGTTTCGGCTCGCCGCGGTGCTAACGGTCGTCGTTGCGGCAGTCTCGATGATCCGTCCGCTGCGCTTCGAGGGATGGGAGTGGGCCGCGTTGTTCCTAGCCACACCGGTCGTCTACTGGTCGGGCTGGCGGTTCCACCGCGTCGCCGCGGCCAACCTGCGACATCGCCTCGTCACCATGGACACGCTGGTCTCGGTCGGCACTCTGGCGGCCTGGACCTGGTCGGCGGTGGTGCTGGCAGCAGACGTTGACGCAGAGGTCTACTTCGAGACGAGCGCGGTGATCATCACCTTGATCCTGCTCGGAAAGTGGCTTGAGGTACGTGCCACCCGCCGGTCCGGGGAGGCGATCCGATCGCTCGCGGACCTCGGCGCCCGCACCGCCGTGCTCGAAGACGGCACCGAGGTCGCCATCGACGACCTGGCCGTGGGGATACGATTCCGGGTGCGCCCCGGCGAGAAGATCGCCACCGACGGGGTGGTGCTCGAAGGGCAGTCCGCGGTCGATGTGTCGATGGTCACCGGTGAGCCGGTGCCGGTCGAGGTGCGAGCCGGCGACGAAGTCATTGGTGCCACTGTCAACGCCAACGGCTCGCTGCTGATCGAGGCCACGCGTGTCGGCGCCGACACGGCCCTAGCGCAGATCATCCGCCTTGTCGACGAGGCGCAGGGCAGCCGCGCCCAGATCCAACGGCTCGCCGACCGCGTGGCGGCGGTGTTCGTTCCCATCGCTATCGCTGTTGCTCTGGTGACGCTGCTCGGTTGGCTGGTCCTGGCAGACTCTGGAACCGACGCATTCACCGCCGCGGTCGCGGTGCTGATCATCGCCTGCCCCTGCGCTCTGGGACTCGCCACCCCGTTGGCAATCCTCGTCGGAACCGGTCGGGGAGCGCAACTGGGCATCATCATCAAGGGCGCCGAGGTTCTCGAGGACAGCCGACGGCTCGACACCGTCGTGCTCGACAAGACCGGCACGGTCACCCACGGGCGCATGGAACTGGTCGAAGTGATCGCCCCCGACGGCGACGGCGACGAGCTGCTGGCGCTCGCCGCGGCCCTCGAATCACGCTCCGAGCACCCCATCGCCCGAGCAATCGCCGCGCAATCAACCACTGAAGGCACAGAAACCGACCGTGTGGGAACCGGCCGCTCAGTGACCGATTTTGAGAACCGCCCAGGATTCGGTGTCGTCGGCGCGGTCGAAGGAACTGCCGTCGTCGTCGGTCGTCGGGACATGTTCAGCGAGGTCGGTCCAGAGATCGAACAGCTTGCAGGCGAGGCCGAAGCACAGGGCCGAACCGTAGCCTTCGTCGGACGCGGACCGGTGGGACGTGTACCCGTCGCCCAAGGCGCTCTGGTAGTCGCGGACCAGATCAAGCCGTCATCGGCTGAAGCGGTCGCCGCGTTCGCGCGACAGGACCTCAAGGTCATGCTGCTGACCGGCGACAACGAACGGACCGCACGAAGCGTCGCCGCGGCAGTCGGAATCGAACAGGTGCGAGCGTGCATGTCTCCTGACGCCAAGGCCGCTGAGATCGCCAGACTGCAGGCCGAAGGGCATCGCGTCGCCATGGTCGGCGACGGCATCAACGACGCTCCCGCCCTGGCCCAGGCTGACGTCGGCATCGCCATGGGCAGCGGAACCGACATCGCCATGGAAGCCTCCGACCTCACCGTGCTGCGAGGAGACCTCGTCGCCGTCGCCGACGCCGTGGCGTTGTCTCGCAGGACCCTCGCCACGATCAAGGGCAACCTGTTCTGGGCCTTCGCCTACAACGCAGCAGCCATTCCGTTGGCGGCCTCAGGTGTGTTGAACCCCATGATCGCAGCCGCCGCAATGGGACTGTCGTCATTGTTCGTGGTCAGCAACAGCATGCGCCTGCGACGCTTCGGTGGCCGAGCCGAGCGCTGAGCGGGTTGCGCCTGCGTCACCCGAGTGCATACGACATCGCTTCGGTGGCCAGCTATTCTGCTCGCATGCCAATCAGCTACCGCGCAGTTCGCGTCCTGCCCCAGCGGGCAAGGGCACACGTATGGATCGTCACCTCAGAAGCCGTCGCCGACGGCCTCGACCACGTTGACAGCAGAGACCTCGACAACGCCGACTTCAGCGGCCAGGTCGGCCAGGCCTACACCTGGCCTGTCAATGGCCGGGTCGGTGCTCTGGTCGGGGTCGGCCGCCGTGCCGAGGTGGACGCCGAGCGCCTCCGCCGTGCCGGAGCGGCGATCGCGCGGAGGTTGGGCAACCACACCTGGGTCGGAACTGTTCTGCCGGACATCAACCTCGACGGCGCGGTCTGCCGCCGCGCGCTGGTCGAGGGGATCTCGCTCGGCAGCTACAAGTTCTTGACCTACAAGTCCGAGGGCGAACCGCTGAAGTTGAACCGAGTCGACGTCGCCGGCGGAGCGGGTGCGGCGAACCAGGGAGCGCTCGACCTAGGCAGGGCTGTGGCCGGCGCACAGATGCTGGCTCGAGACCTGGTCAACGAGCCGGGAGGAATCCTGACCGCACCGGAGTTCGCGGACCGTGCCGCCGCGGTGGGGCGCGACCGCGGATTGAAGGTCAAGGTCTGGGACGAGACCGAAATAGCCGAGGGCGGCCTCGGCGGTCTCCTCGGCGTCAACCGCGGCTCGACCCTCCCACCCCGGCTGGTTGAGTTGACCTACGATCCGCCCGGGCCCAAGCACGGCACTCTGGCACTGGTCGGCAAGGGGATCGTGTTCGATGCAGGCGGTCTGTCGATCAAGACCGGCCAGGGCATGATGACCATGAAGTACGACATGGGCGGGGGTGCAGCCGTGATCGGCGCCATGTCGGCCATGGCAGAGATCGCGCCCGCCGCGCAGGTCCGAGCCTACGTTCCGATGACAGACAACATGCTCGGCGGCGACGCCACCCGCCCGGGCGACGTGTTGAAGATCCGCAACGGCAAGACCATCGAAGTGCTCAACACCGACGCCGAGGGACGCTTGATCCTCGCCGACGCCCTCTCGCTGGCCAGCGAAACCGCACCCGACGCAATCGTCGATTTGGCGACGCTCACCGGCGCCTGCGTGGTCGCGCTCGGCCCGAAGATCGCCGGGCTCATGGGCAACAACGACGAGTGGACAGACGCCATCAAGAACGCGTCGGCGGCCTCGGGCGAACGGGTCTGGCACCTGCCGCTGCCCGGCGACTACGGCGAACAGATCGAATCGTCGGTGGCAGACATGAAAAACATCGGCAAGCCCCAGGGGGGCGCGCTGACCGCCGGCCTGATCCTCAAGGAGTTCGTGGCCGAGGGGATTCCGTGGGCCCATCTCGACATCGCCGGACCGTCATGGAGCGACTCAGACGACGCAGAGACCACCAAGGGAGGCACCGGCTTCGGAGTGCGACTGCTGATCGAACTGGCGAGGAGCTTCGAGCCGCCCGCCACCGACCCGGCCAGCTCGGACGGGCATTAGCCGCAAGCTGCGCCCCGACCGTCAGTTCGAACTGTTGGCCAGCCCGTCGAGCGGCCCGTGGTGCAGGTCCCAAGCCCAGCGGACGGCGTCAGCGGCGATAGACGGATGGAACCGCCAGCGACCCAGTTGGAGTTCGGCATCGTCGAGGGCGTCGCCGCACTCCACCAAACCCAGCGCCAGGCGCCGCGCCCGGCGCTTGATCGCCTCGTTGTTCAATTGGAGTTCGCCATCGACGAACGCGGCGTGCTCGTGTCGCCGATGCGTCGGCAGACGACTGACCTGTTCGAGGTTGAGCGGAGGAAGCCGTCTCCGCACCTCGATCTCGGTCGGTGAGAGCGACCGGACGACGCTGAAGCGGCAGGCGCGCTCGAAGCTGCGTGTCAGGGGGCCGGCCCGTCCGATCTTCCGCCCCAGTCCCAGCGACGAGGCTGTGGTCTTGAAGTCGAGGTCGAAGCCCTCGGGCGACTTCTCGAAGAACTCTGCACAGTGCCGCAACAGCAGAATCGTGGTCGGACCGAGCACACTGAGCCAGAACTTCTCGACATAGACCGATCTCGGGTCGTGACCGATCCGGTCGATGATCGGATCGGACCACGCGGTGATCCGGATCGTTCTCAATGCAGGTGCCAACAACAAAGTTGGTGGTTCCATGTAATACTCCCGCCAGTTGAATCGCGCCAGTCTTGTCGCGCTAATTTGTACCGCCAGGGTCAGTATAGCGCTATTTGATTTCATCGCAACCCTTTTTCACGGTGTCTGCCGCACCCCCGCGGCGGCAGCGACCCGACGGTGGAGAATCCCGACTGAGTTGGTAGGATTTGCCCATGACCAGTTTCCGTCAGCTTCTCACCCAAGCCAAATCGTCGATCACCGAGGTCGACACAGCCGGGGGGCACGAACTCCTCAACCAGGGTTACCTGCTGTTGGATGTGCGCGAGCCCGACGAGTACGAACAGGGGGCCATTCCCGACTCCCTCCACATTCCCCGCGGACAGCTCGAGTCCAACATCGAGAACCGCGTGCCCGACCGCCAGACCGCCATGGTGGTCATGTGCGCGGGCGGGGTGCGCTCCGCGTTCGCGGTGCAGACCCTCGAGCACCTCGGCTACCCCAACACCGTCTCGATGGACGGCGGGTTCAACAAGTGGAAGGACGAGGGGCGCCCCTGGAGCAGGCCCCGCACGCTCACGCCCGAACAGCGCAGTCGCTACCAGCGGCACTTGCTCGTGCCCGAAGTCGGCGAGGAGGGGCAGCTGAGACTGCTCAACTCCAAGGTGCTGCTGCTCGGCGCGGGTGGGCTCGGCTCGCCCGCTGCGCTGTACCTGGCCGCAGCGGGCGTCGGGACCCTGGGCATCATCGACATGGACATCGTCGACGAGTCGAACCTGCAACGGCAGATCCTCCACAACACCGAGCGGATAGGGGAGCGCAAGGTCGACTCTGCCCGCAAGACGCTCACCGGCCTCAACCCCGACGTCGATGTGGTCACCTACGACGTGCGCCTCGGCGCCGACAACATCATGGAGATCCTCGCCGACTACGACGTCGTGGTCGACGGGGCCGACAACTTCCCGAGCCGCTACCTGCTCAACGATGCCAGCGTGAAGCACGGGATCCCAGTCGTCCACGGCTCGATCTTCCGTTTCGAGGGACAGATCACCGTCTTCGACCCCCGCCAGGGACCCACCTATCGAGACATGCTGCCCGAGCCGCCCCCCGCGGAGCTGGCGCCGTCATGCGCCGAGGCGGGTGTGCTCGGGGTCCTGCCCGGGATCGTCGGCAGCATCCAGGCACTCGAGGCCCTCAAGCTGCTGCTGGGAGTGGGCGAACCGCTGCGCGGTCGGCTGGTCGCCTTCGACGCCCTGGAGATGAGCTTTCGCGAGTTCAAGCTGCGGGTCGATCCGGACAACCAGGTCACCTGGGAGAACCGGGACCGCATCGAGGTCACCGAACTCGACGGGCTCTGCCTGCCGCAGTTCACACCCGCTGGCTGACGGGATCGGCGCAACGGCGCGGCCCCGACCCCATGCGTGATCCCAACGGAACGCGCCGGTACGCTTCTGCTTTCCGTTGCACCCACGAGTGAATGAGTTCAGGAGCGTCCCATCCGTAAGCACTTTGCGAACCTTTGGGACCGCAGTCCACTGCCCGAAGGCACGACAGCCATCGGTGTCGGCTTGGTGGTCAACGGGATCGCCACCTACGCATTCCTGGTAGTCGCCCGACGAGCTCTCGGCGAAGCGGCCTACGGAGGTCTGGCCGTCCTCTGGGGGCTGGTCTACATCCTCGGTCCGGGCCTGTTCCAACCACTCGAGCAGGAGATCGCGCGTGCCACCGCGAATCGCGCGAGCCGCGATGAGGGCAGCGCGCCGGTCCTTCGACAGGCGACCCGCATCGGCCTGGTGCAACTGCTGCTGGTCGAGGCCGCAGTCGTGGGGGGCTGGCCGTTGGGCCTCGACGGCCTGCTCGACCACAAGATCTCGCTGCTGGTTGCGCTGATGTTGTCGCTGGCGTGCTTCATGGGCGCCGAATGTGTCCGCGGCGTGCTGTCGGGGCGGCACGAGTTCAACCGCTACAGGTCGTATTTCGCCGCGGAGGGCAGCACCAGATTCTTGTTGGCCGCTGCACTCGCGATTGTCGGAGTCGAGGCTGTGGGAGCCTATGCGACAGCGATCGCAGTCGCCTTCGCAGTGGCCGCAGTTGTGGCAGTCGGGTCGCTTCGGCCTTTCGTCAATCCAGGACCGCCTGCTCCGTTGGGTGAGCTGAGGCCCGCGCTCGGTTGGCTGCTGGTCGCTTCGCTGTCGGAGGCCTTCCTGCTCAACGTCGGTCCCGTCGCCATGGAGATCATCGGCAAGGGTCTGGGCGAGGAGGCACCTGGCGTGTTCCTCAACGGACTGATCATCTCGAGGGTCCCACTGTTCTTCTTCCAGGCGGTCCGCGCGGCGCTGCTTCCCAACCTGGCCGGGCTCGCTGGCGACGATGATCTCAACGGATTCCGAAACCTCCAGCTGCGGCTGGTGGCTGCGGTAGTGGGTGTGGCGGCGCTGACCGTGGTCGTGATGGCCCTCGTCGGCCCCTGGTTGGTGAACTTCCTGTTCGGCGACGAGATCGGTTCGCTGGACATGGCTCTGCTCTCGGCCAGCGGAGGCGGGCTAATGGTCCTGTTGTCGCTGTCGCTGGGGCTTGTTGCGCTCGATCACACTCGTCTGGCGGTGATCGGCTATCTGGTCGGCGTGTGGACGTTCCCGGTGGGGCTCCTCTTCGCCAATGAGCCGTTCCTACGAGTCGAGGTGGCGCTGGTCGCCGCGGTTGCCGCCGGCGCGGTCGTCACCGCGGCGTTGCTGCGCTACGAGTACGCGGTGCATGCCCGGGCAGGTCGCCTTCCCGATTCAGGCGCCGGCGACTCCGACCGCAGTTGACCGGGTGAGCCCTGACCGCCTGAGAGCATGCGCGGACAGGCGAGAGCCTGTTGCGTTGACAGCGGTGCGCTTCCCGCTCTTGTTCGCTGCGCTCCGCTTCCCGCTCTTGTTCGCTGCGGTCCGCTTTCCGCTTTTGTTCGCTGCGGTCCGCTTCCCGCTCTTGTTCGCTGCGCTCCGCTTCCCGCTTTTGTTCGCTGCGCTCACGGGCTGCTCGGGCCACGGGCGGGGCTGCTCGGGCCGCGGGCGGGGCCGCTCGGGCCACGGGCGGGGCCGCTCGGGCCGCGGGCGGGGCGGCTCGGGCCACGGCCTCGCGCCGTATGGGCCGCGTTGTCCCACCCAATCGCTCGGCCTCTGAGGGTCACAGCATCGAGGGTGGGCGCTACGATGCGGGTGTGGGCCATCTTCGGGCAATCAGCGCATGAAGGGCTTGATCCTCAGCGGCGGCGCCGGCAAGCGCCTGCGCCCGATAACCCATACCAGCGCCAAGCAGTTGGTCCCCATCGCCAACAAACCCATCCTGTTCTACGGCATAGAGGAGATGGCCGCGGCCGGGATCACCGACATAGGCATCGTCATCGCCCCGACGACCGGCGAGGAGATCCGACAGGCCGTCGGCGACGGTTCGCAATTCGGTGTGCGCGTCACCTGGATCACTCAGCCCGAACCGCTCGGGCTGGCCCACTGTGTGCTGATCGCACGCGACTTCCTCGGTGACGAAGAGTTCGTCATGTACCTCGGCGACAACATGCTCGAAGCCGGTCTGTCGGCTTTCGTGCAGAGGTTCGTCTCCGAACGGGCGGCCTGTAAGGCAGCTGGGGGATCCGAACCGCCCGCCGCCCAGATTCTGTTGGCAGAGGTGTCTGATCCCGGTTCCTTCGGCGTCGCTGAGATCGCGCCCCACGGTCGGGTGGTTCAGCTCGTCGAGAAGCCGGAGCAGCCCCCCTCGAACCTCGCTCTGGTCGGCGTCTACCTGTTCGACCAGACGATCCACACCGCTGTTGCGAACATCGAGCCGTCCGCACGGGGCGAGCTTGAGATAACCGACGCCATCGACTGGATCATCAATGAGGGTCACCGGGTGGACCACGAGGTCCTCAGCGGCTGGTGGATCGACACCGGCAAGAAGGACCCGCTGCTGGAGTGCAACCGGCTGGTGCTCGGCACTTTCAGCCGCCGCGTCGACGGCGACGTCTGCGGCGGGTCGAGCATCGAGGGCCGGGTGGTGCTCGAATCGGGAGCGAAGATCGTCGACTCGACCGTGCGGGGACCGGCGATCATCGGCAGCGGCACCACCGTCGAGAGCAGCGAGATCGGCCCCTACGTGTCGATAGCGGCCGACTGTCGGATCAGCGGCAGCGAGATCGACAACTCGGTGGTGCTGCGGCGCAGCACGGTCACCGACATCATCGGGCTCACCGACTCGCTGGTCGGTCGCGACACCGTCATGTCAAGGTCGGCACACGGCGACGAGGACCGCGGCCCGACCCGGCTGAGCGTGATGGTCGGCGACCATTGCCGAGTCGAGATCGGATAGCCGCGCCGTCCCGCAGGTGCTTGGATACTGCTGTGGCCTCAATCACTCCGCTGGACAGCATCGCCGGGGTCTTCGTGGTGCGCCCGGAGATACTCGAGGACGAGCGGGGCGCTTTCCTCGAGACGTATCGGCGTTCGTGGTTCAGCGGCCAGCGGGAGATGATCCAAGCCAATCGCAGCGACCGACGGGCCAAGACACTGGTGGGGCTCCACTACCACCTGCACCAGAGCGACTACTGGTACTTGCCGTTCGGGAATGTCCGCGTGGTGCTGCACGACCTCAGGGAGGGGAGCCCGACTGACGGAGCCACCTTCGAGTACGACCTGGGGACCCGCGCCGACGGTTCGCACTGCCACGACGGGATCTACATCCCGCCGGGGGTCGCCCACGGTTTTGCGGCCTTGAGCGACTGCACGCTCAACTACCTGGTCGACGCCTACTACAACCCCGCCGACGAGCTCGGCGTGCGTTGGGACGACCCCGAGATCGCAGCCGACTGGGGCCTGCGCGAGCCGATCTTGTCGCAGCGCGACCAGAACAATCCACTGCGCGTCAATCTGCCGACGAACCGCCGACCCCACTACCGGCTGCGCGCCACCTAGGGGGCTGTCGGCCATGAGACTGTTCATCACCGGGGCGGCGGGCTTCATCGGCAGCAACTATCTGCGCCACCTGTTGGCGACGAGTGACCACACCGCGGTCGCCTTCGACGCCTTGACCTACGCCGGGAACCTCGACTCGATCGAGGACCTGCTCGGCGACCGGGCCGCGTTCGTCCACGGCGACATCACCGACCGGGCCGCGGTCAGCTCCGCCATGGTGGGCTGCGATCAGGTGGTGCATTTTGCTGCTGAATCACACGTCGACCGCTCGATCGCAGGTCCCGACGCGTTCGTCCACACCAACTGCTTCGGCACCAACGTGCTGTGTGACGTTGCGCGCCGAATCGGTGTCGAGCGGTTCGTGCATGTCTCGACCGATGAGGTCTACGGCTCGGTTGTGCACGGCTCTTCGGTGGAGACGGACACGGTCTCGCCCCGCTCCCCGTACTCGGCTTCCAAAGCAGCCTCAGACCTCATCGCCCTCAGCTACTTCAGCACCCACGAACTGCCCGTCATAGTCACCCGCGCATCGAACAACTACGGCCCCTACCAGTTCCCCGAGAAGGTGATCCCCCTGTTCGCGACGAACCTGCTCGACGGGGCCTGCGTGCCCCTCTACGGCGATGGACTCAACGTTCGCGACTGGCTCCACGTGGCCGACCACTGCACGGCCATCGACACCCTCTTGAGCCGTGGCAGCAGCGGCGAGATCTACAACATCGGCGCCGGCAACGAGATCACCAACCGTGAGTTGACCGAACGGCTCATCGATCTGTGCGGACGCGACGAGTCGGCCATCACCTATGTGCCGGACCGGCCGGGTCATGATCGGCGCTATTCGCTCGACTGCTCCAAGCTGCGCTCCCTCGGCTGGGCTCCGGCACAGGACTTCACGGCCGGCTTGGAGAAGACGGTGGAGTGGTACTCGACGAACCGTCACTGGTGGGCGCCGCTTAGAGGCCGAGCGAACATGTGGGACAATACGGCCCAGACGGCGCGAGGCCGTGGCCCGAGCGGGCCGTGAGCGCAGCGAACAAGAGCGGGAATGACACCGCCGCCAACGCGACAGGCTCTCACCTATCCGAGCATGCCCTTGAGCACGGGCCGGGTCTGCGAGCATGAAGGTCTTCGTGACCGGGGCCGGCGGACAACTCGGCAGCGACCTGGTGCGGCTGCTCGACGGTCACGAAGCGATCACCCCCGACCGCAGCGAACTCGACGTCACCGACAGTGGCAGCGTCGCGGGCGCCATGCTACAGACGAAGCCGGACCTCGTCATCAACTGTGCAGCGTTCACCGACGTCGACCGCGCGCAGACCGATGCCGACCGCGCCTTTTCGACCAATGCGACGGCGGTGCGGATCCTCGCTGAGGCCGCCCGCGAGATCGGTGCGCATTTCACCACGATCTCAACAGAACTCGTGTTCGACGGCACCAAGAGCGGCCCCTACACCGAAACGGACAGTCCGTCGCCGGTCTCGGTCTATGGACAGTCGAAGGCGGAAGGCGAACGCCATGCCGGCACCGACGCCACGATCGTCCGCACCTCCTGGCTCTGCGGAGAGACCGGCCACAACATGGTCAAGACCATCTTGAACCTCCTCGACAAGGACGAGCCGCTGCGTTTCGTGGACGACCAGATCGGACACCCGACGTTCACCGCCGACCTCGCCCCGATCGTTCTGGAACTCTCGCTGCAGCGTCGCCCGGGCATCTTCCATGCGACCAATCAGGGTGCGGTCTCCTGGTTTCAGTTCGCCCGCGCCGTGGCGGCGGCAGCGGGTGAAGATCCGACGAGGGTCACCCCCTGTTCGACCGCGGAGCTGCGTCCGGTCCGGCCCGCTGCACGACCTGCCAACGGAGTGCTCGACAATGCCGCGCTGCGAACCGTCGGATTCGCCCAGACCCGCGACTTCCGAGAGCCCTTGGCTGAACTCATCTGTCGGCTTCGCTGATTGGTCACTCGCTGGAGTCTGAACCGCGCAACACCAGCGCAGCACTCGCCAAGGCCAGAAAGGTCAGCCAGACCAGGCGATCAACAGAACCGATCAGCACGCCGATATCGAACTCGAGACCAATCAACGGACTGAGGCCGGCGATCAGCGCTTCTCTGAGTCCGAGTCCGGAAGGGAAGAAGCCGATGGCGACCGTCAGAGCGCCGGCGACTGAGAGGGCGACTGCTTGAGTCGGCGAGATGTCGACACCTAGAGCGGTTATTGCCAAGCCGAGACGTAATGCGCTGATGAGGAGCCAAGCGGATTCAACTCCGAGCACCGCCAGGGCCAGCCCAACCGAACCCCCGTCGGGTGCAGTTTCTCCGAAGAGCTTGAGGGCTGCGACTCCTGCCAGCAAGCCGCCAACGACCGCTATAGCTCCCAGCGAAGGCGGCCCCTCAACAGCAATCGCCGATCCGCCGACGATGCCCGTGATCGAGAGCCAACAAAGACCGGGCACTGCACCAGCAGCGATCGCCGACCCGTAAGTGCTTCCATCTTCTGAAAGAGATCGGACGGTGACTATCAGAGAACCCGGCAGCGGCAGCAGATTGGCGGCCGAAGACACGACCGCAACCCTGAGACTCCTGTGTGCTGAGGGTTTCTGCGAGGCGATTCGGGCGGCGAGTTGAAACTCAGACGATTTCAAAGCGAGGCTCGCAGGGGCAGCAACCAGCAGCGCCACGGCCAGCGGCCACCAGGACAACTCAGCCAATGTCAGGTCGCTGGTGCGCCAAGCCCAGACGGTCGCCCCGCTCACCCCGACCACGGCGACAGAGCCGATTGCGGCCTGCAGTGTCTTGTTAAGCGGCTGAGCGCGCTGATCGAGAAGGCGCCGAAACGCCGCGGTGAGACCCTCAAAGAGACCCATAGCAGGGGTTCCGCGGTACGCAGACGGCATCGCTCGACGCTACCGTCGCCATCAATGAAGGTGTTGATTGACGCAGTACATCCAGCGGATGTATGGACATTGGGCGCAGTTGAGGATCGCCTGCTAGCAGCCGGTGAAGAGACAATGTGGATTTCGCGCCCCGGAAAGGACTCTGTCGTCGAACTCATCGAAGCACGCGGCAGGCCCCACATTGCCGGTCCCCGTGCAGGAACCAACATGATTTCGCTGGCCCGTGAGTTGGTGTCACGGGACTGGTTGGCCCTTCGCACGGTGCGACGCTTCGGACCCGACGTGATTCTGACTCGCTCACCGGCAGGGGTTCACGCGGGCAGGTTGACCCGTACCCCGGTGCTGTACGACACCGACGACGGCCATGTCGCTGGACTGCTCTACTACGTAGCCGGTCCGTTCGCCAACCTCATTGCGAGCCCGACCGCTACCGAAAAGAGTTACGGCTCGAAGCATCGCAAGTATCGCGGATACAAGGAACTCTTTTACCTGCACCCTTCGCGTTTCACTGCGGATCCTGCAATCCGCGCGGAACTCGGACTCAAGGACGGAAAGCGCTTGTTCGTGCTGCGTCTCACCGCGTTCACCGCGAGCCACGATGTCTCCGAGCGAGGGATGAACCGCCAACAGATCGACCGGATTCTGAGTCGATTGGAGGATCTCGGAACGGTGGTCATCTCCTCTGAACAGGCGTTGCCCACCGATCTGGCTGCCAGGCAAGTCTCGACCCCCCCAGAGCGGTTCCATCATGTTCTGGCAGCAGCCGATCTCGTTGTCGGCGATAGTCAGACGGTCTGTTCGGAGGCTGGTGTGATCGGCACACCGTCGCTGCGCTACAACACTTGGGCCGGGCGGCACCCTTATCAGGTGGAACTGCAGGAGCGTTGGGGGTTGACCAAGGCCTTCGCCTTGAGTGAAGAAACGGCGTTCTTCAGTGAACTGGACCGTGTGCTCGAGGACCTCGACAGCGAGCACGCGGCCCACGCGCAGCGCCGGCAACAGATGCTCGAATGGTCTGACGACCCAGTGGAGGATCTCACGGCCTGGACCTATGAACTGGCGACCCGTCAGGGATTCGGCAGGACTCGACTCTTTCGAGGAAGAACGGGGTGAACCCGAGGTGCGAACGCCTCGGTGCCGCCGAAAGGGGGGCAACCTCACGTCGCTGTTGGGGTTGGCCGGATATGTTGGAGGTGTGTGTTTGGAGAGCGTGAGAAAGCACTGGCCGGGGCTCGGGGCGGCGGGGACGACGCTGTTGTTGGGGCTCTGGCGGATCGATGTGCCGACTCCGCACTATGACGAACCGTTGTATGTGGAGGTTGGGCGGAGTTTCCTTGACGGCGACCTGACTCACATCCTGTGGCATCGGCATCCGCCGGTCGGGACCTACGCGTTCGGGGTTGCTCAGTTGTTGTTCGGGGATGGGATTCCGTCGGCTCGCTTGGCTTCGTTGGCCGCTGGTGTGGTGACCACCTTCTTGGTCTGGTCGTTGGTGTCGCGTCTGGCGGGTCGAGACGTGGCTGGGTTCGCTGCGTTGGCTTGGGCTTGTCTGCCGCAGTCGTTGAGTTCTGGTGAGGTAGACACGATCATCGAGCGGCCCGAGACGTTGGCGCTATTCGAATCGATCACAACGATGTTCATGGTGGCGGCGGTCTGGGCGGGTGTGCGTGCCCTGTCCGATGAACGGTGGCGTTGGGTGGTGGCGTTGGGCGCCTTTGTGGGCCTTGCCGCGGCTACCAAGTTGACGGGTTCTCTGGTCGGGCCGCCTGTTGTTGTGGCGCTCTGGCTCACCCGGCGCTCGCGGCTCAGTCTGTATCAGGGGGCTGTGGCTGCGGGCACGTCGTTGGTTGTCTGGGCTGCAACTTATGCACCGTTCGGGCGTGCCGCGAATGAGGCGTGGGTCGGCTTGTGGGATGCGACCGCGGCCCATATGGATGTGGGTCATCGGCAGTATGTGGCTGGCGCGGTGTATGACAATCCGCCTTGGTGGACTCCGTTCTGGCATCATCTTGATGCTGACGGTCAGTTGTTGAGCGCGGTTCTGGTGGGTCTTGTGCTGTTGTCGGTGCCGCGTTGGCGTCAGCCGGAGGTGGCGTTGGTGGCGGGTGTGGCGGCGGTGATAGTCACGGCTCTCTGTTTGTCTTCGATTCAGCTTCGGCACTATCGGTTGGTGGCGTTGCCGTTCCTGTTCGTGTTGGCGGCCGTGGGGGCGCAGGTGTTGTGGGCGAGACGGGATCGGGTGGCTCGAACGGCCGCGGTCGCGGCTTTCGGGATTGTGGCTTTGTTCGCAGTCGATGCTGTCATTGATCGGGTCACGCTTCAGCCGGCGGGGTATGCGGCGGTTGGGGAGGTTCTGGAAGCTGAGGGTTTGGGTGACAGGGATGTCTACGTTTTCGGGTCGCCGCACCTGCAACGCCACTACTTGGGGGATCGTGTGGTTGGGGGTATGTCGGGTGATCCTATTCCTGTTGGTGCGGTGGTTGTTACCGAGCAGAATTGGGAGTTGCGTTTCCCGGTTCAGCGTGAGGGTGTTGTGCTGTGGGGGTCTGACGGTGAGCGGGTGTCGTTGTCTGCAGCGCGTGACAGTCGTCAACTCGGTCCCGTGACTCTTTGGTTGCCGTAGGTTTCGGATTGGTCCGTCGGCCGGGCGGGTCTGTCGCGTGGTGTCGCGCCGGTGCCCTAGCTTGCGAATATCAACGCTGTGGCTCGCGTTCTGGGGGTGCCGCCGGGTTCCGAGCGCCGTCAGGAGTTGGGCATGGTTCGCATCTTGGGGGGAAGCATCGGCCGGACCCAGGCGGCGAACGCGTCGGGGAGGCCGGCCAGACGCCAGATGAACGTGACGGCCTCTGCTCGTGTCGTGGGGTTGTCGGGGGAGAAGGTCGTCGGTGAGGTGCCCGTGGTGATACCGTGCTCGACCATCCAACGTACCGCGTCGCTGTAGTAGGAGCCTGCAGGCACGTCCTCGAAGGTCGAGTCGACGTTCGGTTCAGGCGTTCCGGCGAAGCGCCAGAGGAAGGTGGATGCTTGCGCCCTCGTCAATGTCATCTCTGGTGAGAAGGTCGTGGGCGAGGTTCCAGTGGTCACTCGGTATTCCGTCAGCAGGTGGACAGCATCGTGGTATGAAGCGTCAGCGGCGATGTCCTCGAAGTTGTTGCGCTTGTGCGGCCTCTTGCGTCCTTCGAAACGCCAGAGGATCTCGGCGAACTCGGCCCGGTTGATCTGGTCGTGGGGCCCGAGTCGCTGCGGGGCCGCGCCTGAGACGACCTCCTCGTTGGCCGCCCAGAGCACCGGCTCGTAGAAGTAGTCGTCGGGAGACAGATCGCTGAACTCGAAGACGGGCACCGCTTCGGGAGCGGGGTTGGTTGGCCATTCAATGGTGAACTGGGAGCCGACGGGTGGACGGCAGCCTTGAGCCGTCTTGCAGCCCCTCCAGATCGCATAGAACAGCCAGGCACCGTAGGGCTCGCCGTTGCGGCGCAGCGTCACCGACCTGCCCGCGTCGTGGACGGTGACCTCGGCGAAGAGGACGTGCCCCGACTTGGGAGCATTGGCGATGTCGATTCCACGCAGGGAGGTGATGTTGAGAGGCGCCTCCCCACCGACCGTGTAGTTGTTGAGCCAACGCGTCAGCTCGGCGATGGAGTAGGAACGGGTCCAGGTGGCGTTGGGATTGCGCGCTCGGCCGGTTTCTGGATCAACCGCGGCGTCGAAAGGATCCGGCTTGGGGACCAGGAAGGGCAGGTCGACTCCGCCGGACCAGACGTCGGACGGTTTGGCAGTGTGTCCGCCGTTGCTCGAAGAGTAGAAGGCTTGAGCGATCCGCGGTTCATTGACGACAGTGGCCTCACCGTTCTGCGTCCCGCTGCCGGTCACGTCGCCTGTCTCGTCGTCGGTCCGCTGGGACGATCCGTCCTCGGCGCTGCCTTCGGTGTCAGGGCTTTCGGTTGTCGGGTTTGTGGTGTCAGGGTTTTGGGTTGTCGGGTTTGTGGTGTCAGGGTTTTGGGTTGTCGGGTTTGTGGTGTCAGGGTTTTGGGTTGTCGGGTCTTCGTTGGTCGCGATCTCGGCCTGATAGACGACGACCTCTGCCGCGGTCTCGTTGACGGCGTCGCACCATGAGTGCCAGACACAACCCGACTCGCGGGCCCAGCCGGTGAACACCTGATCCGCGGTCGAGTCGTAGAGGTTGAAGGGCTCGTCGGCCCAGTCGCCCGCCGCCGCACGGTTCACGATCGTTGCGGCCGCATAACTGCGGGCTGCCACCGCCTGCGCCTTCAGTGCCTCGGCCGGCCAGTCGGTCGGCACTTCCTGGAGTCCGTAGAGGTACTTCTCCATGTCGAGGTCGGCGACCACTACGCAGAACTCGAGACCGGTGCCGCAACGGTCGGGGGTGCTGCCGTTGAGCGGCACTCCCGCGGGATGCAGCAGGTAGCGCGCGCCCGCATATGATCCGAGGTTCGGACCGTCCTCGAACTCCTCGACCACGGCTCTCGTGCCGACCGTCTGCACAACCTCGAGTGCCGTGTTGAGACAGCGTGAGTCGTTGTCGCACAGGTCGGTGGTGACCCCGGCCGACTCGTCGGTGTACTCGGCATGCCAGCGTGCCCCGTCGTAGCGGGTGGTGAGCGGCAGGGTGCTCAGGCCGATCAACTGCCCACCCGCCTCGACACTGAGTTCCCATTTTCCCGGCCCGAGTTCGTCGAGCGGGGTGGAGATGGCTATCTCCTCGCGAACGCCGATCAGGACGTTGGGCGTGCCCGGTTGCACCCGCCTGAGGCGCGAATGCGTGATGCAGAACTCGAGTCCCGTGCCGCAGACATCGGGCGTGGCGCCGTCGACAGCCACGCCAGCAGGCCGCAGGAGGTATCGCCCCCCTAAATGTGAGCCGAGATTGGGACCGTCCTCGTACTCCTCGATCACCGCGCGGGTGCCGATCGTCTGGGCCACCTCGAGCACGGTGTTCTCACAGAGCGCCTGACCGTCGCAGACATCGGTGGTGGTCCCGGTGGTCTTGTCGGTGTACTCGGCGTGCCAGCGTGCCCCGTCGTAGTGGGTGGTGAGCGGCAGGGTGCTCACCCCGACCACCGTGCCGCCGACTTCGACCGACAGCTCCCACTCTCCGGGACCGAGCTCCTCGAGCGGGGTGGAAATGGCAATCAGCTCCCGAACGCCGACGTCGACGTCGACGGTCTCGGGAACGCGGTCCGGGTCGAACTCCTTGAAGTCGGTTATCGGCGCGAGGGTCGTGCCGTCGTAGTAGAAGCTGAGGATCTTGTCGTAGGTATCGCCGGCGAGCGCGCGTCCGTAGGCGCCGTACTGGCTCAACCCGACCGCGTGCCCGAAACCGCGGCCGTTCAGTACCACGAGGCTCGAGTCGCCGCCTTCAGCGCCGCCTTCAATGTCGCCGCCTTCAGGGCCGCCGTTCGCGTCGACCTGGGCAAACGCTGGTGAAGCCGCCAAGCACAACCCGAGCAGACAACACAGCAGTGATCGTGAGAATCTCAATGGCTGCTCTCATGGTGTCGTGATCAGGCATGGCGCGCGCCCATATGGGCAGCGCCATTCTACCGGGGCGAGGCGCCTGTTCAGGGTGACCCTGCCGAGGGGCGTCGGCGGCGACGGGTCAGAACTCCGTACTTCACGATGCAACCGAGCGCGGCTGCACCGTCACGCCAGTTGATCTTCTTGCCCTCCGCATAGGTGCGCCCCGAGTAGGAGATCCCGACCTCCCAGATTCGCCAGCCCCCCGCGGCTACCTTCGCGGTGATCTCAGGTTCGATGCCGAACCGGTTCTCGCGCAGGTCGAGACTGCGGACCACCTCGGCGCGGAAGGCCTTGTAGCAGGTTTCCATGTCGGTGAGGTTCAAGTCAGTGAACATGTTCGAGAGCAGCGTGAGGAACCGGTTCCCGACCGAATGCCAGAAGTACAGGACCCGACGGGGCCGGCCCGACTGGAAGCGGCTGCCGTAGACCACGTCGGCGGAACCGCTGAGCAGCGGTTCAAGGACGATGTCGTAGTCGCGCGGGTCGTATTCGAGGTCGGCGTCCTGGACGATCACGAACTCCGCCGACACGACCTCGAAACCACGTCGGACCGCGGCCCCCTTGCCGCGGTTCTCGGTCTGCGCCAGGATCCGCACCCGGGAGTCGTCGAAGCCGTCGAGCAGTTCGCGGGTGCCGTCGGTCGAGCCGTCATCGACGATGACCAGCTCCGCTGTGTGAGGGCTCGCCAGCACGCGCTTGACCATCTCCGCGACGGTCGCGGCCTCGTTGTAGCAGGGCATGACGACGCTGAGGCGGGGGCCGAGGGTCTCGTCCATGGGCGAACAACGCTAGCGGCAAGCCACCCATGGAGCGTGCGAGCACAGCAGTGCCGTCCATCGGCGAACAACCCCGGCGACGACGCTAACGTCGGTGCCATGATCTTGAGCGTGCCCGACCCGGGCACGGACAGCGGTCCTCGCATCCTGGTCTGCGGCTGGTCGGGGGCAGGCAACATCGGCGACGAACTGCTGACTTCTGCTGTGGTCGAATCTCTGCGTTGCGCGGGGGCGGTCCCGGTGGTCGTCTCGCGGGACCCCCAAGCCACATCGGCCCTGCACGGCGTTGAGACCGTGGCTCGGGGCCCGCGGGGATGGCTCCGCGCACTGGCCGAAGGGCGCGGCGGCTCAGGCGTGAAGGAGGGCTCAGGCGTGGCGAAGGGCTCGGGCGGGGCGAAGGGCTCAGGCGTGGCGAAGGGCTCAGGCGTGGCGAAGGGCTCGGGCGGGGCGAAGGGCTCAGGCGTGAAGGAGGGCTCGGGCGGGGCGAAGGGCTCGGGCGGGGCGAAGGGCTCGGGCGGGGCGATAGACGGCGTGTGCATCGGCCCCGGTGGGATCATCCAGGACTGGACCAGCATCTGGAGCCTGCCGGGTCACCTTCTGGCGCCGCTCGGCCCGGCGCTGCGCGGTAGGCCCGTGGTCGGCGTGGGGCTGGGCGCCGATCCCTTGAAGCGCGGCTGGTCGCGGCGGATCCTTCGAACCCTGCTGCGCGACTCCCCCGTAGTGGTGCGCGATCGAGCATCAGCGGCGGCGATGGCTGCTGCCGGTGTCGACACCGCGGTCGGCGCGGACCTGGTGTTCGGCCTGGACCTTGATGCGTTGCCGCGGCGCACGGAGATCGTCGTGGCCCTGGGACCGGGCGCAGCCCCGGGACCGCTGCGCCCCGCTGGCCGTTCGCTGAGCACTGAGGACCCCTCCCGGGTCGCTGCCGGGCTCGGCGCGCTCGCCGAGCGTCTCGGGGCAACGGTCGCCCTGGCCTGCTTCCGCGGCGGGCGCGACCGACAGTACGCCCAGCTTCTGGCTTCGCGGATCCGCCTGGACACCGAGATTCTGGGACCCGGCATCGATGCCCAGGTGGACCGAATCCGCTCCGCCCGGCTTTTGGTCAGCAGCCGCTACCACCCGGTAGTGATAGCTGCACGCAGCGGCACGCCCGCGATCGTCTGCTCGAATGAGGCCAAGCTCGGCTCGCTCGTCGCGCAACTCGACAGTCCGCTGGTGGCGAGGGTCCAAGACTGGTCGCAGCTGGCGGCCTGCGAGGTGCCCGAACCGGGCGACCCGGTGGTCCCGCCCGGGGTCTCACTGCACCACGACGCTCTGCGCGCGCTGGTGGCCGCCAGCGCGGCGCGCTGACGGGCCCGACCGGGCTGGGCCGGCGCGAAGCGGGCCAGACCGAGACTTGCTCAGTCGTGGTGGGCCTGCAGCGTCTTGTCGTTTGAATCCACATTCGCCAGATACTCCGAGACGACATCGTCGGGAGCGCCGACCCGCATGAGCCTGCCGTGGTCGAGCCAGCCGACCTTGTCGCACTCGGCCATGAGGTCGGTGCTGTGTGAGACCATCACTATCGTCGTGCCGTTGTCGCGGAGCAGGTCCATATGCGCCACGCACTTCCGCTGGAACTCTTCGTCACCGACCGCCACGACCTCGTCGACCAGCAGGATGTCTGGGTTGATGTTCACTGCCACCGCGAAGCCGAGGCGCACATACATGCCAGTCGAGTAGATCTTCACAGGCTCATCGACAAAGTCCCTGATTCCGCTGAACTCGATGATCTCTTCCATTGAGGCGGCCATCTGCCTGCGCGTGAATCCCAGCATCGCCCCGTTGAGGTAGACGTTCTCACGTCCGGTCAGGTCGGGGTGGAAACCCGATCCGAGCTCGAGCAGGGCCGACAGGCGACCGGTCGTCTCGACTGAGCCGAGCGTCGGTCGGTGGATGCCCGCCATGAGCCGGAGCAGCGTCGACTTGCCGCTGCCGTTGTGGCCGATGAGGCCGAACGAGGAGCCCGTCCTGATCTTCAGGCTGACGTCCCGCAGCGCCCAGAACTCGTCGGTGTCGCGAGACCTTCCCATCCGCAGGATCGCTTCTTTGAGCGAGCTCGGGCGATTGCGTTCAAGCCGGAAGCGCTTCGAGACGGCCTCGACGGTGATCGCTCCGACGGTCATGGTTCCTCGCTGATCGACATGCTCTGCCTGCGAAAGAACACCCAGCCGATCGAGAAGGCTGCGACAGTCCAGACCGACGACGCCAACAGGCGGTTCCAGCTTGGAACCTGCAGGAAATAGACGGCGTCTCGCGACGTCTCGATGAACAGGGCCACGGGATTCCATTCCAGCAGCACACGGGCTGTCTGTGGCAGGTCCTTGTCTTGGAGGAGTTGCGGCGTGTAGACGATGGGAACTGCGAAGAAGGCAACGTTCAGCAGGATGCCGACCAGATAGCTGACATCGCGGTAACGGGCATTGAGCACCGATGCGATGAACCCGAGCCCCAGCCCGAAGCCCAGCGCGAACACCATCGCGACGGGCAGGAACACCACGGTCCAGCCGATGTTGGAGAACGCTGCCATGATCGCCAGCAGCACCACAACCTCCAGCGTGGTCTGCACGAGGTTCGACGCGGCACCTCCCAACAGGGCCGTCTCGGTCGGGAAATAGATCTTCTTGCGCAGATCGCTCACCGAGCTCAGCCAGACCATCGAACCGCCGACCAGCCCCGTGAACAAGGTCCAGATGACGAGACCCGTGAAGAGGTAGAGGCCGAAACTCTCGGCGTTGCCGTTGGCGGTCTTCGGCGCCTCGGCCCCGTATATCGCGCCGAACACGAACCAATAGACAGCCACGGTCACCAGCGGGTTCATGAACGACCAGAACCATCCGAGCACGCTGCGCTTGTAGCGGGCCTTCGACTCGCGTTCAGCGAAGTGGTAGGTCAAGGTGATGCTCTTGCGCACCGAGGGCGAGACCGAGGGCATGAAGGAGAACTGCACGGGCGGTTGGGAGCCTATCGACGGCGGGCCGGAGCGGCGAAGATTTCTTCTGCGAGCTGGCGGGCCACGGCTTCGAGCGGCTCATCGACTGTGACCACCCGGTCGGCGTGCTGTGCCGACGGCGCGACGAACCTGTCGTGCATGGGCGCGACGGTCGCCCGGAACTGGCGCTGCACGTCGTCGGCGTTGCGGCCGCGTTCACGCACGTCGCGCTGCACCCGCCGCTTGAGGCGCACCTTCTCGTCAACGTCTATGAACACTGCCAGGTCGATAAGGTCCCTGAGTGCTCGGAAGTGCAGCAGCAGGATGCCGTCGAGAACCACGGTCTCGGTGGGCTGCACCACTGTCGCCCCGCCGGTGCGGGTGTGGGTGGCGAAGTCGTACTCGGGAATCTCCACCGGGCGGCCCCGGCGAAGCTCCCGCAGGTGCTCTGTGAACAGTTCGTGGTCGAGTGAGTCGGGGTGGTCGTAGTTGACCTGAGTCCTCTCCGCCATGGTGATGTGGGAGAGGTCACGGTAGTAGGAATCGAAGGCAACCGGCGAGGTCCGGTCCTCGCCGAGGCAGCGGATCAACTCGTTTACGAGGGTCGTCTTTCCCGCGCCCGAGCCGCCGCAGACCCCTACGATGTTTCCCACGACCGCACACCGTACCCTGGTCAACCGGTCGCCATAATCCACCGGTCGCCATTTTCCGGGGGCGTGCCAGAAATCCCCATACGCTCCAGAATCGACGAGCATGCCCAGCCGAACCAGCGCAACACCACCAGAGAATCGAACCTGCGAAGGGCGAATCCACG
Source organism: Acidimicrobiia bacterium (assembly GCA_024421085.1). Lineage (GTDB taxonomy): Bacteria > Actinomycetota > Acidimicrobiia > Acidimicrobiales > Aldehydirespiratoraceae > VXYK01. Next base: position 38,080 of record JAHQYN010000006.1, read on the forward strand.
AAGGGCGAATCCACGAAGGGCGAACCTGCGAGGGGCGAATCTGCGTAGGGCGAATCTGCGAAGGGCGAATCTGCGAAGGGCGAATCCACGAAGGGCAATGCCATGACCGCTGACTGCGACTCCCATGAGACGATCATCGTTGAGATACGCGACCATGTCGGGTGGGTCACGCTCAACCGCCCCGACGCCTACAACGCCTTCAGCCCGACGATGGAGCGGGAGGTGCATGACACCTGGAAGGCCTTCCGACGCGACGACGATGTCCGCGCGGTCGTGTTGACCGCGGCGGGCGCGAAGGCGTTCTGCGTCGGCATCGACCGCGACGAGGGCGAGTTCACCGCCCTGGACGACTCACCCGGGCTCTACGGCACCTCCAACAACTTCATGTACGACGACCCCGGCGACAGACTGGGCCCCAAGTCGTGCGACCTCTGGAAGCCGGTGGTGTGCGCGGTCAACGGCATGGCCGCCGGCGGAGCGTTCTACATGCTCGCCGAGTCCGACGTGATCATCTCCGCTGATCACGCGACATTCTTCGATCCCCATGTGACCTACGGGATGGCCGCGGTCTATGAGCCGATGAAGATGTGCCAGCGGATGCCCCTCGGAGAGATTCTGCGGATCTCGTTGTTGGGCAGCCACGAGAGGATGAGCGCGGCCACGGCCATGCGGGTCGGCCTGGTCAGCGAGGTGTGCGCCGCCGAGGACCTGCTCTCGAGGGCCGCCTGGATCGCCGAGGCGATCGCTTCACAGCCGCCCTGGGCCGTGCAGGCGACGCTGCGCGCCATCTGGGCCGCCAACGACATGGGTCGGCTCAATGCCATCGCGGTCGCACCGGCCATCCTCACCAGCGGATTCGACAAGGCGGCCATGGAGGCCGGCGTTGACTCGTTCAGCAGCAGTCGACGCATCAAGCCCCAGATCCGCTGATCCGCTGATCCGCCGGTGCGGAGGTCGCTTTGGCGTCTGTCGGACTCGATTGTCCCCAGGTCCGCTGATCCGGCTTGTTGGCTGGTTCGGCTGGTTCGGCTTGTTCGGCTTGTTCGGCGTCGGGCGCGGGTCAGGCCCCGAGGCGCTGCCGTGCCGCGGCGCTCATGTCGAGGAGCCGTTGGGGGATCGTCACCCCGTTGACCTCGACGGCACCGCCTGGCGCGCCTGCGCCGACCGCGGGAGTGTCGGAAGCATCGGGCGCCTCGGCTACGGCCTTCGCGGCCTGTGCTGCGGCCTCGACGGCTTCGAGTTCCTCGCGCTCGCGCGCCGACAGGAACTCTTCGTAGTCGCGCCGCTCGACGAGGCAATGGTGGTCGACATGCCCGACAGCGGTGCCGTCGTCGAAGCGGACCCAGTAGCGGGTCCAGGCGAAACCGTTGGCCACCGCGATCTTCCCGGTGCTGCCCGCCGGGTACCCGGGGATGTCGTCGACGAGTCTCACCCGGGTGCCTCGAACGAAGGGTCTTGCCTGAAGTTGCGCAGTGCTGGACACGAGTACACAAGTTAGCGCTGCGCGCGGCGTTCGCGAGTCGAACTGTGCTCTGCGGTCTGGCAGCGCTACCATCTGCGACAGTGCAGAACACCGCGCAACAACCGCATCGAACACCGCGGGGAGCAGCAATGACTTCAGAAAATCTCGACTATCGGCCCTTCGACGCCGACAACCACTACTACGAGGCGCTTGATGCCTTCACCCGCCATGTCCCCGCGGAGATGCAGCCGCGGATCGTTCAGTGGGTGGAGATGAACGGCCGCAAGTACCACCTCGTCGGCGGGACGATCTCGCATGCTGTGGTCAACCCGACCTGGGACCCTGTGGCGATGCCCGGTGCGCTCAACGCGTTCTTCAAGGGGAATCCCGACGGCAAGACGCCGCTGGAGATGCTCAAGGCGCGTGAGCCCCTTCCCGAGTGCTACATGCACGCCGAAGCCCGTGTGAAGGTGCTCGATGAGCAGGGGCTGTCGGGAGTCTGGCTGTTCCCGACCCTCGGTGTGCTCTACGAAGAACTGATCCGAACCGACGTCGAGGCTTGCACCGCGATGATGCAGGCCTTCAACCGCTGGCTTCTCGAGGACTGGGGCTATTCCTACGACGGCAAGATCTTCGGTGCTCCGTACCTGTGCCTCGGTGATCCGGCCGCTGCAGCGGCCGAAGTTGAGAAGGTCGTTGAACTCGGGGCTCGGGTGGTTGTGATGCGCCCTGCGCCGGTCACGGTCGCAACCGGCAAGATCTCCCCGTTCTCGGCGACCTTCGACCCTGTGTGGTCGGCCATCAACGAGGCCGGGATAACCGTCGTCATCCATGCTTCGGCCAGCGGTTACTCGTCGATGGGTTATGTGGCCGACACCAAGTTCACCTCAGGTTCGCTCAGCCGCAACGGCGGATACATGGGACCGAGCCTGGCCAGCTTCGCCATTGAGCGTGCTGCTCAGGACTGGTTGATCCAGTCGGTGTTCGAGAAGCTCTACGACCGTTTCCCGCGTGTGCGGGTGGCCAGCGTCGAGAACGGCTCGGATTTCCTGGCGCCGATGTTCCGCAAGTTCGACCAGACAGCGAAAAAGAGCTTCAGCTGGTTCAAGGACCATCCCGTCGACACCTTCAAGGAGAAGGTGTGGGTCAATCCGTTCTGGGAGGACGACGTTGACGAGGTCTCAGGGCTCATGGGCCCCGACCACGTGATCTTCGGTTCCGACTGGCCCCATATCGAAGGGCTGCCGCATCCCCTCGACTACGTCGTTGAACTGAAGGCTTTCGACCCGGCGGACCGAAAGAAGATCCTCCTCGACAACGTCAGCTTCCTGAACACACCCTTGCCGGCCTGATCCTCCGCTCGACCCTGCCAGAAAGCTCAACGCTCGCTAGCCTGTGCAGCCAAGCGCTCGATCTGCAAGCGAGGGAACCGATGAGCACACCCACTGCCGAGGAAGTCCGGCTCGAACTCGAGGCCTGGCTCGACGAGAACTGGGACGAGAACCTCACGGTCCGCGAATGGTGGCAGCGCATCGCTCCCAGCGGATACGCGCATCCGACGTTGGCGGTGCAAGCCGGTGGCAGGGGATGGGGCCGCGACCTGGCGGGGGTGGTCAACACAGTGATGGCCCAAAGGGGCGTGATGGGTCCGCCGATCGGCGGGCTCGGCTGGATGCTCGCCGCGCCGACGATCGCTCAGCACGGGACGCCCGAACAGATTCAGAGGCTGATCCCGCCGATACTTGAGGGAACGGTCGGCTGGTGCCAGCTCTTCTCTGAGCCCGGGGCCGGGTCGGACCTGGCCGGGCTGGCCTGCAAGGCCCGGCGCGACGGCGATGAGTGGATCGTCAGCGGACAGAAGGTGTGGACCTCGGGCGGACAGGTCGCCGACTGGGGAATGCTGATCGCCCGCACCGACCCCGACGCCCCCAAACACAAGGGCATCACCTGGTTCGCCCTGGAGATGGACCAGCCCGGAGTCAGCGTCCGACCACTGAGGGAGATGACCGGCAGGTCGATGTTCAACGAGGTGTTCATCGATGAGGCCCGGGTGCTCGACGCCGATGTCATCGGCGGGCTCAACAACGGCTGGGCGGTGGCGAACACCACACTGCGGTTCGAGCGCGAGTCGCTGGGTTCAGCGGGCCGCAAACCCAGGACCGCCACCCCCGGGGCACGCGGCAAGTCTCTCGACCGGCCCGTTTCGGACTTCGCCTCTCCGGCGGCAAACGAGGGCGGAGTGCCGTCGGTCGGCCACGGACTGTGGCAGTTCGTGGCGGACCTGGCCGCCAAGTCGCAGAAGAACGAGGATCCGAACTTCCGGCAGGAGATGGTGAAGCTCTGGTCGTTGATCGAGGTGAACCGTCTGGGGGCGCTGCGCGCCAAGGACCCCAAACAGCGGACAGGTGCTGAACCCAACATCGGCAAGCTCCACGTCAGCGAGATGTTCAGGGCGTTCCGCGAGGTCGGCCTGTCGGTCCTGGGCGCTGACGGCATGTTGAGCGGCGCACACGACTCGGCCAGCGATGGGCTGCTCGGCGAGATCGCGGTCTTCTCGCCCGGCCCGTCGATCTACGGCGGGACCGACCAGATCCAGCGCAACATCATCGGCGAGCGCGTCCTGGGCCTGCCTCGAGAACCAGGCCCTGCCCGCGACACCCCCTTCCGGGACCTCCCCAAGAACTGAGCCGCAGCCCGTTGTCTGCTCCACCGCGTCGGGTGCTGCTCGCCGTGCCGCTGGTCTCTGACCGCGCCGAGCCGCGGTCGCGGCAGGCATATGCTGCTTGAATGTTCGCCGTCTGCCTGCATGATGTGCGATGATTCTGCGGGCAGACGATCCAACCAACTTCGGGAGACCCAAAGATGCAGAGCCACGAAATCGACTACCAGATACATGGAGACGACCTTCAGTTTGTGGAGATCGAACTCGACCCGGGCGAGGTGGTGATCGCCGAGGCCGGGGCCATGATGTACATTGAGCAGGGGATTACTTTCGAGTCCAAGATGGGCGACGGCTCAGATGCCGATGAGGGCAAATGGTCGAAATTCAAGTCGGCTGCCAAGAGGTCCCTCAGCGGAGAATCCGTATTCCTCACCCATTTCACCAACAGTGCCGCGATCGGCCGCCAGAAAGTGGCGATGGCGGCGCCGTATCCCGGCAAGGTCCTGCCCGTCGACCTCCATGCCGCGGGCGGGCGGATCCTGGCCCAGAAGGACGCATTCTTGTGCGCGGCCTCGGGAACCAAGCTCGACGTAGCGTTCAACAAGAAGTTGGGCACGGGGTTGTTTGGCGGAGAGGGTTTCATCCTCCAGGACATCTCCGGTGACGGCTTGGCCTTCCTGCACGCGGGCGGGACCATCGTGCGCAAGCGCCTGCAGGGCGAGACCCTGCGGGTCGACACCGGCTGCCTCGTCGCCTTCCAGCCTGAGATTCAGTACTCGATCGAGCGCGCAGGCAACCTGAAGTCGATGGTGTTCGGCGGGGAGGGCATGTTTTTGGCCACCCTCACCGGAGTGGGCGATGTCTGGCTTCAGTCCCTGCCGTTCAACCGTCTCGCCGACCGGGTGCTCGCCAACCTCACGCCGGGCGGCTCCGACGGCGAGGGCTCGGTGATCGGCGGCCTGTCCAACATCTTCGAGCGCAACTGACCTAGAGGCCGAGCGTATTGATCCCGCACCCGCCGCGACCGAACGAGGCCGTGGCCCGAGCGGCCCGTGAGCGCAGCGAACAAGAGCGGGAGACAACTGGTGTCAGCGCAGGCACGATGTTCAATCCGCGCGTGCTTCTAGGAGGCGCGAGATTTGAGGCGGATCTGGCCGGTGCCCTCATGCACGGTGCCGATGGCCGCGGCGGTGTGGCCGGTCGACAACAACGAGTCGACCGCGTCCTGGGCCTGCGCCGCGTCGACGCCGCACACCAGCCCACCGGAGGTCTGCGCGTCGGCGAGGAGCGTCACGTCCAACTCGCTGACCCCGCGGCCCCGGTGGACCCGGTCGTTGATCCAGCCCAGGTTGCGCTGAGTGCCTCCCGGCACAACACCCGAGGCCGCCAGTTCTCTGGCACCGTCGATGATCGGCACGTCGTCGACGATGATCTCCAGGTCGACAGCGGACTCCTGCGCGGCCCGCCCGCCGTGGCCGAGCAGACCGAACCCGGTGACGTCGGTGGCGCCGGTGGCCCCGCAGGCAACCGCGATCTCGGCTGCGGCGGCGTTGGTGGCGGTCATTGAGGCAACTGCTGCGGCTACACACTGGGCGTCGGCGCGGCCCCATTTGAGGCCGGTTGTGATCACACCGATCCCCAACGGTTTGGTGAGGATCAGTGTCTGTCCGGCACGCAGCCCGGCGTTGGTCAGCATCCTGTCGGGATGCACCTCGCCGATCACCGCCATCCCGTATTTCGGCTCGGGATCGTCGACGGTGTGTCCTCCGGCGACGACGAAGCCGCATCTGTTGGCGATGTCGTGCCCGCCAGCGAGCACCTCTTGAAGTTGTTCGCCGGACAGTTCATCGGTGTTCCAGCACACTAGGTTGAGCGCCAGCAGTGGGCGGCCGCCCATTGCGTACACGTCGGAGACCGAGTTGGCGGCGGCCACCCGGCCCCAATCGAACGGGTCGTCCACAACCGGGGTGATGAAGTCGGCGGTGACGACGAGGGCGCGGTCGTCGGTCAAGCGCCAGACGGCGGCATCGTCGCCGCTGAGCGCCCCGACCAACAGGTCGGGGCTTTCGGTATCAGACAGTCGGCGCACGACCTGCGCCAGTTCGCCGGGAGCGAGCTTGCAGCCTCAACCAGCTCCGTGGCTGAACTCAGTGAGTCTCCGAGCCATCGACAGCCCCCCTCCGATCGCGTTTCCTATGTTCACACCTTACGCCGATGTGCGCAGACACGACGGCCTTGCCGCGAACACGCCACACCCGAACCCGCCCCACAAGGGTGAATCCTGGTTCGGCGGGCTCGATGTCGAGTGGATCTGAGCGGTGGCCCGCACGGGTTGTCCCGCTCGCGAACATCGGTGTCGCCGGAAGCGATCAGTGAGGATTCATCGAGCAGAGTCGAGCAGAGTCGAGGCAGAGTCGAGGCAGAGTCGAGCTTGAGCGGGTTGTTGCTGTGTCGTCGTCGGGCGTGGGGTGGTGCTGTCGGGCTTTGGTTGGTGGGGTCGGGTGTTGGGTGGTGGGGTCGGGTGTGGGGTGGTCGCAGGTTCTAGGCTCGATGCGTGATCGTTGTGCGGATTCTCGTCGGGGTGCTGGGGGGCGTTGTGGCCCTCGGAACCATGGGATCGGCGGTGCGGACTGTCGTCGTGCCGAGAGGCGAGCAGTCGTTCCTTGCCAACGCCACGATGCTGACGATGCGTCGAGTGTTCAACGGTGCATCACGTCGGTTCAAGGACCAGCACAGAGCCGAGGCCGTCAAGGCCCGTTTCGCTCCGGTCACCCTGATGCTCTTCCCGTTCATATGGGCTGTCGGCGTGATCAGCGGCTGCGCCGGGTTGTTCTGGGCACTCGGGGTTCAGCCCGTTCAAGAGGCGATCGTGCTGTCGGGGTCATCGCTGACCACCCTGGGCTTCCGCACGACAGGGGACCTCCCCACGCTGATCGTTGAGATAGGCGAAGGGCTTGTGGGTCTCGGACTGGTGGCTCTGCTGATCAGCTTCCTGCCGACCATCTACAGCGCCTTCTCCCGAAGAGAGAACGTGGTGGCCAAGTATCATGTGCGTTCGACAGGGTACGACGAGGCGGCAGGCCCCGCGGCGATGCTCATGCGTCGCCATAAGATCGGCTCTCCGGAGGACATGCTGCACACCTGGTACGAATGGGAGGACTGGTTCGTCGAGGTCGAGGAGAGCCACACCAGCTTTCCGATCCTGGTCTACTTCCGCTCGCCGGTGCCTGAGCGGTCGTGGATCACCAGCGCTGGGATGGTGCTCGACTCAGCGTCTCTGTACTGCTCGGCCCTCGACGTCGCCACCGACCCCCGAGCCCAGTTGCTGATCCGCACCGGGACCCTGTCGCTGCGGCGGATCTGCGACTATTTCGGGTTCGAATACGATCCCGACCCGTCTCCCGGCGATCCGGTAGCCATCGACCAGGCAGAGTTCGACCAAGTGTATGAGCTTTTCAAGACGGCTGGCATGCCGGTGGTTGCCGATCAGCAGCAGGCGTGGCGCGACTTCGCGGGCTGGCGCGTCAATTACGACCGTCCGCTGCTGTCGCTCGCCACATGGATCGAGGCACCTGAAGCCCCATGGTCGTCAGACCGCTGGACAACCGTTCGTCGTCCGCGGGTGTTCCATCGCCACTCTCGATGATTGTGAGCCAGCGCCGATGCGAGCCGGCACCGGTGTGAGCTAGCACCGATGTGAGCCGGTGCCCTTCGCACGGACAGTTGCTGGTACCATGCACACCCGCCATGAGTATCGACGAATGAACCCCATGAGGTTGAAGCTGAGGCTGCATCTGAAGCGGCTCGCCGTCGCGTCCGCAGCGGGCCTCTTGGCGGCGGTGCTCATCTCGGGATGCGGGGACGACCGCGCCAGCGTCGGTTCGCCTCCCCAGGAGTACACCAAGTACCTCGTCCAACAGGCGATAGACCGCTACGAGGCTGAGGGCCGGGAAGCGACTTTCGACTACTACCAGTCCCCAGACAGCATCGACGGGTCCTGGTACGTCTACATCCTCGAAGACGGTATCTCAGTCGTCAACGCGAACCGGCCCGACATAGTCGGGACATCCACAGCAGAGCGCAGCGACGTCAACGGCAAGCCCTACGGCAGGGAGTTGGCCGCGGCCACCGAGGACGGAGTCTGGGTCGACTACTATTTCACGCATCCGGTCACCGGCGACGTAACGGAGAAGCGTGCTTGGGCGGTCGCCCACGACGGACTAGTCTTCGGTTCAGGCTGGTATCCGTAGCGGTATTTCGGCCGACACCGGGGCTGAGGTGGCGAACTGCACCAAACTGGGGGGGTGAAGCCGCGCCTCATACGTCTCACGCGCCGCTGGCGCGCAGTCATCAGCAGAGATCAGCGCGCCTACCGCGACAGCTTCGTCGCCCTGTGCCTCTCCGCGATCACCAGCCTTGTCGCCGGCGTGACTCTGGCGACGACGACCGGGACCCTCGAAGAACTGCCTGGCCTGCTGCTGCTGGTGCCAGCCGCGCTGGCCGTGAAGGGAAATGTGTTCGGCGCTCTCGGCAGCCGGCTCGGCACCACCATCCACGCGGGCACGTTTCGGTTGAGTCCGCGCCTCGACTCCGCGGTGGGCCAGAACATTGCGGCGGCGATGCTGTTGAGCCTGGTGATATCGGTCGTGATTGCGGTGCTCGCCAAAGGGGTCGCGATCGTCTTTGCGGTGTCGCCGACGATGTCGGTCGCCGACTTCATCGTCGTGTCGGCGGTCGGTGGCCTGCTCGCCTCGGTTTTCGTTTTGGCCATAACCCTGCTGTTGGCCGGCGGCTCGGGGCGCTACGGGTGGGACTTGGACAACGTGGTGTCGCCGTTGGTGACCGCCGCCAGTGACCTGATGAGCCTCCCGGCCCTGATAATCGCCGCGCGGCTCGCCAGTGTCGAGGTGTTCACACCGGTCGCCGCGGCGGTGCTCGCGGCTGTTTCCGCCGGGGGCGTGGCGTGGTCGGTGACCGTCAAAGGTCGGCTGCTCGGCTCAATTGTGCGCGAGTCGATCCCGGTGCTTACGGTGGCTGGGCTGCTCGACCTGATCGCCGGAATCACGATCGAGGGACGACTGGACGATCTTCTCGAATATCCGGTCCTGCTCGTGCTGCTCCCGGGGTTCTTGGGGACCGCCGGCGGACTCGGGGGGGTGCTCTCCAGTCGTCTCTCGACCAAGGTGCATCTGGGTCTGCTGCACCCCGGGCCGCTGCCTCGAGGGTCGGCCGGCGCCGATGTCGCTTTGATCTTCGGTTTGTCTGTTCCGGTCTTCGCGATGACCGGAGCAGTGTCCGAACTCGGCGGAGCACTGACCGGACAGGCCAGTCCAGGACTGTTCGAGGTTGTGGCGGTCGCCTTGGTGGGAGGTCTGCTGTCCACGGTCTGCGTCGTGATCGTGGCCTACTATGCAACGATCATCGCGGTCAGGTTCGGACTCGACCCCGATACCCACGGCATTCCGATGGTGACGTCATCGTTAGACTTCGTGGGTGCGTTCGCGCTGATCCTGGCCATTGTGGCGGTAGGAGTGGCCTGATCGTGTGCAGCACCGTCGACCGGCAGCGGCGCGGGGCCCGAACACCCCGCCTGCACATCGAACGCCGACGCATCGAACACCGGTGCATCGAACAGCGGCGCGGACCGGGCCGCGGACCGGGCCGCAGACCGGGTCTTTTGGAGCCGGGAGCATCCCGGGCAGCACAAGCCCCTAGTGTGTTCACTTGTAACGGAGCGATGGGATGACCGAAGAAGGACCGCGCAACCTGCGGGAGATGCTCGCCGCCGCCAAGGACAGGTCCGAGCTGATGGTCGATCTGGCGTACGCCGCGCTGTTCTTCGGCGACCCGGACATGGCTGAGGAGATCGCGGGCCTCGAAGAAGACATGAGCCACCTGGTTCACGACATGCGCGGCGTCTGTGTGATGGCTGTGCGTCACCCCCGTGAGTCGGAAGGGATGTCGTCGGTGCTCCAGGTGATCTCCGCTATCGAGCGCATCGCCAACGATGCGGTCGACATCGCCCGCATCGTCACCCACCAACTGGGTATCCCAGCGGAGTTGGTGGCTGACCTGTCGGCTGCAGAGGAGGTGAGCCACCGCGTGCTGGTCTCGCAGGGGTCGCGGCTCTCCCACCTGCCGTTGCGCGACCATGAGCTCCCGGTCCAGACGGGCATGCGCGTGATGGCCGTGCGCCGACAGCAATGGATCACCGATGTCGACGGCGACACTGTGCTGATACCCGGTGATGTGCTGTTCCTGCGGGGGTCGCCCGACGGGATAGGGCGTTTGCGGGAACTGGCCGGAGCGGCGCAATGGGATGCGCCGCGGCTGCCTGATGACCCCTTCGTCACAGACCTGGACCGGGCGGTCGACGTGCTGGTTGAAATGAAGAATCTCAGCGAAGTCGCGGTCGGGTTGGCGTATTCGGCGCTGGTCCTCGGCGACCTCGGGCTCGCCGCGGAAGTCCGTCACATCGAGGACCGCCTCGATGAAATGAAGGACCGACTCGAGCTGTGGGTCCTTCGGGCTGCAGCGGAGAAGGCCGACCCCTCGCCGTTGCGGGGCCTGCTGCACTTGTCGCAAGCCGCTGAGGACATCGGCGACCAGGCCCAGGCCATGGTGTGGCTGATCGAGAAGCAAGAAGACGTCCACCCGATCCTGGAACTGGCCCTCGGCGACAGCGACGAGGTGGTGATCCGGCTGCCGGTCCGTGCCGACAGCGAAGCCGACGGACGGCTCCTCTCGGAGTTGCGGCTCAACATCGAACCCGGGTTCACGGTGCTCGCCCTGCGGCGAGGCGCTCAGTACCTGTACCGACCCCGAGGCCGAGCCCGGCTCGCGGCCGGAGACGAGTTGATAGCGAGCGGCCCCGATGAAGGACGGGCACCGCTCGCCCGGCTCTGCGGATGGCGTTTGACAGACCCTGGCGGCGACGGAGAGGCGGAACTCGAGCCGATCCCGGCACCGCAGCCGCACGCCTGAGGCCGCGTCACGCCTGAGGCCGCGTCACGCCTGAGGCCGCGTCACGCCTGAGGCCGCGTCACGCCTGAGGCCGCGTCACGCCTGAGGCCGCGTCACGCCTGAGGCCGCGTCACGCCTGAGGCCGCGTTTGGTCCCGGCACGCACCGAACCGCCGCGAAAGGTATCATCCACAGTCGTGTCGAAGGCGAAACAGCGCAGGCGGCGACCACCGCAACCGCGACCGCAACCAAACAACACCGGCCAGCGGTCCGCGGACACCGATGCCGTCGCCGTTGAACGGTTCAGTTGGCGACGCATAGCCGACATGTTCGCCGGTGCCGCAGCAGTGCTCGGGCCGCTGGTCCTCTACGTCATGACGATGCCGCGCAGCGTGTCGCTCGAAGACGACGGACTGTTCCTGCTGGTGGGAAAGTATCTGGGGGTCGGCCATCCGCCGGGCTACCCCGTCCACACCGTATTGTCCAATCTGTTCTTGAAGGCGCCTTGGGGGTCTGAGGCATTTCTCGGCCACCTGCTGAGCGGAGTGCTCGGCGCCCTTGCCTGCGGCGCGGTCTATTGGTGCGCCCGGTTGTTGAAGGTCGGCCCGATCGCGGCGCTGGTCGGCGCCTGGCTCTTCGGGGCTTCGGAGCATTATTGGGCACAAGCCATCATCACCGAGGTCTACACCCTGAATGCGCTTCTCTTCTTTGTGGTGTTCGCGCTGCTGTTGCACCTCGGACGGTCCCCGACGAGCGACCGAGCCTGGACCGCGCTGGCTGTTGTGTACGGGTTGAGCCTGGCCAACCATTGGCCCTTGATGGTGTTGGCCACGCCCGGTCTGGCGCTGGCGCTCCTGCCGGTGTGGAGGGAGTTTCGGCGGCGTTGGTTGCGGCTGACGGCAGTGTTCCTGCCGGCGGTGGCGGGACCTTATCTTTGGATGGTGTTGCGCTCCCGGCAAGAACCGGACTTCAGCTTCCCGGGCCCGCTCGACACCTTCGACCGAGTCTGGGGTCATATCACCCGAGAAGGATATCGAGACGTTGACTCGAGCGTGTCAGCCGGATGGTCCGACAGAATCGAATTCTTCGCCTGGTTCGGCACCGACGTTGTATGGCAGATGACGCTGTTCGGTTTCGTGTTCGCGCTGGCAGGGCTCGGGGTCCTGTTGTCTCGCCCCGCGCCGGATCCGGAGCAGCAACAACGGCGTGGACGGAACCGCCGGAACAGGAACCGCCGGAACAGAAACCGCCGGTACGGACAAATGCTTGAGTGGCTCGGGCGATTCGCCGGCCCGGTGGTCTTCATGTCGCAGAGCCTGCTGCTGGTCCTGTTGTTGAACTTCGACTTCGACTATCAGCACACCTACGTGTTTCGTGCCTACCCTTCGGTGAGCTACGGCCTGCTCGGCATCTGGGTTGCGATGGGACTGCATGCTTTCGGACACTGGCTCCACCAACAGTTCAGCCTCCCGAGGCTCGCGGGTTCGGTGGTGGTGGCAGGAACCGGATTGGCAATGGTTGCCTGGTCAGTTGCGGGCCACTGGGAGGCCAACAACCGCTCCGACGCCGACTTCGCGCAACGCTACTCAGAGATGATCTTCGAGATACTTCCCGAGGACGCGGTCCTCATAACCTTCGGCGATGAGATTGTTCTGCCGCTGGCCTACAACCATTTTGCGGACGGCCGTCGTCCGGACATCCGTTATTCCGAAGCGCACGGGATCATGTTCAAGAGCAATCTGTACGGCAGCATCGCCGATATTTCGGTTGAGGAGCAGCAAGCCGCGCTGTTGCAGTTTCTGGAGACGACCGACCGTCCCGTCTTCCAAACCTACCGAACGAACCGGGTCGATCATGGCAGGGCTGTGCGCGACTACGGCTTCTTGCGCGAGGTGCTCGAGGACGAAAACCCCGACGAGTCGATACAACTGCTTCATGACGACACCGCAGCCGCATACTTCGAGTACATAACCACTCAAACGGACCTGAGAGGCTGGGAGCGCGTGGCGCGCAGCCACCAGGTAATCGACTACAGCCAGTTCCTAGGCTACGCCCTGCTGAGTGAGAACGAGGATATCATTGAGCAGACTGCGGCATCGCGCGAGGTTGCGTCAAAGGACTACTACGGCCTCAACGGGATGGCAGGAATACTGGCCAGGCACGGCAACGACGAGCAACTCGAACAGGCGATGGAGTTCCTGCGGGCCGCCGAGCCGATGCAAGGTGAAGCCGTGACCAAGCAGGCCGAATCTGAAATATTCAACAACATGGGGATCGTGCTCTGGCGCCAGGGCGGTTGCGACGGGGAAACCAATAATATGGGGAGCGTGCGCTGGCGCCAGCGCCGTTGCGACGAGGCAATCCGTCTCTTTGAGACCTCACGGGACATTGTTGACGACCCAGCCAACCCGGGCGTCGACTTCTTGAACCAACTCGCGAACCGGACACCAGTGCCCGAACCCGCGCTATCCGGACAACCTTCGTAGGCGCGCCCCGTTTCTTGACCAGTTCAGCGAGGGCAAATCCTAAGCGCCGAGAGGCCCTACCCCAACGCTCCCGAACATCCCCGCCGACGTGAGCCCCAGGGAACTGCTGGGCCACTTCCAGACCGTGCTCATCAACGCTCACGGCCGAGCCTGCGTCACGGCCCAAGACCGATCAATCAAGTTGGACGGCCACACGGGTCATTTGGTGCTCCCTTCCGTCAGCTGCGGGGTCGTTCGTTGGTCGGGTCATACACGGCGCGGGCGTGACGCTCCGCTGGACAGTCGGTGCCGAACACGTTGACCGTGAAGCTCAGTTGAGCGTCGATGAGATAGCGGAGCGGTTGGGTCGTCACCAGTCTGCGGTGTATCGAGAGTTGGCCCGCGGCGGCGGGCTCGACGGTTACTGTGCGCGTGCAACTCACCGGCGGGCGGGCGATGCCGCGGCTCGGCCCAAGATGTCCAAGCGGGCCGGTGACTCGGTGCTGGCTGGTGAGGTGGCGGAGGGGTTGAAGCAGCGCTGGTCGCCTCACGCGATTTCTGCGGATCTGAAGGCTCGAGGGATGCAGGTGTGCGCGGAGACGGTTATGCTGCAAATGTGTCGAATATATGACGCGGAGTGTCCCGAACAAGAGTTTGGGGTAGGCGAGAGGCTTAGGTCGTGATTGTTGGTGTCGCAATTTTGGCGATTGGTGTGATCTTGGTGCTGGCTGGATCAATGAAGTCAGCGCAACACGTAAGAGGTGTTTTTGGAGACGTGAACCACGTGACCGCGAAACTGTCGGAAGGCACGGGTGTAGTCCCCAGATGGCTGAGCCTCGTAGTGCTCATCGGTTACGCGGCGATCGTGACCGGAGCGATCCTTCTCCTAGTCCGTGTCGTTGCCTAATCGATACCGTTTCAATGTCACCTTGAGGAAAACCCGATGACCTGTGACGGAGCCAAGATTCTTGCGGGCGCAGCGATGGCTGGAATGCTCTTGTTGATCTCAGGATGTGCCGTCGCTCATCCCGAAGGGGCTCCATCGTACGATGACATCGCCTCAACAAGCGAATCATACAAAACAGCGTTCTGCCGGCTGGAAGCTGCGACAGAGGCCGCTGATGCGGCGTTGGTGACTGCCTTTGACTGTGTAGATCTGTCCTGTCGTGAGGTGACTCTTCAAGCTGCTGACCGCGCACTCGAGACCGAGAATGATGTCTACCTGGAGTTCAGCCGCGCTATGGACGAAAGAATGAGCACCCTGATAGAGCTTACGACGGTCGAGCCTGAGGCGTGCCGCTCATGTTCCCGTTTCGTTACCGCGACAGATCTTCAACAAAGCGCGGAGAGAATGTTCCAGCGTGCAAGAACTGTAGAAAACGCACTCTATTTGGAATTCCTAGGGTGTGACACCGATACATGCAGGGACCGCGTTCAGGATCGGTTGGAGCGAGAGGCTGTTCCCCGAAGAGCTGACGCAGCGCAAACGCTCAATGATGCGCAACAACAGATGTTTGATGCCGAGTCCGCGATGCATCAAGAAATGGCTGATGCGAACAAATGAGTGCTGCGCTGGAGCGATCCCTTTCGTAATCCGTGTCCCTGCCTAACAGACACCTGTTCAGTGTCACGTTGAGGTCGGACGGGTATGAGCCACACGATTCGTTACGTTGTTCGTGCTCCCACTAGGTATTCGTAGGCGGTGTTGAACTCAGCGGTTTTGGTGGTCGCGTCGTCTTTCCGGTCGGCTGAGACCAAATCAGGATGGTGCTGTCGGACTAGTTTCAAGTACGCCTCTCGAATGTCAGCCGTGGTGGCGTGCTCATCTAATCCGAGAACCTTAAGCGCTTCTGCCTTCTGTGGGTCATGGTCCGATGTCAGCACCTGTATGACGGCCGCAAGCCTGCCCAGAGCCTCCTCTTGTGAGCAACCCCATAGGTCGCGTATGACCCTCACGATGGCTGCTTCTTCATCGTTGGTGAGCACACCATCGGCGACCGCTATTTCCATGGTGGATCGAATGAGCAACCACTTCAGTTCATCTGGTACGCAAGCCGGTTCGAGGTCGGTGTAATCTGCCGACAGAAGATACAGATGAGCGTCTTCTAGCGACAGCGCACCGTCGCTCGCAATGACTAGGATTCGCTTCGCGCTCTCCCAACCCGCGGTACCGACACCCTCCTGGGCAGCCACATGCTTGAGAACCGCCGCGATCGACATCGCAACGCGGGCAGCGCGCAGACGCTCGTTTGTTCTGGCAGCGGCCTCGCGTCCGGCTTGGCGGGCGGCTTCGAGGTCTGAAGCGGCGGCGATCTGGGCATCGAATTCGGCTTCCGATGATCGGCCGGAGTGGGTTCCGAAAGCGTGGCGATAACGCCGGTTCTCACGTACAGACTGAATGACAGGCCAACAAGCCAACATGATCAAGGCCACCCCACCAAAGAACATCAGAGCACCCGCAACCGGACCGGACATCTCCCCAGACCCCTCATTTGCATAGCACGTGTAACTAAGTGCTCTTCTCTGTCCGCCGAAGTCCACCGAAGCGCACATGTCGTCGAGCAGCACATCGCACCCGCCCAAGACGAATGTCACGCCGCCCACCACTGCGACAATTCGCCAAAACACGAGACAGAGGTTACACGCCCCAACCTTACGTGAGTGGTTTCTTTGGTTTCAGTGCGCTTTGTCCGTGGCTTGACTAATGCGCTCTCGCTGGCTTGCCACCTTTTTCCGGAGGCACACCAAAGAGATGATGCGTCAGAATTGATCGCCGGTTAGGAATCGGTCAACGGTGATGGACGAGCGTTGATGTAGGTTCAGGGGCCATGTCGGACGATTCAACAGGCAACGAAGCGGAGACCAGCGGGAACGGCCCGATCGGCTTGACCGAGGCGTACGCGGTTCAGAGTCCCGACGACAATCGTGCCCTGTACGCCAAATGGGCAGACACCTACGAGTCCGAGTTCGCCGTCCCCCGGAGTTATACGGGCCCCCGCACTGCGGCGGAGGTGCTGTGTGAGGGTCTGTCGGGCTCGGGACCGGTGCTCGATGCTGGCTGTGGCACCGGGCTTGCCGGCGAGCATCTCCGAACTCTTGGAGTTGCTGTTGTCGACGGTTTCGACATTTCGCCAGAGATGCTGGCCAAGGCTCGTGCCAAGACCGCAGCCGACGGCAGCCCGGTCTACCGCAAGACCGTCGAGGTCGACCTCACCGGACCCGTCGATATCGCCGACGACACCTACGCTGGCATCGTCAGTATCGGCACATTCACGCACGGCCATGTCGGACCCGAAGCCATCGAAGAGCTCTTGCGCATAGCCTGCCCCGGTGCCCGCGGCGTGATTGGTGTGCACTCCTCGATTTTCGAGTCGGACGGCTTCAAGGATCGTTTCGAACGCTACGAGGCCGAGGGTGTCATCCATGGTCTCGAGGTCCAGTTTCGTGGGGCGTATGAGGATGCCGACGGCAGCGACCCCAATCAAATGGTCTATATGGCCGTTTTCACTGTCGTCTGATCACCGGTCGGATCCCCTTGGCGTTGTCGCCGGTGTCAAGGTGTGCTCGGCAGGGTGGGGGAGGTCCTTTACGTCGGTGTGGGCTATGGCAGGACCGTTGTTACCCAGCGCACGCGTTCGGCTGGTCTCGGTCAGAAGGTGATGGTGTTGTCGGTGGCGATCACGCAAGCGTGGGAGATGCCCCGGGGCTAAAGCCTTTCGGGCGCCGGCAGGTGCGTCGGTCTGGCCGCAAACACCCACTAACCCCGACCCGAATGAACACCGACTAATGGTCGTCGCCGACACGATGCGGCCTCTGAAGGTTGGCGGTAGGTTCAGTGGCTATGTCGGGTGACCCAGCTGCGCATGAAACAGGGGCCGGCCGACCGATCAGTTTGAGTGAGGCGTACGCGGTCCAGAGTCCCGACGACAATCGTGCCCTGTACGCCAAATGGGCTGACACCTACGAGTCCGACTTCGCCGTCCCCCGGCGGTATATCTACCCCCGCGCTGCGGCCGAACTGCTCTGTGAGCGCTTCTCGGGCTCGGGGCCGGTGCTTGACGCTGGCTGTGGCACCGGGCTCGTGGGCGAGTATCTGCGAGATCTCGGTGTCGCCGTGGTCGACGGAATCGACATTTCGGTGGAGATGCTGGCCAAAGCTCGCGCCAAGACCGCCGCCGACGGCAGCCCCGTCTACCACAAGACCTTCGAGGTCGACCTGACCGGCCCCGTCGACATCGTCGGCGACACCTATAGCGGCATCATCAGCACCGGTACGTTCACCCACGGCCACGTCGGACCCGATGGCATTGCCGAACTTCTGCGTATTGCTCGCCCCGGCGCCTGCTGCGTTATCGGCGTGAACGCCTCGATATTCGAGCCGGACGGCTTCAAGGATCGTTTCGAACGCCATGCCACCGAGGGTGCCATCAACGGTCTCGAGGTCCACTTCCGCCAAGTGTACGAGGGTGCCGACAGCAGCGACCCCGATCAAATGGCTCAGATCGCCGTTTTCGCCGTCGGCTGATCGCCGCTCCGTCCGCTGCGGGTGTTGGTTGCCGGTTCGCGGTCCGCTTTCGTTGGTCTGGTTGTGACGGTTCGCTGCGGGTGTTGGTTGCCGGTTCGTCGTCCGCTTTCGTTGGTCTGGTTGTGACGGTTCGCTGCGGGTGTTGGTTGCCGGTTCGTCGTCCGCTTTCGTTGGTCTGGTTGTGACGGTTCGCTGCGGGTGATGGTTGCCCCGGTTCGTCGTCCGCTTTCGTTGGTCTGGTTGTGACGGTTCGCTGCGGGTGATGGTTGCCGCCGATCGGTTGCCGGGATTGCGGACCGTTGGCCACAAGTCTGGTTGGAGAATTGCAGTCGGTTCTGCGGCTTTCCGATGGACCCATGGACCGGCACCGGAGTGCCGCCCTGTTCAGTCTGGGTTGGGCGGGGGCTTCAGGTAGAACTTCTTGGTGGTGGGGTGTTGGTGAACCTGCCAGCCCTGGTCGTGGATCTTGTGGTGGCACGCGTCGCACACCAGCAGCAGGTTGCCTAGGTCGGTGGGCCCGTTCTTGGACCACCAGACGATGTGATGGACTCGGCACCACAAGGGATTGGCCTCACAACCGATGCAGTGCTCGTCCCGGGCGGTCAAGGCCATCCGTTGAGCTTCAGAAGCGGTGCGTCGGCTACGGCCGAGCCACAGGTTCTGCGTATCGGCATCGAAGATCGAGGGCAGAATCTCGGCATCAACGGCCAGGTCGCGCAACTCGGTGACTGGGATGGGTGTGCCGTCAGCGAGCCGGGCATTGACCAACTGTTGTTTGATCACATCGAAGTCAGCCAACACCAGCAGGTTCGTGCCCTGCTTCTTTCTCCGCTTCTTGCCCTTCCCGTTGGTGGTGCTGTCTGTGGAGTCGTTGGACTCGTCGCAGATCAGCTCAGCCAGCGCGTCAGCCATGCGTTGTTGGGGCGTGCACCGACGGCTCGGGTCTTCGCGGTGCCACAACTCGCGTTCCTTCGCCGTCAATGCGGTTGCAATACGGGTGCCTGTGATCCGATCGAACTGGGCCGACAAGACGAACATCCCGGTCTCGGGACTCTCGAATATCCGAGCCGAACGACGTTGACGTTGCCGATCCAGCAACCCCTGTCCGTCATCGCCTGAGCGGTCTTGTTGATGACGTCTTACAGTCTTGGCGAACCGGTCGTAATTCTCAGTACGAGCCGCCTCGACCAGGACAACCTCGTCGACTGGCCCCTCAGACGATGCACGCGCGATCAACCGGGCGTGCCCAGCGGGGATCTCGCCGTCAGCCAGGGCATTGGAAGTGTCGGGCAGTTGTTGAAGCCGGGTTGCCGTCTCGACATCGCGTTTCGCTTCGCGTTTCGAGGACAACAACTCGTCGCTGGCGATCAACTGAGCGTCAACCGCTGATGTGCGCCGACCCAGCTCCCCAAGAATCTGAGCCTTCATCGCCGCCAGCCGCGACTCACCACGCCCCACCAACTGCAACTGCGCCCGCAGACCCTTCGCGGACAATCCGGCAACATCCACCACTCCGACACACACCGCGTTGCAACACTGAGCACCTCCGATCGTGGCGTCTGGGTCGAGAGCAGGGGCTGATTGCATGAATGTCACACTACGCACCCACTGTGACAACCACTTCAAATTATCCGAAATCTATGAAACATCAGCGAAAATATCACCCAGGCTCGGTTCGTTTCCGGTTCAGACACAGCGATTCAAGCTGCGCACTCCTGCTCCCCAGCGCCTATCCGGCATGGTTTTTCGGGTGACTCCCGTAGGCTTGAGATCGCCCTGAGGGTCTGAACAAGGTGGTAATCGGATGCATGGAAGTCGATGGCGGATGTTCGTCGCAGCACTGGCAACGGTGGCCGTTGTGCTCTTCGGAGCGGTGGCGTGCGGCGACGATGACGACGGCGGAGCGACAGCGGGCCCACCGGCCAAGACCGAGCGGGACGCGTACACCAAGTGGTATGTGCAGCAGGCGCTGGACCGGTACGAGGAGACCGGCGGAGAAGCCACGATCGACTACTACAACAATGAGGCGGGCTCCGACGACCAGTGGTACCTGTTCATCATGGACGCAGACTCGGGTCTCCTTGCCGCCCATGCCACCATCCCCTCGCGGGTTGGCACCAACTCGGGCGAGCGGGTGGACATAACGGGATACGCCTACGGCCCGGTCCTGAAGGCCTCCGATGAGGACGGGCAATGGGTTGACTACGTCTTCTACAACCCGCAGACCGACGACGGCGGTACCAAACACACCTGGGCCGTTCGACGGGACAATCTCATCTTCGCGTCGGGCTGGTACGAGGACTCCTATCCCTCGCCCCCGCCCAGCAAGGCGGAGCCTGGTTCCTACACGCAGGCGTTCGTCGAGGACGCGGTGTGGTTCTACGAGAGCAACGGCCGCGATGCCCTGATCGAGCATTTCAACGACCCCGACAGCACCGATCCCGCGAGTGTGGAGGACCAGTGGTACGGGTTCGTCACCGACCTCGACGGTGTGGTGGTGTCTCATCCCACGTTCCCGGACAACGTCGGTATGACTCTTCACGAACTTCTCGGCGCCACCCCCGAGGGCCTGGTCGCCGCCGACGAACTGATGACCGCCACCGAGACGGGCAATTGGGTGGACTACTCCTATACCAACCCCCTGAGCGGTGATTGGGAGACCAAGCACACCTGGATCGTCAAGCGGGACGACATCCTCATCGGCTCAGGCTGGTACGAAGCCGGCTAGGTCGGTCTGCAGGGTGAGTCTGGCCCGCGGGCCGCGTGTGCGAGCGAAGACATTGCTGGGCAGAACGACTGGTTGTCGAGTTCGTGCGTGTCAGAGGGTCCACATGTACGCGTCGGCAAGCAGGGCACCGCCGTCGGGTCCGAACTCGGCGCCGCCAACGACCACGATCGCGTCACCTACTGAAGCGGCTCGGCGCGTCACGAACGTCTGATTCTCGATGTCGCTCGAACTCGGGTCGGTCTCGGAGTCGAGCGGGGCGAGTTCGAACCACTCGTCGGTGGTGGCGTCGAAGAAAGCGCCTCTCGTGCTTCCGGCAACAAGATCTGTGCCCGAGATGCCGCCGGAGGACGAGATGTCTTTGCGGCCCCTGCCCGGTGCGTTCGGGAGCTCGCCCCACTCGTTGGTGGTGGTGTCGAACACGGCACCGTAGGGAATGCATCGGCCGTAATTGTTGGTTTCTCCGCCGTCAGCGCAGCCGAGCACGGGCGCGATCAACCGATGCCGGTCGACTAGCGCTGGGGCCGGGCCGATCGTGTCGGCGGTCGGCAAGGCGGTCCAGGCACCGTCTTCGTATCGGGCGGCTCGGGTGTACGACGGTCCACCGGCACCGCCGGGCGATTCGACGAGCGCCTTGCCGAACAGAAAGAGCGTTTCGCCGTTCCAGACCATCGATCGACTGTAAGAGGGGCCGAGAGGATCGTCGGGCAGTTCGCTCCACGACTGCTCGGCGGGGTCGAACACCCAGCCCGGTACTGGGCCGGCCTCATGCGTGCGCCCATAGAGGACGATGGTGTCGTCGGTGGCGACAACTGAATTCCTCCCCAATGGGGCAGTATCGTCCGGCAGATCCATCTGTACCCAGGCATCGTCGCTTACGTCGTAGGCGATGAGTTCCCGGTGCCCGGGGCCCAGGCCTCGGGTGAGAGCGAACACCTGGTCGCCGAGCACCGCGGTGTCGGCGACCAGCGTCGGAACCGGCAGGTCCGCGATCGGTCGCCACTCGTTCAACGAGCGATCGAAGGCCGCCCCGTCGGAATAGGCGACGGAGTCACCGTAATCGCAGTCGGCGCCGACCCCGCACAGGAGGTCGGTGCCGCCGAACACGATCACGTCATCACCAACACCGACGATGTTCGCGTCGTCGCGGCTGCTCAGCGGCGGATCAGGCAGCCGGTCCCAACCGCCGCGTTCGGCAAGATCAATCGGCTTGTCCTGACCGCATCCCGCCAGGCCCAGTACCACCACGCTAAGCACTCCCAGACCGATCCTCACAGCACTCATACCAGTCTGACGATCACCGCGCACGATTGGTTCCCTGCAAGACACCCATGAGCTCGCGAATGGCGGTTGCGGATTCGCTGTTGTCGTCGCAGGCGCGGGCCCATCCGGCGGCGTCGGAGTGGTGGGTGTCGTCTTGGATTGTGGTCGCCGCGCCACGATCGAGCAGTAACTGGACCATGTCTCGGCGCTGGAACTGGACCGCGAAATGCAGCGCTGTTGTGTTGCGAAGGGGCGCGCGTCGATGTCTGCGCCGCTCTCGAGGAGGTAGTTGACGACGGCGCGCCGGTTGTTCAACGCTGCGAAAACGAAGGCCTCGCCGAGGATCTCGCTCGGGTCGTCGGAAGGCGCCGCGCC
>JAHQYN010000111.1 GCA_024421085.1 Acidimicrobiia bacterium
GGGCCGCGAGATCGACCTCATCATCGAAGCTCCCAACGGCGCTGTCGTAGCAATAGAGGTAAAGGCAACCAGTTCGCCGTCAGCCGATGCGGTCAACCACCTGCGCTGGCTACGCGACAAACTCGACGCCTCCAACCCAGGCACGTTCCGCTCCGGCATCCTGCTCCACACCGGGCCCTTCACCCTGTCGGCAGGCGACCGCCTCCACCTCCGTCCCCTCAACTGCCTCTGGCGGACTGTCAACAACTGACTGACAGATCCACCGAAACCGAACAATCTGCCTCAGATTCACCAAGCACTTCGACATCGTTCAGTCCCATCAACAACTCACAGACGCGTATAGGGTCAACTTCCACACCGTTCCTCCAGATTCTCGGCTGCGTGTCAGCACCGATTCTGGGGAATCCCCGCGTTCAACCGCGGACCCTCACCCCACCGACTCCACCCCCAAACGTGAAGAGCCAGAAATGATACAACCTTCGACCAATGATATCAATCTTAACCGAGTTCTCTTCGTCTGACAATAGATTGAACCGTACTCGACGAAATGGTAGCGCTGCCTTGTCCTCTATTTCTGACACCGAAACTAATCGGTCGTATTCAAATTCAACAAGAACTGGTCGACTAATAGTGTCAATAGTAAGAATTGCCCCATTTACTTCATTTTCGAGATTAGAATAGTACAGCGTTACGCTATCTCTAACACTCGGATTGAAGTCTAGTATTTCTTCAATGGCTTGCTCATCTGAGAACTCAACAATTCCCCCAACATCGCCAGTTTCAACCAATTTTCCGTGCATTTCGAGAATTCTGGTCTGTTTTGCAAATGTGACAACAACATCTTTGCTGGTTCTTCGATATTTGTACCGACTAAGGTTTGACATCCTGTCGTAAGCGCGTGATGCTCGGGCTACATCGAATCGATTTGTTGAGATGTAGCGATTGAACCCGGCGGCAACGAGGTTCTTGTAGTGGGTCATAGTCCGTTGTGCGACAGGGCCGTACCCGTCCGCTTGTAGCAACGCATTGATCTCTTCTCTCGAGATTGCCCCATGGTGTCCAAAGTAGATTACGAATCCGGCTCTAGCGTCCCGGTAAGTGGCGTTTGCCATGTCCTGTCTCCGATGCTCTGGGAAGGTGATCGACACGAGGTAGTGTAAACGGCCGTGACTGGCGACAGGCCGAAACTGATTGAGGTGGCGTTGCCGTTGGCGGCGATCAACGAGGCGGCTGCGCGCGAGAAGATGGGCATGAAGCACGCTCGGCCTTCGACGTTGCATCTTTGGTGGGCTCGTCGGCCGTTGGCTGCGACTCGGGCGGTGATTTGGGCTTCGTTGGTGGATGACCCGTTGGGTGATGAGTCGTTGACGTCAGGGGAGCAGAAGACGGAACGGCAGCGCCTGTTCGGGATCCTTGAGCGGTTGGTGGTTTGGGAGAACTCCAACAATCCTGAAGTGTTGGCCGAGGCCAATGCTGAGATCGACCGGTGTTTTCCGGACGGGCCGCCGCCGATACTTGATCCGCTTGCTGGGGGTGGGGCGATCCCGTTGGAGGCGCAGCGCCTTGGACTTGAGGCGTTGGCGGGGGATTTGAACCCGGTGGCGGCGTTGATCAACAAGGCGATGATCGAGATTCCGCCGCGGTTCGCGGGGATGCCGCCGGTGCATCCGAGCATCGAGAAGACTCTGACCACGTGGGAACGGGCGCAGGGACTGGCAGCCGATGTGGAAGCCTACGGCCAGTGGATGCGCGACGAAGCGAAACGCCGGATCGGGCATCTGTACCCGGATGCGACAGGCCTCGACGGGGAGAAGCTCACGCCGATCGCCTGGATCTGGGCGCGGACGGTCGCGTCGCCGGATCCGTCGTGGTCGGGTCACGTGCCGCTGGTGGCGTGGTGGGTGCTCGCCAACAGGCCGGGCAAGCCCAAGGTGTGGGTCGAGACGATCATCGACCGTGACACCCAGACGATCAGCTACGAAATCCGCCTCACGGTGTGGGAGGCGTTGCAGTATCTCGTTGCTGCGTTGGAGAGGTTAGAGTCAGAAGCCGCGGAGCTGTTGCGTCAACTCGGCGGTTATGCCGACAGGGCCAGTCAGCTCGCTTATGTGCTGTACCAGAAAGCCAACGACAAGGGCTGGACCACCGAAGCCGGTGCTTACAACGCCCTCATCACCGCCTGGCCCATCCTGGCCACCGCAGCAGCCACACCAGTCCAGGCGCAGATGTTCTCATCATGAGCAGCAGCGGTCGTTGCGTCTCGAGTTCGAACTCGGTTGCGGGTTGTCACACCGCTTTGCTTGACTGCATTCATGGATTCCGCCGTGTTTGGATCATGTCAGCCGAGACTGTGATGGAGCGGGTCGGATGAGGCGCGAGGTCGTCCTAGCAGACTTTTTCTCGGGTTGCGGGGGGACCGCATGGGGGTTCGCCTCCGCAGGGGTGCGCCCGGTGTTCGCTACGGACTGGGACGACGAGGCTGTCCAGACGTTGAAGCTGAACTTCCCCACCGTGGATGCTGTTCAACGCGACATCCGGGAATTGGGGACTGACGAGGTCGTGTCGGTCTTGCCGCCTGCGGACGAGGCCATCCGCCTGCTAGCGGGGTGCGCGCCGTGTCAGCCATTCGCCGGCCATCGAAACGCCGCGACACAGGAGGACGAAAGGTCCGAACTGGTCCTTGAGCTTCTTCGCTTTGTTGAGGCGCTACGTCCGCAGCTTGTCTTTGTTGAGAATGTGCCGGGGATGCGGCGAGCATCGAAGTCAAGGGGCCCGCTCACGGAATTCGTTGAAGAGCTGAAGAAGACCCATCACGTAACCCTCGACACCATCTCTTGCGCGGACTACGGCGTGCCGCAGACCCGGCGCAGGCTGGTGCTCATTGCCAGTAGTTTTGATCTTGGCGAGATCGAGTTGCCTAAGCCGACACATGGCCCGACGACCGACCAACCGCACAAGACGGTCCGGGACGCCATTTACTCGTTGCCTCACGATGTCGAGGGACCCGACGCGGCCAAGTTCAGCAGCCACGTGGCGATGCGTCTCTCTCTCCTGAATCGTCAGCGTATCGAAGCCACGTCGGAGGGTGGCGACCGCCGCGACTGGCCGAAGCAACTGTGGCCAGCCTGCCACAGCGGTGATTTCGGCGGCCACACGGACGTCTATGGGCGTCTCAGCTGGGACAAGCCCGCGCCGACGTTAACGACGAAGTGCGTTAGTTACAGCAACGGCCGATTCGGTCATCCAACCGAGCATCGGGCGATCAGCGCACGAGAAGCAGCACGTCTGCAGACGTTTCCAGACGATTTCGAGTTCGCCGGGGGGCTGACCTCACAGGCACGGCAGATCGGCAACGCCGTCCCTGTAGTCCTCGCACAGCGGTTCGGCGAGCACTTCGTGAAGCATGTCTCCGCGGCCGACCGTGCATCCAACGTCGGGTCCAGCGACCCACCCCCAACCTCGGATGGGCATCGCGCCTCAGCAGCGAGGAAAGCAGCATGACGGGTTTCCGGGCCAGAGCGCGAGCGGTCGACATGCTCGGGAGGCAGCAGATCGCCAACCTGCCCACCGCGTTGAGTGAGCTGTTCAAGAACGCCCACGATGCGTACGCCACGTACGCCATCGCCGACTACTACCGCACTCTCGGTGCGCTCGTGGTGAGCGATGACGGCGTGGGAATGGACCTTGATACGTTTCAGGAGTCGTGGCTCACGATCGCCACGGAGTCCAAACTGGATCGCTCACCCGTGGCCAAACCACGGGGCATGCAGCCGAGGGTGCAACTCGGCGAGAAAGGCATCGGCCGGTTCGCAATCGGGGCGCTCGGCAGCCAGGTCCTCGTGATCTCGAAGAGCTCAGGTTGCCGGGCGATCGCCGCATTCGTGAACTGGCAGATGTTCGAGTTGCCTGGTATCGACCTCGACGAAGCGCCTGTGGGTTTGATCGAACTTGATTCCGACGCGCTGACGGAAGCGGATGTGCAGCGTCTGAAGACCCCCCTCTCCGAGGCAGTGGAGCGATTCCGCAAGAAAGATCGTTCGACGGGATGGCAAAGACGGCTTGACGGCATACGTGCAACGATCGACTTGTTACCCGATGATCCTTGGCGAGACGTCCCTGACATGGCGCCGCTCGGCAAGAGCGGCACGATCTTTCTAATCTCACCGGTGTCCGAGGTTCTCTCGGCCGACCTCGAGTCCCAAGGACTGAACGAGGCCCCCTTGTTCGACCAGACTCTGCACGGATTCACCGACGTATGGATCGGAAGTCCGATGGCACCCGAATTCTCGGTTGACTTCATGGATCACCGCGGAGGAGGCGACAGCGAGAGCCGACTCGACCCTCGTGACTTCTTTAAGGTGAGTGATTTCAAACGGGCCGACCACCACATCCGCGGCGAGTTCGATGAGCACGGGAACTTCTCTGGCACAATCCGGATTTTTGGAGAAGATCCGGCTGGCGTGGAGATACCGTCCGCGCTCTCGGCGCCCCCGCGCTGCGGCCCGTTCACCTTCGAGACCGGAGTCGTGCAGGGTATGGCCAGCGAGTCGATGCTTGACCCCGAAGCGTTTCATGCCATGAGCACGAAGCTGCGGACACTCGGCGGCCTGTACGTATACAAGGACGGCATTCGAGTTCAGCCATACGGTCGGCCAGGCGTGGACTACCTCGAAATCGAAGAGCGACGAACTCTCGGAGCCGGTTACTACTTCTTCTCATATCGACGTATGTTCGGTGCCATCTGTCTCTCCAGCGAACGAAACCCTGAGCTGAGGGAAAAGGCAGGCAGAGAGGGTTTCACCGGTGGTCGCGCCTATTCCGACTTTCGCCGCCTGCTAATGGACGTCCTAGTGGAGCTAGCCGCAAGGTATTTCCGCTCCGACGGGTCCGAGGTCCGTGCCTACGAGCAGGGCCGGGGACGCTTGGTCAGAGAACACCAACTGCGCAAGGAACGAGACAAGCTCGCCAATGCTGGGCGGCAAAAGCTCAGAGGTCAGCTTGTCGCCGCGGAACGGCATCTCAACGGCACTGACATCGGGCTCGAGACTTCAAGAGCCGTGGAATCACTTCGTGACGACCTGGCCGCTATCGACCGCCTGCAACCTGCCACGCGGCGAGTTGCTGATACCAAGCGCACGCTCCAGCGGCTTGTCGAACCTCTGGTGTTTGACGAACCCGAGGGGTTCGCTCCGACCGAGGCGATGCGTCTCGACATGGCCCACATGGAGCGCGCAGTCGCCGATATCGAGCAGTCACACATCCAGCCCGCGCATGAGGCAGTCGACGAAATGGCGGCCGAGGCCGAAGCACGGCTCGTGGCAGCGGAATTGGACGAGCGCGAGCGCAGGCAGTTTGTAAGGGAGCGAATCGATTCGACGAAACGCAGAGTGCGCGATAGCGAGAATGAAGGGGCGCAAGCACTGACCGCCATGAGCGCCAGTGTGAAGGCCGTGCTGCAAGGACTTCGCGCTGACTTCGAGGCACGACTGCAGGCGGTGGCTGAGCCGAGCGCAACGGGAGGTCGTGGATGGATCGAGGAGCAGGCCGAATTCGAGCGAGCAATCGACTCGCTCGCGGCCGATTCGAGTAGGGCGTTTATCAGGGTCGCGAATCTCGTCCGGTCGAACAGTGCAGTGTTCGACGCGAACACCCCTACGCCGACCGAACTCGCCGCGGCTGCCGATGCCGAAATCGTGGAGCTTCGAGAACAAGCGGATGCTCAACTGGAATTCGTGCAACTGGGCAAGGCGCTAGCAGTGGTGGACCACGAGTTCAGCCAGACGGTGGCCAGCATCCGTAAGGATGTGCGGCGGGTGGGCTCGTGGGCCAAGAAGAACCCCCAGCTTGGCGGTCTCTACGAGGATCTGCGGCGAGACTTCGACCATCTCGACAGCTATCTGACGCTGCTGACACCCATGCAGCGGCGAATTCGACGCACCAAGACGACTATCAAAGGCAGCGACATCTCACGATTCCTTGGCGAGCTTTTCTACGAGCGCATGCGTGTCGCCGAGGTAACGCTCGCGCCCAGCCGCGAGTTTCAGGCTCTCAAGATCGAGGGGTACGCATCGACATTCTATCCCGTGTTCGTCAATCTCGTAGACAACAGCCTCTATTGGATCGGACAAGCCGCGCCAAGCGCATCTGGAGTGATCGATCTCGAATGCCGTGGCGAAACGATCATCTATAGGGACAGCGGTCCGGGTATCGCCGACGACATTGCCGACCGTGTGTTCGACTTCGGCTTCACCACACGACCGGGTGGCAGCGGCCTGGGCCTTGCTATCGCTAGCCAAGTACTTGAGCGGGCGGGTTGGTCGATCAGCCTCGGCGATTGCCGCGACGGTGCCGAGTTCCTGTTGAGCCCCCGACAGCCTCCGCAATGACCACCATCAGCGACTACTTCCGAACTGCGCTGCTGATCGACGACCGTGTGGCCGCTGACTACGAGCCGCCCGAGCCACGCGACCGCGAGCAAGCGAAAGGCAAGGAGCGTGAGCCGGACGCAGGGCTCGTTGAACCGTCCGAAGCAGATGAGACCCCGGTACATCCAGCAGAGTTGGTCCGCGCGTTCTTCGCGGCTGGCGTGGTGTGCAGCGTTCTGGAACCAGATATGGACTCTACGGACATGGTGGAAGAAGCGTTGCGCGGCGCGCAGATTGCGGACCTGTTGATACTTGACTGGCTGCTGTACGGCAGCCACTCCCTGACTCTCGACATGATTCGAGCGATCGCATCGAAACGTGCCGAACGGCTCACCGTCATAGTGGTGTTTACCGGCACGCCCAGTCTTGGGGACGTAGTGCAGCGTCTCATGGATGACGCCCAATTCGAGGAGGCCGATGGATTCACGCTCCGGCGTGGCAACACGGTGGTGCTGGTGTTCGGAAAGCCAGGGGGGCGATTGATCGGGGGCGAAGACCGTCGTCAGCCGTCTGGCTACGGCGACCTGCCGGGAATGATCTGTTCCGACCTTGAGTTGATCTTCAAGGGACTCATGCCCAAGCTCGCTTTCGGCGGTATCAACGCGCTGCGCGAATCGGCACCGCGAATTCTCGCAACCTTCAACGCGGAACTCGACGCGGGTGCCTTGATCCACTGCGCGCTGTTGCCGGAGCCATCCGACGCGGCGACTCAGTTCGTGCGCCTGTTGGCGAGTGATTTCGAACAGATCCTGCACGACGGTCGAGTTGGAGACCTGTGGCACATTGATTCATCGTCGAGCGCGCTTACGCAATCGATGGACACCGCAAGCCTTGGCCCGCTAGCCGAGAGGCTGCGAAGTTCTGAAGCGGTGCAAGAGGCGTTGGGTGAGTTGGGGGAATGGAGCGCCGAGGCGCTTGTTCGTGAGGCAATGTCTCAAGGGCTGTGCAGGTTGGGCTTGGACGACCGTGCGATACGGAGAGCAATCCCCGGCCTGACGGGCGCGTTCATTGAGGCCGATAAGTCGAACCGCAGACTCGCTGCCATGATGGATTCGGCTGGATTGGGCGAAACACCACCACGGCTCGAACTGGGCGTTGTCTTGAGACGGGAATCGGCGAAGCCGCAATCACCCGAGGCGGATTGCGATGCAGAACAGCGGTTGTGGTTGTGCGTTCAACCCCTCTGCGACAGCGTTCGGTTGCAGGTCCCGCGGGACTTTCCGCTGATTCCGGTTTGCGCAGACATCGAATCGCCTGGTGCGATGATCCGCTCTGTTGATGGTGTGCACACGGGCATCTCATTCGTCACGGATCTGCATCAGCTGAGACAAGTGCAATTCGCGCCGACTGTTGCCGGAGCGGTAGTTGCTGATGGCAGTCCGCCTAACTGGCATTTTACCGACGAAGAGGGCGAAACCTATCGTGTAGTCACTCGCTTGAGACTTGATCGAGCGGCACAGGTGGCCCACGCGCTTGGTTCGGCCACCACGCGTATCGGGACCGACATGTCCGAGTGGCTGAGGCGAGGCGCGCGGTCGTAAGCGGGATTCAATTCGAGACGCTTTCGGCCTGTTGAGTGTCGCAGTTGTATGCGACGTGTCCTTGCTTGTGGTGTTCCGTGACCCCGACGAATCCACAGCCGAACGCTGCTCATATCGCGTCGACATAGACGTGCTCTTGGTGCCAGGTGAGGTATGTGTTGTCGGGTGAGGCACGGCTGGGCTTTCGTAGCGTCGGCCGCAGCGTGCTACCGAAGCCGTGGTCGACGCCATCGTCCACTGCCAAGCTGTGCCGCAAAGACCGCGCCCGGTGCACCCGAAGGCCGCCGTTGACCGTGATCAGGCCAACATCGAATGCGGCATCGTGCATCGGGCAGGAGGCGACTCCGTTTGCGGCGTCAAGCCGTTCCGTGTCATTCGAGGCCGACCACGGCTTGATGTGGGATGCGATCAGTAGCTTCTTGCGTGGCAGTGAGCGTGGTGCAAAATCGCAGAACGCGCACTGATGGCCGTAGTTCTCAAGCACACTCCTTGCGAACCGATGCTGTCCGAGGCGGATCTTCTGCTCAGCTACACGGAAGGTCTGCGTGTCATCTGCGGCCAACTGCCTCACTCTGAGCCGGGCCGCCGCAACCTCCACCGCTTCCATCAGGGCCCCGTGAGGCAAGCTGTCTTGGCCGAGCATCACGGCATTACCCGCCGTGTCGCGCTCTATGAAGTCAGGCAGGCGACTCGGATCGATTCCCATGTGTCTGGCTGCGAGCAGCACGCATTCGTAGAGAGCAGTGAAGTGCACTGGGTCCGCAGCCATCGCGTCATAGAACGGGACATCGCTAGCGGCACCATTCGGACGCGATCCATCGAGATTCAGCATCTTGATGTTGATTGATCGCGTCGACCGTTTGAACAACTCCGCCAGACGCGCAACTTCCTCTGGAATCAAGTGGATGTTGCGCCCACCAAAGCGATGCGGATCGACCACGCGGAATAGGGCACAACACAGGACAACCTCGACTGGGGTGTACGGTTCCTGCCTCGACCTGTCAGCCCGCTGCAAGATGCGTCCCCACTGCCGACGTGCTTCTTCATCGGTCAATTCCAGAAGCGCTGCCAGCGAAGGCATTTCACGATCCTAGTTTGGGTCGTCGCAGAGCGGCTAAACCGCGCTGTCGACATAGCGAAGTTCGCTCTGGTTGGACCGGTAGCAGCCTAGAGTCTAGGTCGTGGACCCGAAGCAGCGAGCGACTGACTCCGCAGGCACAAGTGACACTGCAGATCCCGGGCATGATCTTGCTTCGGTGCGCTACACCTGTCACGCGAGTTCAGAGGAGTTTCTGGCCTCTTTGGAAGACCGTGAATCTCTGACCCACGAATTCGGAACCTTGGAGGAGACGCTCGACATTGAGCGCGATGTCGAGCTGGTCGAGTCGCTGCGCAGGTCGGTCCAAGAAGCCGCTGAGGGGACTCATCTGCCACTTCCCGACGGGTTCTGAAGCAGTTCTGTGCGTGAGGCGAGGACTGCCCATGGGTATGCAAACTGGTTTGGGCGCCTGACAAGGTGATAAGTGGCTCTTCGCGTTTCAGGGTGGAGTGAGGGTGTCGAGTAGCGTCCAGTTGGGTTTGCCGGCATAGAGGAGTGCTCGGATGCGGTAGTTGTTGAAGTTGGTGAACCCGAAGGCGACGCGTTTGAGTCGTTTGGCTAGGTTGTTGAGCCTGCGCGTAAACGTGGGGGGCGGGTTGGTTGAGGGTCCCTGACTGGGGGTCGTGGCCCTGCTGGAATCGGTGTGTTGATATCCAACGATCCAGGAGGGCCACGATGGCCAGTGATGTTATGCGGGTGCGGTTGCATCTGCGCCAGATCCGTGTGGTTGAGGTGTTGGTTGACACCCCGGCTGTGTTGAGGGTGCGGGTCGAGTCGTCCCAGACGCACCTGCGGTGCCCGCATTGCGGGTTCAAGTGCCACAAGGTGCATGACACGCGCGAGCGGCAGGTACGCGACTTGGAGGTGTCGGGCCGGCGGACGACGTTGGTGTGGATGCGGCGCCGGTTCAGTTGCGGCAACTGTACAGAGCGGTTCTTGGAGGACCACGACTCCTTTGACGGCAAGTTGACGCGCCGCATGGCGCATCGGCTGGTCGCAGGCTG
>JAHQYN010000112.1 GCA_024421085.1 Acidimicrobiia bacterium
CCCCAACCGCCGAGTCGTACACCGCCGCCGCCGCCGCGCCTTCTCAACACGGCGTTCACTAGAATCAGCCGATGCACGGACCTCGACGTCGCTGCAAGACGCTGACGCTCGGCGGCGCGGCGCTGCTGCTGTTTGCGCTGATCGCCGCCGCCTGTGCCCCCAACAGCACCATCGACGAGATCCGCAACAACGCAGCATCGACCGAACCGAGCACGACTCTGGCACCACCGTCCGAGGATGCCGACGACGGTTCCGACAGCACCGACGGTTCCGACAGCACCGACGGTTCCGACAGCACCGACGGTTCCGACAGTGCGACACGCCCGCCGGGCGCCGAACCCGACACCGATCCGACACCGCTACCGATAGACCGTGACTACCGCATCGGCACGCTCGACAACGGCCTCACCTATCTCCTGCGTTCGAACGACTCGCCAGGCTCGAGCCTCGAGATCCGCCTGCTCGTCAACGCCGGCTCCGCTCAACAAGGCGACGGCAGCGACGGCAGCGCCCACTTCCTCGAGCACATGCTGTTCAACGGCACCGAGAAATATCCGGGCAACGAACTGACAGCACAGCTTCGGCGGCTCGGGATCGAGTTCGGGCCTGAAGTCAACGCCTACACGTCGATGGACGAGACCGTCTACATCCTCTCTGCGGCGACGTCCGACGACGGTGCCACGGAGGCAGCGTTCGACGTGCTCGCGCAGTGGGCATCCGCGGCGACGCTCGAAGCGTCCGCAGTCGCCGAGGAGAAGGGCGTCGTGCGCGACGAACTGCGCCAGAGGCTCGAATCCGTCGACGGCATCATCGCCAACGAGTTCAACGAGGTGTACGTGGCCGGCACCCCCTATGAGGGCCATCTCGTGATCGGAGACGCAGACAAGGTCGAAGCGACCACCCCCGAACTGCTGAGAGCCTTCTACGACGACTGGTACCGACCCGACAACATGGCCGTCGTCGTGGTCGGCGACCTCCCCCTCGACGAACTCGAATCGAAAGTCTCCGAATATTTCGGCGAACTCGAGGCGCGGACCGACACACCCACCCCGCGTGAGCCGATCCAAGTCCAGATATCGCCCGAGCCCCAGGCCCATGTCGTCACCCACCCCGACAACTCCATCGACAACCTGTCGCTCGACTTTCCGATACCCGCTTGGGACACGGGCACGGTCGGCGGGTCCCGTCTGACGCTCATGGAGCGTGCCATCGCCATCATGTTGGACAACCGGCTCAACGACGCATACCAACTCGGCGAACTGGAGCTGGAGGAGACCCCGTTCATTGCCGAGTTCGAGGTGAGCCGTGAACTCAGGTACTTCGGCACCAACCTCAAGGCCGCTGATCTGGCCGCTGGCCTCGAAGACTACATGTCCTACCTACTCGCCGCCGCCGAGGACGGCTTCAGCGAAGACGAGATGGAACGGATGCGCGCCACCATAGTCGCCAATTTGAACCAGCAACTCGCCGGGCTCAACACCACTCAAGACAGCCAACACGCCAATCTGCTGTCGAGGTACTGGCTCCGAGGCGCAGACATCGACCGCGCCCAGACACGCATCGCCCGCCAGAGGACTGCCGTCGAATCGTTCACGGCCCAGGAGCTCGCCGACCATTGGAGTTGGCTGCTGAGCATCAGCGGACCGATCGTCATCGCCGTAGGCGCCGACGAGGCGACCCTGCCCACGACCGACGAAATGCTCGAGACCCTGGCCAACCTCACGCCGACAGAATCCGCGTCCGCTTCAAGCCGGATCGACGAACTGATGACTTCCCCGCCACGCTCCCAGCCGACCGAGACGAGCGAGCGGAGCACCGACCACGGCGACGTCACCACTTGGAAATTCGACAACGGGGTGACGGTCAGCCACCGCCACTCGGAGGTAGCGGACAACGCGTTCTCGCTGCGGGCAGCCTCCGCGGGCGGCTGGTCGACATTCCCACGAGACCATCCGGGCGCCAACACGGCGATCCCGTCGGTGGCTGTCAACGCCGTGTTCGGCGGAGGGGTCGGCCCGCACGATGCCCTAGCCCTGAACCGTTTCCTGTCCACGAAGAACGTCGGGCTGCTCGGTTTCATCGAACAGTCCGAGGAGGGCTTCTCGGGCGAGTCCGCCACCCGTGACGCCGAGGTTCTGTTCCAGTTGCTGCACCTTTATATCACCGAGCCGAGAGTCGACGAAGTCGCCTTCCGCACCGCCATCGACTACGCCGAGCGGAATCTCGCCGTCGACCAGAACAACGTCGACCGCCGCGCAACAACCGCGCTGCTCGACCTCATCTACGACGGTGACCCGGCGCAGCACCGGGTCGCCACCCAACAACAACTCGACACGCTCGACGAGCAGACCGCACTCGAGATCTACCGGGCACGGCTCGGCAAAGTAGACGACTTGGCGATCGCCGTCGTCGGCGACATCGACCGCACGACGGTCGCCGATCTCGCCGCCCGCTATCTCGGCTCGCTCCCCGCCGGCGAGTCCGACAGCTGGGTCGATCTCGGTTACGAACTCCCGACAGGTCAAAGATCGGCGAGCGTCGAACTCAGCGAAGGTGCTGCCGACGGGGGCCTGCTCGTCTTCCACGCCCAGCCGATCGAGCTCACAGCGCAGAACCGGGTGGTCGCCAACGTCTTGCAGGGAGTCGTCAACAACCGGATAATCGAGCGCATCCGCGAGGAGCTCGGCGCGTCATATGGCGGGTCCGCCTCAATCTCGTTGCGGCGTGAACCGCAACCGTCGATCCGTTCGATCATGTCGATCAGCGGCGACCCGGCGAGACTCGACGAGATCCGTGCCGTGCTGATGGAGGAACTGGAGGGCATCGCCGACCGCGGCCCGACCGCGGACCAGTTCGAACAGGCCCACCGCGTCATCCGCAGCGACTGGAAATTCTTCAACAACAGCGGACTGGCCAACTCCGACCTCGAAGCCATCAGGTTCACCAACGAGGACCGCTTGACCCTCGACAACCGCCAGGAACTGCTCGAAGAAGCGACCCCCGCCGATGTGCAGGCACTCGCCGAGCACCTGTACGGAACCGGCCACTGGCTGGAAGTCTCCAAAGTCCTCGGCGAGTAACCCCGCCCCGCCCAACCCCGCCCACCGGCTCGAAGCGGGCGCGGGTGCCCAGGATTTGAGGGGCTAGCCTCGTTCGGCATGCTCGACCACGTGTTCACCGACGCAATCGGAGCGTTGCGGGACGCCTTCGAGACGGCCCGCCTCGAACGCAAAGCCTTCGAGGAGCGCTTCTGGGCGGACGTGCTTCTCGGTGACCTCAACTGGCAGACGACCTACGGACTGCCCGGGGAGGGCATGCCGCCGCGGGTGCAGGCGGACGTGAGCTGCAGTTGGCCCACCTGGTCCCAGACCGCATACCGGAGTTGGTACGTCACCGAGGAACTGAGCGAACCGCCGCGCATCGAGATCGAGATCGTGCTGCGGATACAGCGCCTGGCGATGATCCCGGACCCGACCGCGGTGCTCGCCGTGCTGCCGGTCCGAAGCCCTTCGATAGGCGGCGAGAAGCTGACCCGCAGCGGTCCGACCGTCGAATCGAGCTACGGGTGCCGCACCGAGGACGTGGAGCACGCCATTGAGGTCTCCTACGAGGGGGCCTACGAACTCGACGAGCCGCGCCTCGCTGACGGTTCCATGCTCGACGACCACTTCAACGCGCTCGGCGGTTGGATCTCCTCGACCCTGGTCCGTCTGGGCGACCTGAATTTCAGGTAGGCCGCAAGCGTCTGTGTCCGGCGTGCCCGGGGCGGGACTTGAACCCGCACGCTCTTATGAAGCAACGGATTTTGAGTCCGCCGTGTCTGCCAATTCCACCACCCGGGCCGGATGATCACGCCAAGGCCCCTCGACCTGGCAGACACAGCCTAGCCCCTACGAAATATCGTCAGGCACCCACCGGGCCCGAGGCTTGCTCAGCATCGCGACCGACGCTGCTAGACTTCTTCCACAGCGCAACGACGCGTTGGATTGAGGTCACGCGACGACGGGCTGCGCGATGGGGCACAAATCGCAGAAGTCGTGAAACCCGGCGGTGGGGGCGTGAGTCAGACACCGAGAGCAGGTATACCGTATACGCCTCTCAGACACAGAAATCAACGCGCCCTGTTATCCGGCCACCGCGGGAGCCCCGAACCAGATGATCGTCTTCACCTACCCAGGACAAGGTTCACAACGCCCGCAGATGGGTGCGCCATGGGCTGAGCACCCCTCCTGGGAACTCGTCGAGGAAGCCTCCGAAGCCGTCGACCGCGATGTCGCTGCGCTGCTGCTCAACGCCGACGCCGACGAGCTGACAATGACCCGCAACGCTCAACTCGCCACGTTCGTCATGTCGATGGTGGTGCTCGACGCAGTCAGCCGCCTGGGAGCCGAAGCAGTTGCCCATGCCGGGCACAGCCTCGGCGAGTACTCGGCGCTCACCGCCTCAGGTGCGCTCGATTTCGGCGATGCCGTCCGCCTCGTCAACGAACGCGGCGACGCCATGCAGGCAGCGGCCGACGAACAGACAGGCACCATGGCCGCACTGCTGGGACTCGAGGACGACCAGGCCGACATCGCCTGTCGCCGCACCGCCGGCGACGTCTGGATCGCCAACTACAACGCCCCCGGTCAAGTCGTAATCGCCGGGGTCCCCGCAGACATCGACGAGGCATGCCGGATCGCCAAGGAATCAGGCGCCAAGAGGGCCGTGCGGCTGCCGGTGGGCGGAGCGTTCCACACGCCGCTCATGGCCCCGGCCCGACGCCGGCTGCGAAAGGCCATCGACCAAGTCGAGTTCCGGCCACCGGAGCAGCCCGTGTACGCCAACGTCGACGCCACCGCCCACCATGATCCCAGCGACTGGCCCGAACTGCTCGGCGCGCAACTCTGCTCCCCGGTCCGCTGGCGCCAGACCCTGCGAACGCTCTCCGAAGACGGTTTCGACACCTTCGTCGAACTCGGACCGGGCAACGTGCTCACCGGCCTCGTGAAACGGACCCTCAAGGGCGCCAACCGAGCCAACGTCGCCGCACCAGCCGACCTCGACGGACTGCTGGAGTCGCTGGCGGTTCAACTGAGCACCGAGACCCCCGCCCTCGAAGGAGAGCACCTCTTCGCCACAGAACGGCTCGTGGTGTCGCCCGGCGCCGGCGTCTTCAGCCTGGCCCCCGGTTGCGAACCGGGCCGCCGAGTGTCGGTTGGCGAGGTGTTGGGTACGGTTGGAGATCAAGAAGTCGTCAGCTCCTTCGCGGGAGAAATAGTCGGGGTACTTGCTCTCAAGGGAGAACGCGTGACTTCACGGCAACCGATCGCTTGGCTGCGGGTCAACTGATGGCGATCCGAATCGCCGGGATAGGCACGGCACTGCCCTCCAAGGTCCTCAGCAACGACGACCTCGCCGAGACGATGGACACCAGCGACAAGTGGATCCGCGAGCGTGCCGGGATCGCCTCCCGCCACGTCGGCGGGCTCACCTCGGAGATGGGAGTCGAAGCGGGCAACAATGCCCTCAAGGCCGCAGACCTCACGCCCGATGCCATCGAGCTGCTGCTCCTGTCGACCAGCAGCCCCGATCAACGGTTCCCGGGCACCTCAGCCCAGATACATGCAGGCATCGGCCTGGACTGCGGCGCTTTCGATGTCAACGCCGCATGCGCTGGCTTCGCCTACGGCTACGTGGCCGCCTACGGCATGATGATGCTGCCCGGCGGGCCGGACCGGGTCCTCAACATCGGCAGCGACGCACTGTCGAGTTTGGTCGATTGGGAGGACCGAGGGACTGCGATCCTGTTCGGCGACGGTGCCGGAGCGTGCGTCATGGAACGTCATGACCAGGGCGAGTTGCTGGCGTTCGACCTCGGCGCCGACGGCAACCTCGCCCCGATCCTCTACTGCGAGCACGGCGACACGATCCACATGGCCGGCCGCGAAGTCTTCAAGCGGGCCGTGCGCGCGGTCACCGCCTCAATCAAGAAGACCCTGAACCAAGCGGGCCTGACCCCCGAAGACGTCGACGTGGTCCTGTTGCACCAGGCCAACATCAGGATCATCGAAGCTGTCTGCGACCGCACCTCGCTGCCGATGTCGAAGACCCACAACGTGCTCGAGACGACCGGCAACACCTCCACGGCCACCATCCCGCTGGCGATGGAACGGGCCGAGTCGGCCGGTGCCCTAGCGCCCGGCAAGATCGTGCTGATGTCGGGTTTCGGCGCGGGGATGACCTGGGCGACCCTGGTGGTGCGCTGGTGAGCCGGGTCGTCCTCGTAACGGGAGGCAACCGAGGGATCGGACTGGCCACCGCCAAGCGCTTCTGCGCCGCCGGGCATCAGGTAGCGGTGACCTCCCGCTCTGGTGCCGGCGATGACCTCGACGGGCTCTTCGTCGTCAAATGCGATGTGACCGACAGCGAGTCTGTCGATGCCGCGGTCAGCGAGATCGAGGAGTCGCTGGGTCCGGTCGAAGTTTTGGTGAGCAACGCTGGCATCACCCGCGACGGCCTGGTGCTGCGCATGGCCGACGATGACTTCAGCGACGTGCTCGACGCCAACCTCACCGGTGGTTTCCGCATAGCCCGACGGGTCGTCAAGCAGATGATGCGAGCGCGTTGGGGCCGGATCGTCTTCGTCTCGTCGGTCGTCGGGCTCGGAGGGCAGGCGGGTCAGGCGAACTATGCGGCGTCGAAAGCCGGGATCACGGGCTTGGCCCGTTCACTCGCCAAGGAGTTCGCCGGGCGCAGCATCACCGTGAACGTCGTCGCACCCGGCCCGGTCGACACCGACATGCTGGCAGCCCTGAGCGAGGCACAACGGACCGCGATGCTCGGCATGGTGCCGGTCGGGCGCCTCGGGGAGCCCGCTGAGGTCGCCGCGGCGATCGAGTACCTCGCCTCGGAGGACGCCGGGTTCGTGACCGGTACGGTGCTTGCGATAGACGGCGGCCTGTCTATGGGCTGATTGTCTATGGGCTGACCTTCCATGGGCTGACCGCTTCAAGCTGGATAGCCTCATAAACCCACACAGCAATGGAGAAACCAAGTGAGTGACAACTTCGAACGATTCACGAATTGTGCAGTGGATGTCTTGTCGGTCGACGCCGACCAGGTCGTCTTGGACGCAACATTTGAGTCTCTCGACGCCGACAGTCTCGACCTCGTCGAACTGGTAATGGCACTCGAGGAGGAATTCGATGTCAACGTCGAAGAAGAGGAGCTCGACGGGGTCTTGACCGTCCGGGCCGCCTACGACTTGATCCTCTCCAAGCTCTGATGCCGTCTCGCCGCGTCGCCGTCACCGGCATCGGCGTCGTCGCCCCGTGCGGAATCGGAGTCGATGCCTTCTGGGACGGCCTGTGCTCCCCCGCGCCCGTCGGGCCGCGGGTGCTCGAAGACTGGGACGCCTCGCCATATTTCGAGAATCCCAAAGAGCTCAGGCGCTGCGACCGCTTCACCCAGCTCGCCGTGGCGGCTGCCTCCGAGGCGCTGGCGCAAGCCGGTGAGCTGACTGTCGACCCGGTGCGCCGCGGCACCTTCATCGGGACCGGTGTCGGCGGAATCGAGACCCTCGAGACACAGATTGAGGTTCGGCTCACCAAGGGCGACCGACGCGTCTCGCCGTTCCTGGTGCCGATGATAATGACCAACGCTGCCTCGGCCACCCTGTCGATGCGGCACGGCTGGCAGGGCCCCTGCGAGAACACCGTCACCGCCTGTGCCGCCGGGACCCACGCCATAGGCAACGCGGCACGCCTCATCAGCAACGGAATCTGCGACGCGGTGCTTGCCGGAGGCAGCGAGGCCCCCTTCACACCGACCGCTGTCGCCGGTTTCACCAACATGACCGCACTCTCGGGCA
The DNA here is from genome assembly GCA_024421085.1 of Acidimicrobiia bacterium. Taxonomy (GTDB): domain Bacteria; phylum Actinomycetota; class Acidimicrobiia; order Acidimicrobiales; family Aldehydirespiratoraceae; genus VXYK01. The sequence goes on from JAHQYN010000112.1 coordinate 7,853, forward strand.
GTGGAATCAGCCGCCCCTTCGACCCGCGCCGGGATGGATTCGTCATGGCTGAGGGCGCCGCGGTCCTGGTGCTCGAGGAATGGTCTTTCGCAGAGGCGCGGGGTGCCGCAATACTCGGAGAGATCCTGGGATCGGCCTCCACCGCCGATGCCCACCACATCACCGCGCCCGCCCCCGGTGGCACAGGTGCCATCACCTGCATGCGCCTCGCTGTCACCGATGCCGGTCTCTGCGCCGACGATGTCGTCCACATCAACGCACACGGCACCTCGACGGACAAGAACGACGCCGCCGAGGCGGCAGCCATAGCCGAGATCTTCGGCCTGCCCGGGCCGATCATCACCTCCACCAAGGGCGTCACCGGCCACGCGTTGGGCGGTGCCGGCGCCCTCGAAGCCGTGGCGGTCCTGCTCTCGATGGACCGTCGACTCATTCCGCCCACCGCGGGCCACGAGTCACTCGATCCGCAGATGCCCGACATCGATGTCGTGGTCGGCGCACCCCGGCCGTGGGTCCCGGGCCCCTCGCTGTCGAACAGTTTCGGTTTCGGCGGTCACAACGGAACCCTGGCAATAGGCCCCGGTCCCGGCTGACCCGACCCCGGCTGACCCGACCCCGACGGCCCTGCGAGGCCGCGCGGCTAGACCTTGCACCAACGCCCAGAATCACCAGAACTACAGGAGGTAGGGGCACACGTCGCCGAGAGAGGATTGAAACCGGCTGGACAGGCGCTCTGCCAACGAAACTCGCCAGCCCGGTTTCCCCAAGACGTGGGTTGTGAGGCAAGTTCACAAGTGATGAGGCAAGTTCACAAGTTGTGAGAAACTGGGCTTGTGTGGCTAGGGTGGGCGGCGTGGACAACGAATCATTTCTTGGCACACCGTCGATCAGTCCGTTCTCGCCACATTTCGGCAAAAGCCCTCTGTCGATGGTCGGGCGAGACCTGATCCTTTCAAGTCTGGGCGACGGTCTGGTGTCTGGACCGAACGACAAACGATACACCAGCATTCTGTTGGGTGTGCGCGGGTCAGGCAAAACTGTGACGCTCAACGAACTCGAAGACCGGGCGGTTCGTGACGGCTGGGTTGTTCTTTCGATGGACGCCAGCACCGTCGGACTGCTGGACCGGATCGTCGGCGCTGTCGAACATGCCGAGCGGACAGTCGAATCGCTAAACATGAACCATACTCAAACGTTGCGGACTGTCGAGAAGTCCATCGGCATCAAACTGGGTCCCGTCGCAGGCCGGATCAGCACAACGCACAACCGCGACCCACATACACGCGTAGGGATTCGGGATCGTCTCGCAGGCCTTGCTGACGCAGCGCACAGCAACGGAACGTCTGTGCTGTTGAGCGTCGACGAGATTCACAGCATCGACCCGGCAGAAGCACGGCGCTTGGCCAACGACCTGCAGCACATTACCAGACGGGAAGGCAAGCCTCTAGCGTTCGTCGCAGCGGGACTGCCGAGCGTGAAGCACACTTTGTTGAGAGACAGAAAACTGACGTTTTTAGGGGCTTCGCGTTTGAGGTCGGGGTCGGTGGGGAGGTCTTGCGCGCAGGTCCGCAACTGGTTGCGTCGCCCCACAGTCGCCGCGATCGGATACTGGGGGCAAGGCAAGCCACCTAGACGCTTGGCCGAGTATCGGGTGGCGCGCTGGCAGCCCCGTATCCCGCTGGACACTATCCACGGGCTGCCTGTGTGGAAACCCGAGACACTGCTCGCCTTCATGTGCTATCGAAGCAAGATGCGACGTGTCGCTGTCTAAACCCTGGTCAGGCACTGAGTGTGTCCGATCTGAAGGAGCGTGCCTCGGAAAGGTCGAGATATTCGATGGATGAACTGAGTGTGCCATCTCTAAGGCGTTTACGCATCACGCCGATCGCCTCGGGATTGTTGTCCACTAGCACAAAACGCCGACCGAGTTTCGAGGCGACCGCGCCAGTTGTGCCGCTTCCCGCGAAGAAGTCCAGAACCCAGTCATCCTCCCGGCTGCTCGCTTGCACGATACGCCTCAGGATTCCTTCGGGTTTCTGGGTCGGATATCCCGTCTTTTCTTTGCCAGTTGGTGAAACTATCGTGTGCCACCACACATCAGTCGGTAGTTTGCCTCGAGCTGCTTTCTCCGGTGTGACCAAACCGGGTGCCATGTACGGCTCCCGGTCAACCGCGGTATTGTCAAAGTAATAGCTATCCG
>JAHQYN010000113.1 GCA_024421085.1 Acidimicrobiia bacterium
ACCAACTCGCCGAAGATTTCCAAGACCCCTGGCTACCCGAAGAGATCAACCGGCTGGGCCGGACCCTGTGGAGCTGGCGCACCCAAATCTCGAACTGGCACAAAGCCAAAGTCACAAACGCAGCCACTGAAGCCGCCAACAACCTAGCCAAACGCGTCAAACGCGGCGCCTTCGGGTTCACCAACTTTGCGAACTACCGGATCCGCACCCTGCTCTACGCTGGCAAACCCAACTGGGCGCTCCTCGAAACCCTCACCCCGACCTAAAACGCGAAGCTCCACATTTGTGCAGCCGAGGGCTGGGTCGTGGTGGCACTGGATGCTTCTACAGCTGAGCTGCCGCATCGGATAAAGAACGCTCTAGCGCGCGCCCGGGACACACATGAAGCGGTCAAACAAGCGCACCCGGACCACGGAAGGGCATCACGCGTGTCGGGATTGGGGGTCGGTCCCGTTTCTGTCAGGCATGCGATCATTGAAGAGATGAGACCGGACTGGGACGTGAGAGACTTGCTGACCGCGTTGGCGGAGGCCGCTGGACGCGAGAACACATCGGTTCTCTTGACTTTGGACGAACTTCAAAGTGGAGATCGCGACGAACTACGGCGGTTCTCTTCTGACCTTCAATACATCACCAAGCGAGAACAGTTGCCGTTGGCCGTTGTTTCAGCAGGGCTTTCGGAAATGAAACACACGTTGTTGTTGGACAAGAAATTGACGTTCTTCCGTCGGTGCGCGAAACAGGACATGCCAGCCCTCTCCCAGGCTGATGTCATGGAAGGTCTGCACCAACCGGTTCGCGATGCCGGCGGAACTTTCGACCGGGATGCACTGCGTCTGGCCGTCGGCGCATCGGGACCGTTGCCGTACAAACTGCAGTTGATCGGTGACAACGCTTGGAAGATCGCCGGAGCGCCGTCATACCCAATTGACGCCGCAGCCGTGGAAGACGCAATCGCCTTTTCCGAGGCATCTTTCGTTGAGAACGTGGTCGTTCCGGCATGGTCGGACTTGTCCGACGGCGACCAGGATTTCCTGATCGCCGTCGCTGAACTCGGTGAAAACGCGACCAAGGCACGGGTAGCCAAAAAGGTCGACGCTCATCACAGGACATTGAAACGGGCTGCGCAGCGTCTCCAGAACTGTTGCCACCTAGACGATCTCGGCGGCGGGCGGCTGCGATTGACAGAAACGATGCCGAGCGATTTTGTGCTCAACGAAGCCGCCGAGGATCGCGCATACTTCAGACAGCACGCCACCGAGAAGGTGAGCGCCCTCAGTGACGCGTCCGCTGAGACGCCGGCTCCCGCCCGGCGAGGGAGACGCGTCTGCGGTGAGTACATGCCTGTCGCCAAAGCAACCTGCGTGCTTCCCCACGGACACGCGGGCGGACACCGTTCAACCAGGCCGGCGCGTCACCAACCCGGAAAATCGTGAACGATCAAGATTTGCTACGGAATCGACGAATGCAAGCGAACCTCACCGCCGGCACGACCACCGAGCAGGTCGCACAGGGGGAGACCGGCGGAGAGTGCAGCCAAGTCCCAGCAGGCCATATCGATTGCGGACTTGACGTAGGGGTGACCGGGCAGCGCCCTGTTCATGGCCTGATAGACGACCTCGGTGCGGCGAGGGTCCTGCCCCAGGATCACCGGTGCCAGTTCCTCGATGCCTGCTCGGATCCCTCGGGCGAAGGCCAGCAGATAGGTGGAGCCCCACGGGCAGGCTTCACCCCAACCGTTGAGACCCTCGTCGGTGTCGAGCCTCACCAAGGTGGAGTCCAGACGATCAAAGTGCAGATGCCCCCCGAAAGCGAATAGGGGCGCGCCAGAGGCAACTCCAGAGCCCAGACGTTGATCCGTTCAATCCTCATGCTCGTGACCGGTGTGAGAAGTGAGCACGATCGTCGCCAATCGAGCCCAGACGTTGATCCGTTCAATCCTCATGCTCGTGCCCGGCGCATCCGGGTTGCGGCACCGGTGCGCTGTGCCGCAGACTCGGCTGGGCCCAAGCGGTCGCCCAGTTCGGCAACCCGCAACCCGTGGGTGGTCAAGGGCGCAACCCCAGCGTCGGCCATACCCTCATAGCGGGCCGCCAGAGCAACCTTCTTGCGGACCTGATGAGGTTGGAGGTCGTCGAACTCACGCGGGCTGATCGTCTCGCCAAGCACCAGCCAACCGTCGCCATGGGCACGTTCAACGAGCGACTCGCCGTAGTCGCTGCGCACGATGATGCCGCTGAACCCCTCGTCCTCACCGGTCGGGGCGCCGCCCGGCCACACGTCGGCCACAGCTACGTCGGACGCTTCGCCGAGCGCGTCGGGGCAGATCTTGCAGCGGGTCTCGACATCCCAGGTCCCTTCGTCCTCCCACATCTGCAGATAGCCGATCTCGAACACGTCACCTCCGCTGGTCTCCACCCGGGTCGGCCCGGGATTTCCGTGGCCCCGATATCGGAACACCGAGACCTCGGACTCGTCGACGCCCAGCTCCTCCAGCAGCAGCCGTGACTTCGACAGCCGTGACTGACCACCGCACACCATGGCCAACCGCGCCACCACGAGGCGGTCTATGCGGGGATCGAGCGAACTCAGCCGGTGCAGCGCTCCGAGATCACAGGGCTTGGCGATCACCGCGAAGGGTTCGTTGCGCGCAAGGGCGAGCTCGATTCCGGCCAGCGGGGCAGTGGGTCCGTACCTCGACCCGGTGTTGGCCTGAACCTCCTGTGGCGTCTCGCTGATCACCCAGCGGCTCCTAATCGGTCGGGCCGGGTCGGCGCCGGTGTGCAAGACGAAAGCCGCCGCGTGTGAGTGCAGCAGATACTGGCCGAGAGTGGTGAGCACGCCAGCGGTGGCGGCCTCGAAGCGCACCGAAGGGTTGGCGGCCCAAGCGTAGCGCATGGTGCCGTGATGCCCCCAGACGGGGTCCAGTGGCAGGTGCGGTGCAGATCGAGCTTCGGCCACGACACCAGGGCAGGCGGCGATGATCCTTGCTTCCTCCGCTGCGCTGAAAGCGTCCACTGGAGTCGGGCGCAGAGAACCGTCGGGGGTCATCACCATTGTCGCCCGCCCCCCGCTGACCGCTTCGCATAGTCCGCAACCGACACACAGGTCATTGGCGACGATCTCGGCGACTGTGGTCATGCCGCCCCGATCCGATGCGCCGACAAGTGTTGGTAGTGGGGGCGCATCAGCCCATGTACCTCGCGGACTCGGCTCGGTGCGTCGGACATGTCGATCGTAGTCCGTGGCCGGGACTCCAACCCCCGGGAGTTGCGCAGGTTCTCATGGAACGAGCCTCCGTCCCACCAGCTCACCTCCTTACGTTCGCCGGGCGCCCAGTGCAGTGCCTCGGCGATGAACGGGATCCCGACAGCCTCGCACCAGGCCTCCACAACCGCGGCCGGGTCCTCCAACAGGTCGTCGCTGTCGATCACCGGTGGCGGCCGGCCGTGTCTGGCAGTCAGATAGTCGAAGAGCGCGCGCTGTTCGGCGAAACCGGTCTCGGCGATGTGGAAGTCGGGCCAGTGCTTGTACATCGAGGTGATGGCCTTGGCGGGGTCGCGGATCAAGAAGCTGTGGGTGAAGCAGTCGAAGAACGAATCGCCCCACAACGCGTCGAGGTAGTGCGGGAAGTCCTTGATGAACACCGGGCCGATGCGCGCCGCGGCCTGAACCCGCGCCCATGCCGATTCGTAAGTCAGCCCCGGGGTCCGCACGCTTTCTGCTCGAAGCCTCGGCCAGTCAGGCGACTCACCCTGATACCACACCTCGCCGAAGGGCTCATGGAAGCAGGTCATGTCGCCGCGCATGCGCATCATCCACTCGAACGCTGTTGACGTTGAGCGAGGCACAGCCCACAGCGCAAGGATCTTCTCTGTCACAGACACTCCGACATGAGCACGCCGTAGCCGGGGTTCGCCTGCAACCCCAGCTCTTTGAGCATCGCCCAGTACAGCGCTGCGTCTGAGGCCACCACCGGCTTGCCGGTGAGCCCCTCGACCGTGTCGATCACGCCGAGCATTCGGAAACCGGCACCGGTCTGGACGATGGCGTCCGCGCTCGGGGCGCTCTCGTGGGCGCTGGCAGCCGCGGCCACCATCAGGTGGTTGGGATAGTCCCACAGCGAAGCGGCTTCGATGTCCAGCTTCTCGGCGTGGTCCGCGACGAGACCCTGATCAATCAGGTCGCCTGCCCACAAGATCTCGAACCCGGCCGCTTCGAGATAGTTGTTGATCCCCGCGGACCAGTCGGGCCGGAAGTACCCGTTGGCGACAGCGATGGTGGAGGCGCCGATCTCCCGAAGCCCCTCAACGAGGCACTGACCAGCCATCAAGAAACGAGCCCCGACCCGCGACGACAACTCGTCGCAGAAGGCGACGATCTCATCGGGCCCCGTGGTGCCCTGGCAGTGGACCCAGTTGGAGCCGACCTGGCCGATCACCTGACAGTGGGACTGTGCTAGACACTCCGCCGCTTCTTCGAGCAGCCCGAAATTGTCGGCTCGATCTTCGAGGTTGAACTGGTAGTCGGGGACATGCAGGACGCGTTGCAGGATGCCCGTTCCCGACGGTGCAACATCGAGGAACTGTTGGGGACTGTCATCGAAGTAGCGAGGTGTCGTGACGAAACCGGTGTAGGCGCGGTACCGCCGGAATCGAGGGGTTGCGGTGGTTGGCATCGATCACGCTCCGTTCTGCCACATGCGCGATCCCGCATTGTCGGGATCGTAGATTGGTTTGTCAAGCACCGGTGCTTCTCGGAGTTTGCCCACGACCCGCACCTCCAGCCCAGTGCCTGGCTTCCGCCCTCTCAAGCGCCGGAGAAGCGAATCCCAACCCTCGCCCGACGTGGCCCCGTCCATGGAGGCAGGTTCGCACCCGTGTGCAGTCCCCGGCCTGCGCGCCGAGACGACAGGGCGCGATGAGTTGCTTCTGCTCTTCGAGGATTTGCCCCGACCGGTGCGCCGAGACGACAGGGATCGACCGAGACTGCGTCGTCGCGCCGCAACGGTCCTAAGATGGTCCGCATGGGACACAACAAACAGCGCGAGAGAGGGACGACTCTGGTGAAGCGGGGTTTGGCCGAGATGCTCAAGGGCGGCGTCATCATGGACGTTGTCAACCCTGACGACGCGAAGATCGCCGAGGATGCCGGGGCAGTCGCAGTGATGGCCCTTGAACGGGTGCCCTCCGATATTCGCCGAGACGGCGGGGTTTCCCGCATGTCTGATCCGGAGATGATCCAGGGCATTCGGGCAGCGGTCTCAATACCGGTCATGGCCAAGGCCCGCATCGGCCATTTCGCGGAAGCGCAGATGCTCGAGGCCATCGGTGTCGATTACATCGACGAGTCAGAGGTGCTCTCACCCGCTGATGAAGCCCACCACATCGACAAGTGGTCTTTCACGGTTCCGTTCGTTTGCGGTGCCACCAACTTGGGTGAGGCTCTGCGGCGCATCAGCGAGGGGGCGGCCATGATTCGCTCCAAAGGTGAGGCCGGGACCGGCAACGTGGTTGAGGCGGTGCGCCACCTGCGCTCGATCACCGGCGACGTCGGCAAACTGACCAGAGCAGACTCCGCGGAACTTTTCGAGTGGGCGAAACGACTCCAGGCGCCCCTCCCGTTGATTCAAGAGGTTGCCCGCACGGGGCAGCTCCCGGTGCCGGTCTTCTGCGCTGGCGGCATCGCCACGCCCGCGGACGCATCGCTGGTGATGCAGCTCGGAGCGCAGGCGGTGTTCGTCGGTTCAGGAATCTTCAAGAGCGAGAGTCCTGAGAAGATGGCGTCGGCCATTGTGGAGGCGACCACCCACTATCAGGATCCGGCAATCTTGGTGAAGGTCTCCACTGGTCTCGGCGATGCGATGGTCGGCCAGGAGACCTCAACCCTCGACGTGAAGATGGCTGATCGGGGTTGGTAGCACCGACCGTTGGAGTTCTCGCCCTTCAGGGTGCGTTCGCGGCCCATGCGACGATCCTTGAGTCCCTCGGGTGCGCGGCCCCCCAGATACGCACCGCCGAGCAGTTGGAGGCGGTCGATGCGCTGGTGGTCCCTGGCGGCGAGTCGACCACAATGTCGATGCTGCTCGAGCGGTCGCAGATGCTCGAGCCGCTGCAGCTTCGGGCACACGCGGGCTTGCCAGTCTTCGGGACCTGCGCAGGCTTGATCCTGATGGCTTCAGAGGTCTGCGACGGACGCGACGATCAAGTGGCGTTGGGAGTGTTGGACATGACCGTGGAACGCAACGGCTACGGCACCCAGATCGACAGTTTCGAGACCGATATAGACGTCACCGGCCTCGACACGCCGTTCCACGCGGTGTTCATCCGATCTCCGCTGGTCACCCGACTCGGCCCCGACGTCGAGGCGCTCGCCACCCTCGACGGCAGTCCGGTCCTGTGCCGCAGGGGTCCGGTCACCGTTGCGGCCTTCCATCCAGAGCTGTCGGGCGACGACCGGCTGCACCGTCGCTGGTTGTCAAAGGCGGGCATCATCGATGCCCGTTGGCCGCGGTCACAGCGCAGCGGGTAGATTCCGTCCATGAGCGGGCATTCCAAGTGGGCGACAATCAAACACCGCAAGGGGGCTGCCGACGCCAAACGCGGCAAGCTCTTCGCCAAGCTGATCAAGCAGGTGGAGGTGGCAGCCAGGACCGGCGGCGGAGACCTCGACGCGAATCCGACTCTGCGGACGATGTTCCAGAAGGCGCGTGACAACTCCGTGCCACTCGACACGATCGAGCGGGCGGTCAAGCGCGGAACCGGTGAACTCGAGGGCGTCAGCTACGAACAGGTCACCTATGAGGGGTACGCCCCGGGCGGGATCGCGCTGCTGATCGAGTGCCTGACCGACAATCGCAACCGCACGTCGAGCGAGGTCCGTTCCACGCTGACCAAGCACGGCGGTTCGCTGGCCGAACCGGGGGCAGTGTCCTGGCAGTTCGAGCGCAAGGGCGTGGTGCTGGTGCCGGCGTCGGTCGACGAGGAGGAGCTGATGCTCCTGACCGTGGACGCGGGCGCGGAGGACATCGAAGACGAGGGGGAGGTGTGGCGGATAATCACCGCGCCGGGCGACCTCAACGAGGTGCGTGACGCGCTTGACGGCGCCGAGGTGCCCGTCGAGTTCGCGGACCTCACGATGCTGCCCACATCGACTGTGGAGCTGACAGACGGCGGCGAGCTCAAGAAGCTGCTCAACCTCATCGACATGCTCGACGACCTCGATGACGTGCAGGATGTGCAGGACAACTCCGAAGCTGCCGCTGGCCTCATGGAGTCTGTTAGAGCGGGCTGAATCCCGCCGGTCGCGCCGCTGCGGAACTGCTGGCCGCGGTATGCCGCGCCCGCGGCGCCCTCGGCGACTAGAGTCGTACGTATGTTCGTGCTCGGAATCGATCCAGGTCTTTCACGCTGCGGCTACGGCTGCGTCGAGCACGGCCGCAAGCCCAGAGCGGTCGCGGCTGGAGTGATCCGAACCGACCCGAGCCTGGAGCGCCCCACCCGATTGGCAGAGGTTCAGCGGGAGGTCCGGGCCCTGATCGGCGAACTCAGCCCCGCCGTGGTGGCTGTTGAGCGGGTGCTGTTTCAACAGAACGCCCTGACCGCGATGTCGGTCGGTATGGTCAGTGGGATAGTCATGGTCGAAGCGGTGTCAGCGGGCTGCTCGGTGGTCGAGTACTCGCCCAACGAGGTCAAGCAGGCTGTGGCCGGTTGGGGCGGCGCAGACAAAGAAGAGGTCTCTCAGATGGTTCAGACTCTGTTGGGTCTGCCGAAGCGCCTTAAACCAGCAGACGTTGCCGATGCTGTCGCGGTGGCGCTGTGTCATGTCGCCCACACGGGTTCGCGCAGTGTCGCGGGAGCGCGGCGATGATCGGTTCTGTGAGGGGGCAGCTGCTCGACCGCAACTCGGAATCAGAACTGTTGATCGAGGTCGGCGGCCTGGGCTACCGGGTGCAGGTGACTCCCTCGACCGCGGCGTCGGTCGGCTCGGTCGGCTCGGTCGGCAGCGAGGTCTTCCTCCACACCCATCATGCGGTGCGCGAGGACAGCGACACCCTCTACGGCTTCACGACCATCGACGAACGCCGCGTGTTCGAGTCTTTGATCAGCGCCCACGGGGTCGGCCCGGCGCTGGCGCTCGCCATCCTGTCGGTTCATGGGCCCGCCGCGCTGCGCGTCGCGGTGGCCCACGACGACCTCGCCGCGCTCTGCCTCGTGCCCGGGGTGGGGCGCAAGACAGCCGCCCGGTTGGTCATGGAACTCAAGAGCAGACTCGACATTCCCAGCGGCGACTACGCCTCAGTGGTCGCAGACGGAGCGGATGCGTCGACACCCCAGGCGGTCCACGGCGACGTCCGCGCCGCGTTGGAGAGCCTCGGATACGGCCCTGAAGAGATACATGCGGTGCTCGTGGATGCGCCCCCGCACGGTGATGCCGGCGCGCTGTTGAGAGACGCTCTGCGTCGCCTGGCATCGGGGGACTGAGCGGATGCGCGAGGAGCTGCTCAACGAGCCCGAGTCTGAGAGCGACCTGCTCTCGCCTGACCTGCTCTCGCCGGGCGAGACGGAGACCGATGCCGAACTGCTCGCTGAGCCCGGACTGCGCCCGCGGACCCTCGCCGAGTTCGTCGGCCAGACAGAACTGAAGAGCCATATGCGGGTGATTCTCGGCGCTGCCTCGAAACGCCGCGATGCAGTGGACCACCTGTTGTTCGCCGGTCCGCCCGGGCTGGGCAAGACCACCCTGGCGCACATCATCGCCGCCGAGATGGGTTCGCATCTGCTGGTCACCTCGGGCCCGGCGTTGGAACGGTCCGGCGACCTCGCCTCGATCCTGTCGAAGCTCGAAGACGGCGATGTCCTGTTCATCGACGAGATCCATCGCCTGCCGCGCCCGGTCGAGGAAGTCCTCTACCCGGCTATGGAGGACTTCAGGATCAACATCGTCTTGGGCAAGGGCCCGGCCGCCCGTTCGATTCCCCTTGAGTTGGCCCGCTTCACGCTGGTGGGTGCCACCACCCGTACCGGCTTGATAACCGGACCGCTTCGGGACCGGTTCGGGCTGGTCGCGCGCCTCGACTTCTACGACATCGGCGATCTCAAGTCCATCGCCTTGCGGTCGGCCCAAGTGTTCGGTGTCGACGTCACAGAGACGGGTGCCTGGGAGATCGCCCGTCGGGCCAGGGGAACGCCGCGTATCGCCAACCGGCTGTTGCGCCAGGTGCGCGACTACGCAGAGGTCGAACGCGACGGCCGTATCGACGCGGAAGTGGCAGCCGACGGTCTGGCGTTCTTCGGTGTCGACGAACTCGGCCTAGACAAGGCCAGTCGAGCCGTGCTCGACGCGGTCTGCAGACGGTTCGGCGGCGGACCAGTCGGTCTGTCAACGCTCGCCATCGCAGTCAGCGAACCGTCCGAGACCGTCGAGGACGTGTACGAGCCCTATCTGATCCAACAGGGTCTGCTGATGCGCACTCCGCGGGGCCGCGTCGCCACCCCGGCCGCTTTCGAGCATATGCGGCTGGCTGTGGCACCCGTCGGCCCGCCGGCGGCGCCGGGTTTGTTCGACGACCCCGCCCCCGACACCCCCGAGACCGTCCCCGACGTGCCCGGCTTTGGCGCGTCCGAGTCCGTCCCCGACGAGACTGTCCCCGACGTGCCCGGCTTTGGCGCGTCCGAGTCCGTCCCCGACGTGCCCGCCCCCGACGTGCCCGGCTTTGGCGCGTCCGAGTCCGTCCCCGACGACCCCGCCCCCGATGCCCCCGAGACCGTCCCCGACGTGCCCGGCTTTGGCGCGTCCGAGTCCGTCCCCGACGCGCCCGGCTTCGACACCCCCGGCCCCGAAGAGCCCGAGGCCGGCGCGCCCACACTCGGTTGGGGGCGCAGTGGAGCGCCCGCCGCAGACCCTCGCTGAGGTCGGCTATGAACTGCCGGCCGCGGCGATCGCCCAGACACCGCTCGCGCGGCGCGACGAG
>JAHQYN010000114.1 GCA_024421085.1 Acidimicrobiia bacterium
ACACGAACAGAACGAAGCCCTGAACAAACAACACCACACGCTCCACGAACAATACCACGCACTACACGAACAGAACCACGCCCTGAACGAACGGAACGAAGCGCTACACGAACAGAACGAAGCCCTGCATGTGGAGTTGGCGCGTAGCCCGATTGTTCGAGTGGCACGCGCCGTGCGGCGCCGTGTCGGGCGCGGCACCCAGCGGGCGGACCCGGAGGACGCTGCAAACTCGCCTCCAAGCCGACCCCGCTGAGCATCGGCCCGAGCACAGCCGCACCATAGAAAACCGAACGAACTCTCAACGAACGGGCAAACTCACCACCTGCCGCGCGATGTCAAACAGTGCTATGTCAAACTTTCCAAGAGGGCCACCGAGCGATGCCCACAGGACTCTTCGATCACGCCGCAACCCCCGAAGCTCCTGCTCCGATCAGGCCGGGCCGGCGCGTTCGTTGAACCCATCCGATTCCAAGCAGACCAATCGCCAACGCGATACCTGATCCTGCGAGCAGCAGGCTGATTACAAGATGGCTCGGACGGAACGTCAAGGTGACCGAATGTTCGCCCTCGGGCACGGCAACCCCCACGAACGCCGCGTCCGCGGTGACTGTCTGCGCGCTTCGGCCGTCAACTGTGGCCCTCCAGCCCGGATAGTCCGAAACCGAGACGACCACGACCGCGGCCCGGTCCGCGCGCACGACGGTGTCGATGCGGTCACGCCCGAGCGCAACGCTGAGAACCTCGAGTTCGGAGTCCGCAGCAGGCTCGGATGGGAGTCCCAGATCCCGGTCGACCACAACGGATCGCGCGCCCGGCTCTCTCGCAGCAACTGCCCGTGCCGAGCGGTCCACATCCGCCTCGACCACGGCCGCGTCTGCAAGGCGCACAAACGATGCGTTCGGACGCTCGACAAGCAGGACATCACCGGTTCGGGCCAGGCGAAATTCGTCATCGCCCGCGATCATTCCAGCCGCTACGGCACCCGACTCGTTGGTCCCGACACGCACAAGTTCAGGTGGTGAAGGCGAGCTCACACGAATCGATACGGGAGTCCCAGCCGGCAGGTCTTCACCAAGAAAAGCGAACGACTGCTCACCGGACTCTTGGGGTGCAATGAACCGCCTCTCAGAACTTCGTTGGCCCGCGGCTTCAATGTCAACGTCAATCTCTGATCCGACGTTGGCGATCACCTCGACAAGAACTGCCCTGAGCCCTCCAGGCGGGGAAGACAGAGTCGCGGTGAGCACCTCGCGGGCCGGGTCGGCACCACCAACCGCGGCGGTCGGCGCGATCCGGCTGCCAGGTGGCGTGCTGGTGGGAAACTGTGCCCAGACACCGACAGCCATGGCATCCCAAACCGGCGACGCAATGTCGGCATCAAAGGGGATATACGGCCAAGTCGGGGTGGCTCTACCCTCGCCGAGCGTCAGGGCCTCGGGAACCTCGGCTCGGTACAGCGCGTTGTAACCCGCAGACTTGATCACATGGCCGCGAGCATCATCGATATCGAACAATGCAGTCGTCGAAGGAAAGAAAGTCCAGCCCTCACCACTCAACCGCTCGCCCGGTGCCAGCAACTCAGACACCACGGAATGCGCCGGTGTTGCAGTCAAGCGTTGGTCTGACTCGGCAATGGTGTGAACCGGCATCACAAAACTCAACATCTCGAAACCGACGACGGCGACAAGTGCCCAGCCGGCGGCGCCGACCGTGAGCCAACCGCGAACCCGTGCCAGGACGATCACCGCGACTGCAATCGCCGCCATGGCCGGCACGAGCGACACGGCCAGCACCTCGCGCAACACACCCCGGCTAGTGGCTTCGTCGAACCAGTCTGCGCCGAACGGCACGAAAGCGACGACCAGCACCAACCCGAGAGCCGACGCCACGACCACGCTGCGCCCCAAAGACCGAGATGAACCTGACCGGTCGCGCCCGGCCAACCGCTCCACACCGAAAGCTGCAACCAGTGCGACGCCGAGGTTCCACAAGACTTTCGCCCGGGCCAACGCCCCGAAAAGACTGCCTGCCAGTTCACGCAGCGGCACGCTGACCGGTCCGCCGACGAAACCGATCAGCACGCCGAGACCAGCAACCGAAGCGAGCGCCACAACCACTGATCGGCAGCGTCGATCCGGGTGGCTCACACCACTCACGAATCCCAACAGCGCGAGCAGCGCCACAGACGCTCCGACATATGCGTGGGGTTCGTTCCATCCTGCGTCACCGAACCACAGAGGCCCGAACGACCCGTGGCCCCAGACTGCCGGCGCCACCGCGGTCAGCAGGTACTTGAAATCAGCCGACGAGTCGGCGGCATCCCAATTCCGATAGCTCGTGTCGCCCCAATCAAGGTACTCGGCGAAACCGATAAGGTGCGGCGCCGCCAACAAGGCTGCAAGGACCGCAGCCAACAAGACCGGCACCACAACGCTGCTGAGCGCAACACGCTGAGCAGCAGCACCGCTCCTCAATTCAGACGTCAACCGAATCGCTCCGTAGACGAAGGCCCCACCCAGCACCAACACCGTCACCTGCGGAAAATTCGACCATGCCATCGCTGCCACCACAAGACCCAGCGGAACCGACCGCCACAACTTCGGGTCACGCAGCAGGCGCTCCAAAGCCCAAAGCAATCCAGGCGCCAAAGCCGCTACCGAACTCTGCGGCCAGTTCATCCAACTGACCATGAAACCAGAGAACGCGAAGGCCACTCCGCCTGCCAGCGCCGACACGCGCATCAACCCCAGAGACCTCACAAATCCATACGTCAACCCGATGGCGACAAGGGAACGGAGCGCAGCAACCAGACCGGGCGCGAACCAGTCAGGCACCACCAGATAGCCGATGTTGAACACCGGCAGACCACCCTTCATAGTCGGCTGACCACCCGCGAGATCAGACGTCCACCAGCCAACGTCTCCCGACCGTAAATCCGCAACCAAAGGCGCCCAGTGGGAGTGAATATTGATCGGATCCGTAGAGTCCGTCTCAAGGGTGAAATCCTCCGGCAGATAGGCATCGAAAGGCGCCGCGTGACTTTGGACAATGTCGGCAGCCACAAAACTCCCACCACCGAGAAGCACCGGCCAGAACGCAAACAGAACCACACCTACGGCAACTAAGCCCGGCAGTCGTGAAGCCGCGAAGAACTTGACCATTACCGCGCGCGCTATCGTCGCCGCAACCCCATGAGCTCGCTTCACATCGCCTCCTCGTCCGCTGACGGGTCGCCATGCGGCCACGATCGCAACGGTACGGCCATTCCTCTCGAGGGCGCGAGGGAGTTCAGCGAAACAGCCGAACGCGCAGCACTCAGTGCTTCAGCGCAACGTCGCGACGCCGACGCCCCCTGCGGCGACATCGGGATAGACGGGACCATGCGGCGCCCACCCGCCTGTTCGCCGACGCGCCTGCTCGCAGAACCCGACCCCTGCTGACTGGTGCCGGTCGGGCGAAGGGCGGCGCTCATGAGCAGCACCCAACTGTAGGAGAACCACAGCACGAAGCTCAGTGTCAGGTTCACCGCCACCAAGAACACGACCAGCGCGAACCAGGTCCATGTCTCGGGGGTCGGTTCACGCCACAGGGACCGACCGGAACGGTAGAGCGCTGTTGCGATGATCACCGCGAAGGGCGCCAGCGCAAGCAGACCCGCACCCAGCCACACCTCCAGGAAGCTGTTTTGGGCGCTGCCGGGGTTGAGCAGGTCTTCGGCGCCGACGAAACCGTCCACCTCCCAGGCGGTGAACCAGCCGTGACCGAGGATCGGACGTTCGCCGATCCTGCCCCAGGCGAAATCCCACACGGCGCGCCGCGAAGCCAGCATAGAACTGCCCCACAACTCGATGACCGCGGCGGTTGCGGCAACCGCGGCCAGGACCGCTCCGGGCAACACGATGCGCACGGCCCGCAGGCCGAACCGGGAGCAGCCGACCGAGGCCAGCCCCAGCGCCGAGGCACAGACGACCGCGCTCAGCAGGGCCAGCGAGGCGGTGCGGCTCCCGCTGCGCTCCAACAGAAGCAACCCCATCACAACCAGCGATGCGGGCAGTATCCGGCCGCCGACGAGTCCGCGGACCGCAGCGACCCCGAAGCGTCCGTGGCCGCCGCCGGCGTCGAGGCCGACTCCAGCGACCCCGATGCGTCCGCCGCCAGCACCGAAGCCGCCGAGTCCAAGGAGTCTCGGAAGCGCCAACAGCACGGCCAGGGCGGCGAAAGGGGCGGCTTCGTTGGCGTGAAGGAACAGACCTCGCCAGTTGCCGTCGGGGTCACGACCGATCGAGTCCGACAGCACCACCGCCAGCAGGCTCCCGGCCAGCACCACAGCTAGCATCAACGTGACCGCCCTGCGGAACCGGGCGAACTCCAGATCGGCGACGATCCAAGCCAGAGCGGCCAAACCCACATAGATGACCGACCTTGCCCGGGTCACCGAGGGGTCCAAGCTCCACAAGCTTGAAGCGACAATCGCCGCGGTGAACGCGACCACCGAGGCGCCGCCGAGGCGTGACGGCCTGCGGAGGCGACGACCAGACACCCGTTGAGAGTCGAGCACCACCGCCAGTGCACAGGCGCCGGCGGTCGCCGCGAACACCGCCCGCACCGCCGGGTCCTCCCACTGCGGAGCACCATGAAGCACATGCCAAGCCAGATACATCACCGGGCCGTTGGTGCATACCAGCAGCGCAGCAACCACCAGCGCGTCGCGGATCGGACTCTCGGGCGCGCCCAAACCGTCGCTCACGCGCGGACTCTAGGCGACGAAAGCGGCGACTGTCTCCACATGGGAGGTCCCCGGGAACATGTCGAGCACGGTGTAGCGGTCGAGGCTCATGCCTGCGTCCTCCAGCAGTTTCGCGTCACGGGCGAAGGAACTCGGATCGCAGCTGACCAACACGAAGAGGTCGGGCTCAGACCGAAGCAGCGACTGCACGCCGCGCGCACCGAGGCCCTCCCGAGCCGGGTCGGCGACCACCACCGCGGCGGGCGACGGACGCCAGTTCTCGACCGGGGCGGTAATGACCAGCGCATCACTGCCATTGAGGTTCACCCGGGCATCGGCAGTGCAGTCCTTCGTCCGCTCGATCACATGCACCCTGCGGCCCGTTCCAACAGTACCCGCGAAGATCCCGATGCCCGCATAGGCGTCGACCATGACCCCGTCGTCGGCCAGGTCGTCCACCATCATGGTCACCTCGTCGACCAGGGCGTCTACTCCGGCCGGCCGGTTCTGGAAGAACGACCGGGCCGAGACGCGCCAGCGACGACCACCGGCCTCCTCGTGTATCCAGGCGCGTCTGCCGCTGCGGAGTTCAGCAATCGTCACTACACCGACGTCGTCTGGAACCGAAACCCCGAAATCGCTGCCCTTGACGACAACCATGCGTTCGCCTGTGCGGTTGCCGATCCTGATCGTGACCTCGCTGGCCTCCCCGAAGCGTCCATCGACGAGCAGCTGTTCGGCAGCGGGATCAACCGCACCACACACGTCTGGCACGATCACGTCATGGGAGGATCGGACCCGATAACCGGCTCGACCCCTGACCACCGCCGCCTTGACAGTCGTGCGCCCCTCGTCGTTGTCGAGCGAACGCAGCGACGGATCCGGGGCGGACACCCCCGCGCGCACCAGTTGATCGACAACCATCGACTGCTTCATCCGCAGTTGCGCGCCGGGTGCCACATGCAGCAGGTCACAACCGCCGCAACCCTCCAGTTGGTGCGAACAGCGCACTGGCACCCGATCCTGCGAG
Source organism: Acidimicrobiia bacterium (assembly GCA_024421085.1). Lineage (GTDB taxonomy): Bacteria > Actinomycetota > Acidimicrobiia > Acidimicrobiales > Aldehydirespiratoraceae > VXYK01. Next base: position 5,757 of record JAHQYN010000114.1, read on the forward strand.
GTCTCGATCACCGAGATTATCCGTGCTCGAGACCAACGCCGGTCGACCCGCAAGACCTCAGCGGTGACCGTTTCGCCAGCAAGCGCGCCTTCGACGAAGACGATCCTGCCGTCGGTGGCCCGGGCCACCCCGGCACCGTCCCGCGCCGTGGCGGTCACGCGCAATCTCATAATGGGACGGTATCGGCGCCGTCGCGATTAGTGTCGCGGATGTGCGTCGTCCGATTGAAATTGCTCCGTCCATCCTTCCCGCCGACTTCGCGAGGCTGGGCCAGGAATGCACCGATCTCGAGAACGCCGGCGTCGACCGCATCCACTGGGACGTGATGGACGGAGTGTTCGTCCCCAACATCACCATGGGCCCCGATGTCGTGAAGAGCCTGCGCCGCCATCTCACGATTCCCTTCGAGGCCCACCTGATGGTCGTCAATGCCGACGAGTTGGTGCCGCGGTTCGTCGAGGCCGGCTGCTCCACGGTGATGGTCCATGCCGAGGCATGCCCACACCTGCACCGCTCGCTGAACAACATCCGGAGCCTCGGCGCCCGAGCCGGGGTGGTCCTCAACCCCCACACACCGGCGAACACGATCGCCCACGTGCTCGAGCAGACCGACCACATCCTGATTATGACCGTGAACCCCGGTTTCGGTGGCCAGACCTACATTCGGCTGCTCGACAAGATCTCCGAGACCAAGGCGATGGTTGACGGCGGCGGACACGAGATCGACATTGAAGTCGACGGCGGGATCAATGCCGACAACATCGGTGAATGCGCCGCCGCGGGCGCCAACGTATTCGTGAGCGGGTCGGCCCTGTTCAGATACGACGACCGCGCCGCCGGCGTCAGCGAACTGCGCTCCCGCGCCGAAGCCGCCCGCAACCAGGGTCGGACGCCTCGATGAGCTGCGAGCCGAGCCCCATGGTGTTCTGAACCCGTATCGTGCGCTGAACCCGTCTTGTGCGCTGAGCCCGCCTTGTGTTCTGAACCCGTATCGTGCGCTGAGCCCGCCTTGTGTTCTGAACCCGTATCGTGCGCTGAACCCGTATCGTGCGCTGAACCCGTATCGTGCGCTGAACCCGTATCGTGCGCTGAGCCCGATTGTGCGCTCGGCTCAGAGCATCTCTCCGCGCTTGACGATCACCTGGTCGATGATGCCGTACTCCTTGGCCTGCTCCGCGGTGAACCAACGGTCGCGGTCGGAGTCGGCCTCGATCTCCTCGTAGGTGCGGCCCGTGTGTTGGGCGATCCGTTCCTGCAGCAGGCGCTTGGTGTAGGCCATCTGCTCGGCCTGGATCGCGATGTCAGTCGCCTGGCCCTCCACCCCGCCGAGCGGCTGGTGCATCATGATCCGCGCATGCGGCAGCGCATACCGCTTGCCCGGCGCACCGGCGCAGAGCAGGAACTGGCCCATGGAGGCCCCCAGACCCATGCAGATGGTGCCGACCTCGGGCTCGACGAACTGCATGGTGTCGTAGATGGCCATCCCGGCGGTCACCGACCCGCCCGGAGAGTTGATGTAGAGCCAGATCGGCTTCTCCTTGTCCTGGCCCTCTAGGTAGAGCAGTTGGGCGGTGATGTAGTTGGCGATCTCGTCGTTGACGTCGGTGCCGAGCACGACGATGCGGTCCTGGAGCAGCCGATGGAAGATGTCGGCCTGCGGGTTGACGAGACTGGTGGTGGCCAGGTTCGGGAGCTGGGTCATCGCGCACAGGCTACCGCCGCCCGTCCCCGCTCAATCAGCAAAGCTGCGCTCAATCATCGCAGCTAGGCTGGAGCGCCCACGCGGACGTGGCGGAATTGGTATACGCGCCAGGTTTAGGTCCTGGTACCCGAAAGGGTGTGGGGGTTCGACTCCCCCCGTCCGCACCCCGGTTCCTCCGCTCACATCAGCAGCAGAACCCGAAACGGGTCAGGTTGTCCTCGGGGGTGTGAGCAGGTGGCGGCCGGCGAAGTCCTTCGGGGCGTGGATTCGGCCCTCGGAGTGCAGCAGCTCGCCGTGTACCCAGACAGCGTCGATTCCCTCGGGATGAACCAGCGGCTCGGTGTAACTGTTGCGTTCGGTCACCCGGTCCCAATCGAACAACACTGCCGACGCGTCGGCGCCGGGCCGCAGGACCGGGCTCCGCAGGCCCATGAACTCACAGGGCAGCACCGACATCCGGTGGACGATCTCAACGAGCGGCACGCTCATCTCCCGAGCCATGCGCAGCGCCTTGGGGAAGGCCCCGAGCAGGCGGGGATGAGGCATCTGGGCTGGCCCGGGCATCAGGCCGTCGGTGCAGACCGCCATGTTCGGGCGACGGAAGAACCGCTCCACGGTGGCCTCATTGCCGTAATGGCTGATGATCGACACCTCACCGCGGTTGTCCAAGAAGAAGTCGCAGACCGCGTCGTGAGCCTCCACTGAACTCATGTCGGCAACGCCAGCGGCGAGCACCACATCCGAGAAGCGCTTCCCCAAGAACTCGTCGCCCACCCCCTCGAGCACACCGGCTATCTGGATGCCCTCCAATCCACCGCAGAAGGCCACGAAATTGTCCCAGCCGGTGCCGTCACCGTGGATCTTCTCGAAGGCGAACCGGCGCACATCGGAATCGCTCAACCGGGCCATGAACTCGGCCCGGGTGCCCGACCGCACCTCAGGCGGGAACAAGGCGTCGGCGGTGGTGCTGCCCGCGGTGTAGGGATACATGTTGGCGATCGTCGGCACGGAACCCGCGGCGTCGTCGAGGCGGTCGGCCACCTGCTCGTAGCGGTCCCAGTTGCGGCGCCCGGCGATCTTGGTGTGCTCACTGCAATAGCCGCCGCCGCCATCGACCGCCGCGGTGATCACCTCGGTGAATGCAGCCACGATGTCGTCGCTCTCCGAACGAAGATGCGGGTACAGCGCGCCAGCCTTGACTTCGTTGAAGGCCCGGACCAGCGCGGTGATCTCACGCTCGTCGCAGTACACCGCCGGGTTGTAGACGAGGCCCGTGGAAAGCCCGAGGCACCAGGGTGCCTCACGACGCACAACCTCTGCCATCTCCCTAATCTGCGCGTCGTCAGCGACACGGTCGAGGTTGCCCATCACCACCCGCCGCACCGCGCTGTGCCCCAGATGCAGGCCCATGTCGGTGACCGTGCGGCCCCTGTGCCAGCCTAGGAACTCCCTGGTCGTCGACCACGGCCACAGCGCGCCTTTTGCCGGGTCGCCGTCGGGCGTGCGGTCGTCTCCATGGGGAGGGCCGATGGTCCCGTCGAGAGGAGCAAGCTGCATGGCGTACTCGGCGCGTTGGTCAGCCGCCACCGGGGCGGGCGACAGTCCGTCCACCCCGCAGATGCGTTTGGTGACGCCTCCCCGAAGCGCCATCTCGCAGCTCAACGGGATGCCGTGCGCGCCGATTCGAGTGCCGCCGAGGGCACCGTGGTTGTGGGTGTCGACGAATCCAGGGGCGAGCACCCGTCCGGCAGCATCGATGGTGCGGTCGGCGTCGCGCGCATCGCTCGGCGGCACACGTCCGAGATGCACGATCCGGTCGTCCGCCAGCAGCACGTCACCGCGCCAGGGCTCAGTCACCCCGTCGCCGTTGACGATGAGAGCATCGCTGATGAGCTGCCGCACCGTCCAACCGTACCCGACCACCAAAGAGCGCCGCACCACGCACGAGGCCTCTGCGAGGAGACGGTCTGGTCCAGCCCGCTGCGCGGCCGCGGCGAGCGGTGGATCCACGAAGTGCCGTTTCGGGCGCCTGTTGCGACCGGGCCCGGAATGCACCATTTTCGGAGGTTCTATTGCCATAGATTCTGTTGCTCGAATACCATGTTTTCTGCGGCTCCGATGCTGCATTTTCTATGGATGCGCCCCAGAGGCCGAGCGAATAGGCGCGACGACACGGTCCATGCGGCGCGAGGCCGGGGCCCGAGCGGCCCGTGAGCGCAGCGAACAAGAGCGGAAGACACAACAGAGGCCGAGCGAATAGGCGCGACGACACGGTCCATGCGGCGCGAGGCCGGGGCCCGAGCGGCCCGTGAGCGCAGCGAACAAGAGCGGAAGACACAACAGAGGCCGAGCGAATAGGCGCGACGACACGGTCCATGCGGCGCGAGGCCGGGGCCCGAGCGGCCCGTGAGCGCAGCGAACAAGAGCGGAAGACACAAC
>JAHQYN010000241.1 GCA_024421085.1 Acidimicrobiia bacterium
CTGCGTAGCGTCGGTCAGCACCTTTGGACCGACAGCGCACGCAAAGTTCTTTGGCACACCTCAGCCGACGGTTTGGCCAGAGAAATACTGACATGAGCCAGAAAATTGACTGGGAGACGCTCGATCTTGTGCAGCACCAGATCGTCTCCGCTGTTGCGACACAGCAAGCCGACCAACGCCTCCTCGTTTCAACTCGCGAGACACGTAGGTGCTCCCCACTCCTCGTGCGGAGGAGCATCAGATTCACTTTCCATGGTTGGTAGAAAGGCTGAACACTGAGACGACCGACCTGCATCACCAAGCCGAAGGGTCGGCTTGCCAGGGCTCAGGCGGGGGCGGCGACTTCGCACACCGATGCTCGGCCCGCTCCACCGAAGCGTCGCCTCGTGTTGTGTGGCTGACCCTCTACACGCCCGCCGGTCCCTCGTTGATGCACACGGCGACCTCCGGTTCCCCGTGCAAGAGGCCAGGCGGCGAGTGCCGGTGGGCACAGTCAATCCCGGTCAAGGTCACCTCGCCAGCGACCTCAAGGGACGGCAGCCGACGGCATGGAGGACACTGGCGGTACACGCTCACCAAGGCCGACTTCACGAACTGCCAACTGCCGAACCCGGCCGGGACAGCGAGACGACCAGTTGGCTGGTAAGAAAAAACCCGGCCCCTGAAGGGCCGGGTGGGTTATGCACTCATACTATCGGCAAACTCGGCCGCGTCTAGAGTTTTTCAGCTTCTCGGCGTCCGGACGCGCGGCGCACGTCGCGAACCGTAATATGGTAGTCACGAAAGGAGTCTGGCCCTGACGCTCATTGATGACCCCCGATTCAAGGTTCCGCTGTACACCGTCGGACAGGCAGCGCAGATCGTAGACGTTCCAAATTCGACATTCGCTACCTGGGCTAGAGGGTACCTTCGGCACCCACCTGGCTGGCCAGATGTGACCGGACAACCCGTGCTCACATGCTTGACGGCTACCACCCGCAGAAGTCCATCCATCCCGTTCGTCGGCTTAGCCGAAGGGCTGGTGCTCGCTGCGATTCGCCGCAGCGGCGTGCCGATGCAGCGGATCCGGCCCGCTTTAGATGAACTGCAACGTCAGATAGGCATTGATCATGCCCTAGCTTCTCAACACCTGTTCACCGACGGCGCTGAACTTCTGTACGACTACGCCGAACAGAATCAAGCGGATGGCGAGGGCATAGACACGAGAACCTTGATCGTCATCCGCAATGGACAGCGAGTGTTCTCAGAAGTAATCGAGCAGTACCTCCAGATGATCCGCTACGGCTCTGATGGATACGCCTCCGTCATCAAAGTTCCCGCTTACCGCGACGCAGCAGTCGTCGCCGATCCCGGACGGTCGTTCGGTTCTCC
>JAHQYN010000115.1 GCA_024421085.1 Acidimicrobiia bacterium
GCTCCACGTTCAACCACTACTTCGCGTGGCTCCGCACCGTGTTCATGGTCAATCCGGTGCCGGCGTGGTCGCGCAAGCACGCCTCCCGGGTCGTGAGACGACCCAAATCGCACCTCGCCGACAGCGGTATGGCCGCAGCGCTGCTCGGCACCGACGCCGAAGCCCTGGCATCGCCAACATCGACAGCCGCTGGCCCGCTGCTGGAATCCTTCGTGGCCAACGAACTCGCACGCCACACGGGCGGGTCGGCGGACGTGCGCGTCCACCACCTGCGCGACTACGCAGGCCACGAAGCAGACATCGTCCTTGAACGCAGCGACGGCGCGCTCGCCGCGGTAGAGGTGAAAGCCACAGGCAGTCCCGGCGAGAACCATCTCAAACATCTGCGCTGGCTGCGAGACCAACTCGACCTCACAGCACCAGGCACGTACCGCGTCGGAGTGCTCCTCCACACCGGCCCATACTGCCACCGCGTCGGCGACCGCCTGTGGCTCCCCCCCCTCCAACCCCCCCACGCCCCCCCCCCCCCCCCCACACACCCCCCCCGCGCCGCCCCCCCCCCCCCCGTCCACCACCCAACTCGACACCATCGCTCGGACAATGTGCGCTCGGACAATGTGCGCTCGGCTAATGTGGAAGAGCTTCGCTATGACCTGTCGTCTGGGAGAACTGATGTCAACCGACACCGTCACCGACAATGAACTGGCCAAGTTTGGGGAATTATAGACATGAGTGACAATCCGCGGCTCAGTCGCCGTCTTTGAGGTAGCGCCATTCGTCGTCTGTCTTTGGTGGTGTGTTGACGATGGTGCGCATGATGTTTTCGGGGGTGTCTGGGATCGGTTCAGGTATCGAGTGTTTGGCTCGTGCGCCGCGTTGCTTGTCAAACATTCTAGTGATTTCCTGATTTATGGTGTGATGCCGATCAGTACCAGTGGAACTGCTGGCACGCTTCGGCCTTGGCGGATGACATTCAATAGATCTCGCTCGTAGTATGGAACGCCAGACGACATCTGGCGTTCCAGTGATTTCATGGGCAGAATCTCAATACCCACGTCAATGATGTCGGCGACGTAGAAGCTCAGATGCTTCACGAAGAGGTCGTGAGCGACGAACGCGTACTTGCCGAATTGGACCTCAACGGCGATCCGGTCCTTCACGAAATCCGTCTGGTTGTAGGACTGGATGGGTTCGTGGCCAGCTTGCTTGATGGCGTCACGTTGCTGATCTGTGGTGAGCCCGTATATGCCACGCAGAAGTTTCGCGTCTGCGGTCACCCAGAAGGTATTGCGGCGCTCAGCCCAGTGAAGAGCGTTGAAGCCAGAAGTGAACGCCTTGTTCATGTCGCCAGGAGAGTAGAAGGTCTCCCCCAAACTGCGCTGCTCCTTTGACACTTTGGTCTTGCACGCGTCGGCGTCAACGCTCTCAATAACATCCCGTACCTCGTCCCACAAGGTCGGGTGGTGATAATGCAGATACTCCAGCCCGTTCAGATGAGAATATGTCGTCGCCAACTGCATCAGTGACCACCGCGGGGCAGATCAGGGTTGTAGATCGGCTTGCCCATCGGTCGGGTCCGCAGCGTTCCATCGCCCAACTGGCCAAGCCGCTCTCGGGCAATCGTCACGTACTCGTCGCTAGTGTCGCATCCGTAGCCTGTGCGTCCGTGCATCTCTGCCGCGATGATGGCCGATCCGACTCCCATGTACGGGTCCAGAACGACGTCGCCGGGGTCGGTCATGGAGAGCACGAGGCGTTCAATCAGCTCGACTGGGAACTGACACGGGTGGATGGTCTTTTCAGGGTGGTTGCTCTTGACGTTGGGTATCTCCCACACGTCTGACGGGTTCTTCCCCAGCGGATTGCACGACAACTCCCCGGCTTTGGGACCCTTGAAATGTCGCTTGCCGGGATATTTTGGGGGCACCCTGATGGGGTCGAGATGCCATTTGTAGTCGTCGGTCTTGGTCCACCAGTTGATCGTCTCATAGCGCCCCGAGAGCCGTAGTTTGCAGTGCAGTCCGTGCCCAAAATGCCAGACGATCCGGTTGCGTAGTTTCAGGTCGTGCTTGGCAAAGATGTCATAGAGCACAACATCAAGCGGGACGATCTCGCCGTTGTCCACATAGTTGCCGACCTGCCAGCAGATCGAGCCGCGGGGGTGCAATACCCGCGCCGCTTCGGCCACCACAGCGGCCTGCGCGGCCAAATATGCATCCAATGATGACCGACGCTCGTAGTCCTTGCCGAGATTGTACGGCGGCGAGGTCACAACTAGATGCACAGAAGCGTCGGGGATTGTCCGCATGAACGCCAGATTGTCGGCGCACTCGATTCTCATGATGCGATCAGTTCTTCGTAGGTCAGTCGCCGTCCGACCATGCCGCGCACAGACTCGGCCATCATGTCTTCGGTGACCATCGGACACCGGTTGTGGCGACCAGCGAACTCCGACACGTACCGATCCAGATGCTCCAGGCTGACGTGATGGAACGTTCCGTGGTAGCCGCGCTTGAGCGCAGCCCAGAACGACTCGACACCGTTGACATGGGCCTGACCGTTCACATACTCAGCGACCGAATGGCGCACCGTCGCATGGTTAGGCAGGCCGCGGTAGGACTCGTGCTCGTCGGTGTAAACCATCGCTTCGACCCCAGCATGATCGTTGACGAACCCCTGCAAGGTCGCCGCGTCGGTGTTGTCTACCACCGCAGCCGTCACCTTGCCAGTCGCCCGATCCCGCACCCCCACCACCGTCGTCTTGTCCACCGCGCCCCGGCCCGTGATCCGCTCACAACGAACCTTGGCGTGCATGTTCTTCGCTTTCCCGCCGAAGTGCGACTCGTCGGCCTCGACCGGCCCAGCGAACGGCTCCGCTGACATGTCGTCCCAGCACTGACGAATCCGATGCGCCAGATGCCACGCCGATTTCTGGCTGACCCCCAGGTCGCGGTGCAGTTTCACGCTCGACACCGACTTGAGCGACGTGTTGAACAGATACACAGCAATCGCCCACTCCTGATAGCCGAGTTTGCTGTCCTGCATCACGGTACCGACCCGCACCGAGAAGAACCGGCGGCAACCGTTGCCGCGGCACCGGTAAGGCATCGTCTTGTGGCTCGTCGGATGCTGAACATTGTCGCATCCACAACGCGGGCACTCGGGACCGTCAGGCCAGCGAATCTCGGTGATCCATGCTTCGGCTGCCTTGTTGTCGGGGAACTTGCGGATCAACTCCACCAGCGTCATGCCCTTGCGGAACGCCTTGCCCGGCGCTTTGGTCTGTACGGTGTTCTCATCGCTCATACCACCACATTAACGAGGGGGTGTGACACTGAATCTACCACACAACCTGCGGATTGTCACTCATGTCTATAAATCCCCAAGTTTGAGCAGCGCTGCCGATCCTTCCTCGACGAGCACGCCAGCGGATTCCCCTCCGACGGCGAGCCCGACCCGCGCAGCGTCAAACGGATGGCCGCCACCAAGAAGTTCCAACAGGCACTGGCCGTGGGACTCCGCCGACATTCCTTGGAACGGCACTGCGTGATTCACGGGGCGTGCCTTGTGTGGGCGGGGTGCCAGAGTGCCTCGAGAGGCAGCAGGGTGAGTCGGTCGCCGAGGCTGACCCGGTTGGGGCCCGCGTGCAGCACATAGCCGTGGACAAAGTCGCCACCGAGGCGGTCGAGGCGGTCCCTCAGCCAAGCGAGCCACTTGGCGGAGTCCGTTCCCGGCGACACGGCGGCCTTGGCCTCAATGGCCACGACACGCCCGTCGGGGGCCTCGAGGATGAGATCGACCTCGGGTCCGCGGTGGTCTCGGAAGTGGCAGAGTTGCGCCCCGGTGTCGTTCCATGTGAGTTGCTTGGCCACCTCGCCGGCCACGAAAGTCTCGACGAGTCCGCCGACGGAAGTGTCGGTGGGGCGGGCTAGCGCCGTCGGGTCCTTGTTGGCGAGGTGGGATGCAAGTCCGGTGTCGGCAAGATACAACTTGGCGGACTTCGCTGCCTTCGTGGACAAGTTGCGGGACCACATTGGCACTCGATGCACCAAGAACACGGTGCGGAGCCAAGCAAGGTAGTTCTCTGCGGTGCGGAAGTCGATGCCGGTGCCCCGCGCCAGGCGAGCCACGTTCAGTTCTTGGCCGGTCAACGCAGCAACCGTGGCCAGCACCGGGACCACCGCGTCGACTCGACGGATGTCGGCGAGCTCCACGATGTCTCGCTCGACGACTGTGCGAACGTAGTCGCGGTACCAGCGCCGTCGTTGGGCCGGTGTCAGCGACACCGCAGCCGGATAGCCACCGGCACAGACCATCTCAAGGTACTGGCCCCGGCTGAGGGTGCCCCGAGGCCCGGCCCGCAGCGCCTCGGGGTCGTCGAATGCCGCGGTGACGAAGTTCTCAGCGGGCCCACGGGCGAGTTCTCCCGCCGAGAACGGCCAAAGGTCGATGATGGCCAGCCGCCCGGCCAGCGATTCCGACACCGTTGGCACGGTCAGAAAATTCGTCGAACCCGTGATGACGAACCGAGCCGGTGACGGGTCGCGGTCGACGGCCATCTTGATCGCGACCACCAGCGGATCGCCGGCTCGCTGGATCTCGTCGACAACCAGCGGCCTCGGCTGTTCCACGAATCCGACCGGGTCGCTTCGGGCCGCCGTCAGCAGTGCCGGGTCGTCGAGTGTGGCGAAGGTGCCCCCCAAACGGTCGCAAACATGCCGGGCGAGGGTGGTCTTGCCCGTCTGCCGGGCACCGTGAATCAGAATCACCCGGGCTCCGCCCAGCGCCGCGTCGACCTCGCCCGAGATGTGCCGCGGAAACACTGATGCAGACATAAACCGTATTCTAATGCAAGAATTTCCGCTTTGCTAATGCGTCTTTTTCCGACGGTCTGGTGCGAGATTCGTCCTGGGGCCGCCGTGCAGGTCGCGGCGCAGTGCGGTTAGCGGCTGCGGTGTCCGCCTGGATGCCCGAGCCGCAGAATGCATGTTGCGCGTGTCCGCGGCATCGCCTGGTTGCACCGCGGTGACAACGCCCGCATCCGCACTCGTTGGTCTCGGTCGGGTGGGTTCAACGTTTCGTAGCCGGATTCGATTGCTGTTTGAGTAGCGACAGTCTCGGCTGAGACGGAGAAACCGAAACCGATTTCTGTGTCGCCGCCGGACGGGTTCTCGTCGGCGTTCAATATTTGGATGCAGCCGTTGTTGAGCAGCCATTGTTCGGTTGTGGCCATCTGGGCGGCGGTGAGTGTCTGTTCGGCACCGAGCGTGCGTCGTGTGGCTGCGCCGCCGAGGTCGTGGAGCATCTTGAGGTAGCGGCGTTCGGTGTCGGTGAGGCTGTTGAACGTTGGACCGTAAACACGTTCGGACATGACCTTCTCAGTGAGCAGGATCGACTCGGTGGCTGCGTAACCGGTGATTTCACCGGCGGGTGCACCGGCGATGCGCCAGGCGTGGTCGCCGAGGAGTTGGAGATGGTAGGGGAGCCCTCCGCAAGCATCAGCGAGCATCCGCACAGCTTCGAGCGTGCAGGCGCCGCCTCCGGCTTTGACTGACTCGGTGATGAACCGGGTCGCGTCCGCTGCGTCGAGCGTCGGGAGGTCGACGGAGTCGCAGCGCCGGAAGAACGAGAACCTGTCGTCTTCGAGGTAGGTGTGTTTGATCTCGGGCAGGCTCGCTCCGGCAAACGCCAACGGCAGCCGCTGGCGTTTGGACACATGTTGGAGGTCGTTGGCGAGCCGCAGCAGCGATTCTGAGTCGCAACGGTGCATCTCATCGACTGACAGCAGCACCCCGGCATCGTGTTCGTCTGTGGCGGCTGCCAGTTCTGTGAGTTGTCGGCGCAGACCCCACCGCGGCTGCATTCGTCGCAGGGTTTCGCGGTGAGCGTAGAACGGTCCGACCCGTATGCCTTTGACTGTTGTTGTCTGTTCGCCTGTTGCCAGCTCGTCAGCGTCGGGGTTGTCGCTGACCGAGCGAGCCCAGTCGATCATCTCAGAGATTCGTTCGCCGACCCCGGCGCTGCCAGCGTCCACGGAGACGACGACCCAGCCTTGTTGCGCGGCGTGGTTCTCGATCTCGTTGAGGAGCACCGTTTTGCCTGACCCGCGTGGCCCTGTGTACACAGTGGTGTAGCGGCTGGCGCCCGGTCCAGCTTCGATGGCCTGAGCCGACGCAGCGAGCAGTCCGTCTCTACCAATGAGAACATGAGGTGCGTATCCGAAAGTCGGAGTGAACGGATTACTCGGCTGCATAAATGCAACGATATCGCATTTATGCAACGATTTGGAGAACGTGCAGCGCATTGCTCATCGTTCAGCAGGCTCATCGTGCAGCAGCGTCCGCGATGCACATTGCGCCGTCATCGGTAGTGTGGTGTCGGCAGAACTCGCGTCGGATTTGCGCGATCGGCACCTGCTCTCGCGGTTCAGGTGGGGCCGCGCCAACAGCCAAGGCGATGCGTGGTAGGATGGGAGAGTATGCGTACCAGGTTCGGGCCCCGGAATCTGCGACCGGTTGTGTTGGTCGCAGCGCTCATCGCGGGCGTGGTGGTGCCGGTTGCGACACACGCGGGGGTGCTGGCGCCGGTTGGGGCTCAGTCGGGGGTGCCTTCTAATCTGGTTGTGCAGCAACGTGGCTCTGGTGAGTTGGCTGTTTCTTGGGAGCTGGCCTCGGGCACTTCTCGGCCTGCTTTGCGCTACCGGGTCAGCGACACGGACTTGAGCCAGTCGGGAAACCAGGAGGGAACCTGGATTGAAGTGGGCAACCCGGGTGCATCGGGCGAAAGGCTCGCCGGTCTGGTCGACGGGGTCGAGTACGACATTGCGGTCAGCGCGCTCGACGACTCGAGCGATGCTGCCACGGGCTGGGCCTCGACGACTGGGATTCCCCGGCCGGCCCAGCCGGTAGAAGACGCGGCGGAGTTGAGTGCCTTGGCGCTGTTCACCAGCACGGACGGCACGACCTTCAGCACCTCGAACCTGCTGAACCCGGGTTTCGACTCCGACCTCATCAACTACTATGCGGTCGTTGCTCCCACGGTGTCGCATATCAAGATCCAGCCCACGACCGCAGCGGCAGCGGCAACCCTCACAGGAACGCTCTACGCGGAAGCCACGAGCCGCTCCGAGGAAATTTCGTTGGTGAGCGGGCAGCAGAGCGCGGCGATCGCACTCGACTATGGCGACAATCGGATAGATGTAGTCGCTGTTGGAGAGGACGGCGGAGCCCAAGTCTACATTCTGACGGTGCAGCGGCCGCCGGTTGCGCCGGTGGTGGGGGCTACGCCCGGTGCTTTCGAAGGCAGTCCAAGCGCAAACCTGACACACGATGCGCCCCCGACAGGGTTCGCGGTTCACTTTCGCGTCAAACCCGACAGCGAAGAGTGGGATGCCGACGTACAAGCGCAAGACGTTTTCGGTGAGGGGGTTTTCGAAGCCTACGCAGAGGGTGTCTCGATTGGAGCCCCATTTGAGGCTCGCACTGTTGTGCCAACAGGCTTCGAAGCGAACACCGCATATGACGTGACCGCGAACTTGTTCTTGGTTGGGAGGTTGTTCAAATTGTGGCACGGCGGTGTCGTCGCATCGGACGAGGTGGAGTTCACCACCTGGGACGTGCCCGGGGTCCCGACCGGGCTTGCCGCGCAGGCAGTCGCGTCCGACACCTCCAAGCTCAACGTGAGTTGGCAGGCACCGGCGCAGACCGGCGGAACAGGCGCAACGGTCAGCGGCTACAAGCTCCGTTGGCGCCAGCAGGACGAGAACCCCGATCAAGAAGGCAACCAGGAGGGGTTTTGGCTCAACGAGGAGGGCGAAGAGGGTCAAAGCGTTGCGTCGACCACCCATGAGATCACCGGCCTGAAAGCTCAGACCACCTATGAAGTGCAGGTGCGGGCGGTCAACGGGATTGATCCCGGCAGCGACTGGTCGGCGTCGGCCACGGCCACCACGTCGAGTTTGAAACCGCCGGAGGGCTTCAAGGTCGCCGCAGGGAGCCAGAGGTTGACCGTGACCTGGGCCGAGGCGGACCCGGTCTACGTAGATACCTTTGGAGACGGTTTTGCGCGCTGGCGGGTGAAGGACACCGACCCGAACACAGCCGGAGACAACCCCGGCCCCTGGCTGCCGACGGACCCCCGAAGCGTCTCGTTCGGAAATACCGAGTATCTTGAGAAGCGACTGACCGTTCCCTTGCAGACTGGGTGTGAGGGATGCGACCCGTTGACCAACGGCACCCCCTACGAAGTAGAACTCAAGTTCCGCTATTGGGACAATGACTGGGTTGAGACCGAATGGATATCGGTCGGGGAGGGCACACCCACATCGCTGCAGCCCACCACGTTGACGCTCGCGGCCAACAGCGGCGTCGATGAGGGCGACGGCACCTTGAGTGTCTTCGCGACGCTCGACGAGCCTGCCATCACGGATCTGGAAGTGACCTTGAAGGCCGGCGCCGCAACCACAGCAACCGCCGCCACCGACTACACCCTTCCCGGCGCGTTCACCATCCCGCAGGGCCGGACTTTCGCGTCCGCGGACGTGGGCATCGTCGACAACGCCGTCGACGGAACCGACAAGACGCTCGTGCTCACAACCGTTGTGGACGGGCTCACGGTCACAGACGCACGGGTGACCATCCGAGACGACGACACTGCCGGGGTGACGGTCAGCGGCGGCGCGGTCAGCCTCGAGCACACCAGAACCGCCGACTACACGGTCGTGCTCGATTCCGAACCCACCGCAACCGTCACCGTGGCGGCCGCCAGCAGCGCCGGCGCGGCCACAGTCTCGCCGGCGACGCTCACCTTCACAACCGCCAACTGGCAGACCCCACAGACCATCACGCTGAGCGGCCAGTCCCCGGGCACAGCAACCGTGGCCCACACCGCCACCAGCGCCGACACCAAGTACTCGACCACGGCCAGTCTCAGCATCGACCCCAAGGACGTGACCGTCACGGCCACAGCCAGCCTGAGCGCCCTGTCCGCAGAGTCGAGCACAGACGGCACCAGCTTCGGCAACGAACTGGCGTTGACCCCGAGTTTCACAGGCGACACCACCGCCTATGCAGCCACCGTGGCCCACAGCTTCACCCATGTGCGCCTCACGCCGACAGCCGCCGACCCGGCCGCAACTGTGGAGGCGGGCATCAGCGGCACAACCCTTGCCGAGTTCAGCAGCGGTGCCGCCAGCGATGCCATAGCACTGCCGGTCGGCGACACCGCCATCGAGGTGCGGGTGACGGCGCAAGACCAGAGCACCAAGACCTACACCGTGACGGTCACACGAAAGGGCCAAGTCGAGTTGGTTTCAGTGGCGCCGGGAGACAGCTCGTTCACGGCCACCTGGAGAATGACTGCTGACGTGGAGTCGCCGACGCTGCGCTGGCGGATCAGCGACATCGATAGCGGCACCGCAGGCACTCAACCCGGAGACTGGACCGAACGCCGCTTCCTGCAGAGCCCGACAACAACGCGGCACGTCGTCAGCGGCCTGGTGAACGGCATCAGCTATGATGTGGCGGCCCGAGCGGAGGTGAAGGACACCGGCCCGCCGCGCACCCACAGCGCCTGGAGCCCGATTGAGACCGTGGAGCCG
>JAHQYN010000116.1 GCA_024421085.1 Acidimicrobiia bacterium
GGAGTTCATCAACCGGCCATCGATGCTCTGCGGGAGTCGATAGATGGCATCTTTGCCGGAACTGGCTGCAACGATGGAGTTGGCTTTTGTCACGGTGAACCGCTGCTGCGGTGGGAAATGGCTGTTTGGCTCGTTCGCGTCCTCGACGGTGTTGACCCGCCGGAGCCAGCTGTTTCTCGGTTCAGCGATGTTGACGATGCGGAGTGGTGGATGGCCTATGTCGAGCGCCTTGCTGAGCTGGAAGTGACGCGGGGCTGTGCGGCCGATCCCCCCAGTTTCTGCCCGAACAACCCAGTGTCGCGGGCACAGATGGCCAGCTTTCTCGTGAGAGCCTTCGAGATCTCTGAAGCACAGGCGGCCGGTTTCGACGATGTTCGCGGTGGCGCGCATGCAGGTGACATCGACGCGCTGGCGGCTGCTGGCATTACGGTCGGTTGCGGGGTAGATCCATGGCGTTACTGTCCTCAAGACGACGTGCAGAGGGGGCAGATGGCGTCGTTTCTTGCTAGAACGCTTGGGTTGGTGCCGATCCCCTCCGTCAAGCGGAGCTTCGCGAGCATAGAGTCAAGTTGGCTTCATTCGTGTGGTTTGAGAACGGACGGGCGTGTCGAGTGCTGGGGTTTCAACGGCGACGGTCGTGCTGATGCGCCCGGGGGCGTGTTCTCGCAGGTGTCCGCGGGCGGCTATCATTCGTGTGGTTTGAGAACCGACGGGGGTGTCGAGTGCTGGGGCCTCAACGGTGACGGGCAGGTTGATGCGCCCGGGGGCGTGTTCTCGCAGGTGTCCGCGGGCGGCAATCATTCGTGTGGTTTGAGAATCGACGGGGGTGTCGAGTGCTGGGGCCGCAACGCCGACGGGCAAGCTGATGCGCCCGGCGGCGTGTTCTCCCAGGTGTCCGCGGGTGCCATTCATACGTGTGGTTTGAGAACCGACGGGCGTGTTGAGTGCTGGGGCCTCGACCTCGACGGGCAGACGTCAGCGCCACGATCAGCATTCAGGTCTGTCTCCGCAGGGGGGCGGCATTCATGCGGTGTGCGCACCGACGGCCTCGTCGAGTGCTGGGGCCCAAACGAGGCCGGTCAGATTGACGTGCCCAGAGCCGCATTCGTTGCCGTGTCCGTCGGCGCATTCCACTCGTGCGGCCTGAAGACCGACGGCCGAATCGAGTGCTGGGGCCTCAACAGCGGCGGATCGACCAACACCCCAGCCAGCACGTTCAGTTCTGTTACTGCTGGAGGACTTCATTCGTGCGGGATCCTCACAGATGGACATGCCGAGTGCTGGGGCCGAAACGATGCCAATCAACTGGAGATCCCCGGGAGTTAGATGTTTGTTGCATGGGTGGCTGGTGCGAAATGCCGATTTCGCTCGACACGCAACCTTCTGACCTGGGGTTTGATTTCACCAATTTGGCGATTTT
The DNA here is from genome assembly GCA_024421085.1 of Acidimicrobiia bacterium. GTDB lineage: Bacteria > Actinomycetota > Acidimicrobiia > Acidimicrobiales > Aldehydirespiratoraceae > VXYK01. The sequence continues at coordinate 1,421 of JAHQYN010000116.1, forward strand.
GGTAGAAAAACACCAGCCGGCTAGAGCTTGCGCATCACGGTGACGACTTGGCCGAAGATCTGGACCTCGTTGGGCTTGAAGACCATCTCCTGGTACTCGGGGTTGGCGGGGACTAGGACAACGGACCCGTGGCGGTGCCGCAGCGTCTTGACGGTGGTCTCGTCGTCGCCGATCCCCGCGACGACGATCTTGTTGTCCTCTGCGGTCTGTTGGTGACGACAGACGACGAAGTCCCCATCGAAGATCCCCGCCTCGATCATCGAGTCGCCCCGCACCCGCAGCATGAACAGTTCGCCCCGACCGGTCAGGTCTTCGGGCATGGGCACGAACTCTTCGACGTTGCTCTGCGCGAGGACGTCGGTCCCGGCGGCGACGTCGCCGACGAGCGGGATGTGGCGCACCGGCCGGTGCTCCGCGCTGGCGTCGGCCCCTTCGTAGCTGACCTGTATCGCCCGGGGCTTCGCCAGGTCGCGCTTGAGGTAGCCGGCGTCTCGAAGGTTGTCGAGATGGGACTTGACGGTGGCGGGGGAGCGCAGGCCGACCGCTTCACCGATCTCGCGCACCGACGGGGGATAGCCGCGTTCGTTGACGTGGGAGACGATCATGTCGAGTATCTCCCGCTGCCGGGTTGTGAGCGTGTCGGGCATGGCTGCCTCCGTGGGTGGTGGGAATCGCGAATGTGGAAATTACAGGCTTGTAGTTGACAACGAACACCTGTTCGTGTTCAATAGTACCGAACGGATGTTCGACAGACATATGTTCGCCAAACATTCGTTCGATGTCAAGCATCTTCTCGAGATTCTCACCACAACCCCAAAGGCGCCGGTGAGTGTCGCACCCCAGGAGCACTGTCACACCACAGGAGAACAATGGAGCCATGACCGCAATCCTCACCCACCCCGCAGATTCCCGTTCGGTCCGTCCGCGTGCTGCTGACGCCGGAGCCTGTCGGCCTCGAACTGGCCGACCCGCAAGTGTCGGCCCCCGTGTCGTCCAGCCCGCCGGGGTCTACCGGCGTCGTCGCCTGCTCGTGCTCGCTGTCGTGTTCTCGCTGGTGGTCGGCCTCTGGTCGCACGCGAGCTCGTCGCAGCCGACCGGCACCACCGCCACCCGGTCCCTCGACGCGGTCGTCGTGGTCGTTCAGCCCGGCGACACTCTCTGGAGCATCGCCACCTGGCTCGATCCGGGTGCCGACCCTCGTCGACTGGTTGATGAGCTCAGCGACCTGACCGGTTCAACGACCTTGCAGCCCGGTCAACGACTGGTGATCCCCGCCGACCTGATCGGTTGAACCGGTGGCGGCGGTGATCGGCCCGTCAAGGTCGGGTGTAGCGAGCGAAGAGGAGGTCGCCCTCGGTGAGCAGGCGCCTCAGCCGCATTCGGGCGGGTACGGCCTGTGCGGCGCCGGCGACAATTCGCGACGAAGTGCCCCCGGCAAGGATCGGCGAGATGCTGAGGCACAGTTCGTCGACGAGGCCTGCCTCGGTCATCCGGCCGTTCCAGGTCGGCCCCCCTTCGCAGAGCACCACCGCAGCGCCCCGCCGGTGAAGTTCGCCCAACACCGCATCGGGTCGCGGTGCGGGCATCGCCAGGCGGACGATCTCGGCATTGAGCCCGGCGAGTCGCGCGCCGTCCGCGGCTTCGCCGGTGATGACGAGGGTGCGCCGGTCGTCGTCGGTGTCGTGGTCGGTGTCGTCTGTGGTGGCGTCGGCCAGAGCGGGAATCGTCGGGTCAACGGCACCGCTGGCAGTCACGATCGCCAAGCGGGGAGTCGCGGAGCGGCCTGCGGCGAGGTGCCGCTGCACCACAGCCTCGTCCGGGTTCGGGGTGCGGTAACCCTCAGCGCTGGCGGTGCCGGACGCGACCAGGATCCAGTCGCAACTGGCCCGCACCGCGCGGAAAACGGCCCTGTCCGCGGGTCCTCCGAGGCCGCCGCTCGCGCCGTTGATCGCGCTGGCGCCGTCGACGCTGGCGATCATGTTGACCATCACCCACGGCCGGTCCAGCGGTGCAGGCCGAGGATCAGACGAGTAGACATCGAGCGGGTCGACATCGTCGATCCAGGTGGGAAGGATCTGCTGCACGGGTGCCGACCCTACCGTTCTGCGGCCAGTGGCTGCTGGTCGCGCCAATGCCGAACGCCGGCTCGGCATTGTCCGCCGAGCGCTGTCCACCGAGGCGGGAGGACTTGTGGACAGAAACCGCAGAAATCCACAACCAACTCGGGCTGTCATCCACTTATCATCCACAGGCAAGTGCCTCTAGAGTTGTCTGTGCTGTGTGGTTCGGATCGCCAGGATGGTGGTGCGAAACGTCTCAGACGAGAGTCGAATCGGTTCCTTGGGGGCACCAAGCAGGGAATGTGGGCTCCGCCGCAAACTCGTCTTCCCCCTGACCCGGGAAGATCCGGCCACACAGCAAACCAGAGTCCACGACGCTCTAACTTGAAACGCTCTAGCTTGAAACGCTCTAACTTGAAACACCCTCCACTCGCAGAAATTGATCGAGCCAGTCCGAAGATGACGGCGCTCGAAAGGAGCCCCGCATGACGCTTGTATCAGAGCGAGCCAACCTCGCAGTCCAGCGCCGATTCACGGTCGAGGGTGCCGATCCCTTCGCCGACGTGGAGTGGGAGCTCCGCGACGCAAGGCTGATCGATCATCGCGACGGCTCGGTGACCTTCGAGCAGCTCGGGGTCGAGGTACCCCGGTCATGGAGCCAGAACGCCACCAACATCCTCGCTCAGAAGTACTTCCGCGGCACGCTCGGCACGTCGGAGCGCGAGTCGTCGCTGCGCCAGGTCGTTTCTCGGATCGTCGACACGATCACCGCCTGGGGCGAGCGTGACGGCTACTTCGCCGATGCCGCCGAAGCCGAGTGCTTCCGCGCCGAGCTCGTGCATCTGCTGGTCAACCAGAAGGCCGCGTTCAACTCGCCGGTCTGGTTCAACATCGGCGTTGAGGGCGTTCCCCAGCAGGCATCGGCGTGCTTCATCCTCTCGGTCGACGACAACATGGAGTCGATCCTCAACTGGTACGCCGAGGAAGGCCGGATCTTCAAGGGCGGAAGCGGCGCCGGGGTCAACCTCTCGCGCATCCGCGCCTCTTCGGAGGGCCTCGGCGGTGGCGGAACGGCCAGTGGCCCGGTGAGCTTCATGCGCGGCGCCGACGCCTCGGCGGGCACCATCAAGTCCGGCGGCAAGACTCGCCGCGCCGCCAAGATGGTGATTCTCGACGCCGATCACCCCGATGTCGAGGAGTTCATCTGGTGCAAGGCGCGCGAGGAGCGCAAGGCGCACGCGCTGGAGGCAGCCGGCTTCGACATGACCCTCGACGGTGCCGACATCCACTCGGTCCAGTACCAGAACGCCAACAATTCTGTGCGGGTCACCGATGAGTTCATGGCAGCTGTCGTTGACGACTCCGACTGGGCTCTGACCGCCCGTGGCGACGGATCAGTTACCCGTACCGTCAAGGCCCGCGCCCTGTTGCGACAGATCGCGCAGGCGTCCTGGGAGTGCGCCGATCCGGGAATCCAGTTCGACAGCACCATCAACCGCTGGAACACCGCCGCCAACACCGGCCGCATCAACGCCAGCAATCCCTGCTCGGAGTACCTGCACATAGACGACTCGGCCTGCAACCTGGCATCGCTCAACCTGCTGGCCTTCCACAGCGGTGACGGCGTCGACGGTTTCGACGTCGAGGGGTTCGCCCATGCGGTGCGGATCGTCTTCACCGCCCAGGAGATCCTTGTCGCCAACGCCGACTACCCCACCGAGAGGATCGGCGACAACGCCAGGGACTTCCGCCAACTCGGTCTCGGCTACGCCAACCTCGGGGCGCTGTTGATGACGCTGGGAATGCCCTACGACTCAGCGCAAGGGCGGGCCGTCGCCGCCTCGGTCACGGCACTGATGACCGCAGAGGCGTACATGCAGTCGGCGAGGCTTGCGGCCCGCATGGGGCCGTTCAGCGGATTCGACGAGAACCGCGAGCACATGCTGCGGGTTCTCGACCAGCACCGCGCCGCGGTTGCCGACGTCGATGAGCAACAGGCACCGCCACGGATCCTCGATGCCGCACGACTGGCCTGGGACCGGGTGTGTGAGTCGGCTGCCGACGCTGGTGTGCGCAATGCCCAGGCGACGGTTCTGGCGCCTACCGGCACGATCGGCCTGCTGATGGACTGCGACACGACCGGCGTGGAACCCGACCTGGGGCTGGTGAAGCTCAAGCGCCTGGTCGGCGGCGGGACGATGAGCCTGATCAACCAGTCGGTGCCCCGCGCCCTGCGCAACCTCGGTTACAGCCCAGACGCGGTGGAGGCGATCATCGACCACATCAACACCCATCACAGTGCGGTCGGCGCCCCCGGGCTCGACCCGAAGGACCTCGCGGTGTTCGCCTGCTCGTTGGGCAGCGACGCGATCCACTACCTCGGTCACCTGAAGATGATGGGAGCGGTGCAACCGTTCATTTCTGGAGCGATCTCCAAGACCGTCAACCTTCCAGAGGAGGCCACGGTCGGCGAGATCGAGTCGCTGCTCATCGAGTCGTGGCGGATGGGTCTCAAGGCGGTGGCGCTCTACCGCGACAACTGCAAGGTCTCCCAGCCGCTCGTCTCCCGAGACGCTGCCTCGAACCGTTCGGGCAACGCGCCGGAACCGACGGTGCCGGAAGCATCGGCGGAACTCACCCTCGACGGTTGGAACAACGCAACCCAACAAGCCGCCCCGACCGTCCCGCCCAGTCCCCATCAGCCCAGTCCCCGTCAGCCCGATCCCCGTCAGCCCAGTCCCCATCAGCGGAGCGCCGGCCGCGCAGGTAGCGCCGTCGCCGCGCCGCTGAATCAGCCGGTCCGTGAGCGTCTGCCGCGCACACGCACGAGCCGGACGTTCGAGTTCCGGGTCGCGGACTGCAAGGGATTCGTTACCGTCGGCGAATACGACGACAACAGACCGGGCGAGATCTTCGTGCGGGTCTCGAAGCAGGGTTCCACGTTGGCGGGGATCATGGACGCGTTCGCCGTCTCGTTGAGCCACGGCCTGCAGTACGGAGTACCGCTGAGTGCTTTCGTGCGCACTTTCGTGGGCATGCGGTTCGAGCCCGCGGGGATGACCGACGACCCGGAGATCCGTATCGCCACGAGCCTGATGGACTATCTGTTCCGCAGGCTCGCGGTCATGTATCTGAGCGATGAGGAACGTTCCAGTCTCGGAATCCTGACCACCGACGAACGAACCCAACCGACCCTGCCCGGGGTCGAGGAGCAGGTCACCAAGACCGTGCAGGGATCCGACATTCCTCCTCACCGCTCCGCTCCGCCGCCCGCCGCCCAACTCTCCTTCGAGGTTGAGGGCAGTTCGGGTGCGCCTTTCTGCATGTCGTGCGGGGTGCCGATGCAACGCGCCGGCGCCTGCTTCGTGTGCGGTGCCTGCGGAACCACCAGCGGCTGCAGTTAGCGGCACCGCCGCCGAGGCCGGTTGACCGCCGCAGGGGCCGTCCGCCGGGTCAGCTGTCGTCGCTCTCCAGAGACTTCTTGTGGTCGAGGTACTTTCCGACCATCTCGGCGAACTTGGCGGGGTTGTAGATGTCCTCTTCGTACTTCCACTTCCCGTTCCCGGCGTACTTGAGCAGCGTGAAGTTGCCCTCCTCATGAACTGAGCCGTCTCCGGGGTCCGCCATCCGGTTCAGGACTCGGCAGACGATCCAACCCTTCTCCTCGTCGATGACATACCAGTCGATGGGGAAGTGGATCATCTCGTTGTTGGGCCAGAGGTCCATCGTCGCCTGGATCCAGTTGTAGATGGCCTCGCGGCCTCCGAAGGTTCCGAAGTGGTGCTCGATGTAGGTGGCGTCCTCGGTGAACTGGTCGGCCCACTCGCGCCAGTCGTGGGTCGTCGCGGCTCGGAGTCCCCGTGCCTGGTACTTCTCGAACTCGTCTTCCAACTCTTGGCGGCTCCAGCGGCCCATCTCGGTCTCCTGTCGTTGTTGCGTCTCGTTGTTGCGGCGAAGGTCGTTCTAGGCGGTCATTGTGTCAGCCTGCTGCCCGCTGGTCCAGATAGGCGGCGACGGTGTTGAGCGGGGGTCGTTCGTCGACCTGGGCTTCAACCGGAGCGAGGTCGGGTCGAAGCAGGTGGTGCGACCAGTCCGGTCGCCAACCGACGTCGGCGCGGCGCAGCGCCGCGTGGAGGATCTCCATGGCCTGCACGGAGAGTTCGTCGAGCGGGCGATTGCGGTGTACCCGCACGCCGAGGTCGACTTGGGCCAGGCGGTCGAGGCCCACGAGGTCGGCGATGTCGATGAGCAACCCGGTCTCGACCCCGTAGCCGGTGTTGAACCGGACCTGTTCGAGGATGCGGCGCCGCGACGCGTACTCCCCACCGAGCGGTTGACGCACCGAGTTGAGGTGCGGGAAGAGGGTGGCGAGGAGTGGCCGGGCCATCAGCTCGGTGGTTCGCCCCCCGCTGGTGCCGCCGATCTCGGGCCGTTCAAAATAGCCCTTGACCATCGCCACATCGGGGTCTGCCAACAGCGGTCCAACAAGACCCGTCACGCAACTGGGGGTGAACGAAGTGAGGTCTGCGTCGATCCAGACGATCAGGTCTCCGCAGCAGGCCGCCACACTCTTCCACAGGGCGTTGCCCTTGCCGCGGCTCGGTCCTGCCTCGGCCAGCACGTCGTCGACCGCCACGACCCTGGCCCCCTGGGACCGTGCGGTCTGGGCAGTGGTGTCGGTGCTGCGGTCGTCCATCACCACGATCTCGTCGACCAGGCGGACTTCGTCGTTGGCGAGATGGTTGCGGATGGAAGCGACGATGGTGCCCACGGTGGCTTCCTCGTTGCGGGCCGGGATGCACACCGAGATGAGCTGGTCGCCCTTTTGCGCGAGCATCGTGTCGAGCGGGAAACTGCCCGCGCAGTAGCTTGTGACGTCATTCATGCGAGTTCGATCCCAACCCGTAGCCTCGACGCAATGTACTTCGGGGTTAGGCAGTATGCACGGGACGCGCTCCGGGCCCCCGTCGAGGTGGCGCGGGCGCTCATCGACGAGTTCTCCCGCGACCGTGTCGGCGGACTGTCTGCGGAGATCGCCTTCTTTGCCCTGTTGAGCTTCTTCCCGGCCGTGATCGTGCTGGCTGCGCTGCTCGGATCGATGGACGCGGTCCTCAGCGCCGCGGCCGTTGACGATGTCGAGGCCTGGATCGTCGAACAGATCGGCCGAGTCCTCGGTGGCGACAACACCCTCGAGGCGACCGTCAACGACCTCTTCGACCGAAGCAGCGCGGGGGCGCTGACCATTGGTGCGCTGCTCGCCGTCTATGCCACGACACGCGGCTTCACTGCGGTGGTGGGCGCGCTCGACGTCGCCTATGACCATGAACAGACCCGAGGCTGGGTCTCGACTCGCCTCACCGGGTTGGGGATAACCCTGATCTCGCTGACGGTCGCGGCGGTGGTGATGGTTGCTCTGGTGGTCGGACCGCTGTTCGGGGAGGGCGAGCGGCTCAGCGAGACCTTCGGCGTCAGCGCGCACTACGTGACACTTTGGAACTGGCTGAGATGGCCGGTCGTGTTCGTGGTGATGATCGGCTGGGCCGTGATCGTCTACCACATCGCGCCCAACCACCGCGCCCCCTGGAGGATCGAGCTTCCCGGGGCGCTGCTGGCCGCTGTCTGGTGGTCGGTCGTCTCGCTGGGGTTCAGCACCTACCTCAGCATCGTCGCTTCTGGAGCGAACGCAGTGTTGGGGCTGCTCGGCGGTGCTTTGAGCCTGCTGTTCTGGCTCTATCTGATGGCCATGGGGCTGCTGGTCGGTGCGGAGATCAATTCTCTGCTCGCGACCCGCCGGGGGATTCCGCTCGAACGCCAACCGCGCAACAAGTCTCGACGGTGGCGCAGAGGCCGAGCAGATTGACCCCGCACACGACCGCGACCGAGCGAGGCCGTGGCCCGAGCGGCCCTCCGCGGCTTGAGCGACCCTCCGCGGCTTGAGCGGCCCGCCGTGGCCCGA
>JAHQYN010000117.1 GCA_024421085.1 Acidimicrobiia bacterium
TGAAACGGGTCGGCGTCGAGAACCACTACTTCTTCGGCGGACGAGACATCGTCGCCTACAAGGCGTTCAACGTGCCTGTCGAAGAAGCCTGGCGGATCGTCAACGAGTCGCAGAAGGGGCTGTCGGGTGTAGAGGCCCACGCCCGCCTGGCGCTCTCGCACTACCGGGGCAAGACCGAGGTGTGCGCCGTCACCGACAGCGCGGTCGCGGGCTTTGCGGCAGCGGAGAACGGGGTCGTCATTTTCAAGCTCCTGCGCAGCGTCGCCGACGCCCACGACCGGGGCAAGGTGTGCATCGTGGGCCGAAACCCCGAAGCCCTCTGGTTCGACGACTACGAGGACCGCATCCTGTTCGACGAGGCCGGCCTGTTCGACGACACCGACCCGTTCAACGAAGCCAGCCTCTTCAACTACCTCGAATTCGATACCCAAGAACCCGCTGATCTGGTTGGAGTCTCCGCCTGAACGAGACGCCCAGCGCCAGGTTTACAGAACTGGACCGCTCCCGGGCAGTCCATGCCGACTGGGCATTGAAGGCTCTGCTTGGCGCGCTTGGACGCGCTCGTCCAGAACCTCGTACCTTACGGCTGCGTTGAGCCCAGATGCCGAACATGTGTTCGACTCGAAGAGGTGTACTATAGAGTAGCTACGGGTGTCGGCTAGGACGAAAGAATGAAGCGCAACTACAAGGCAGAGATCAAGGAACTCCAAACGACACTTGAAAGTGTCGATGATGCGGTTGGCGAGTGCGTGGCCAAGGCGGTAGGCGCCCACCAACCCATGATCTTTGTGGGATCCGGTGGCGCGCTGGCGGCTGCACGACTGGCCTCGGACCTACACATACACTCGACTGGATACTTGGCAACGGCTATGACACCTCTCGAGGCGGCGACGGCAGACGTATCCAGCGAGACGGGGCTAGTGCTGTTTTCGGCTCAGGGGCGTAACCCTGATGCCACGCTTGCTATCAGATCCGCTCGCCGTCGGGGATCGAGCTTCCTCGGTGTCGTTTCGTCCCGGAGTCGTGACGAACTTCCCCCCGCGCTCGGAGCTTCCGACGTTCACGTAGCCACAGTGCCAAGCCCCAGAGACGGGTTCTTGGCCACGAACAGCTTGGTCGCAATGGCCGCGTCCCTTTGCGTCGCTCATGGGGCCGAGCTTCCAGCGACTCTGCCTGGACTTTCAACCGACGGGACTCGACCGCTACGAAACTCCTGTCTCGTGGTCACCGGGCCGGGGCTAGCGGCGATTGGTGTCGATCTGGAAGCGCGCCTAGTTGAGACTGGCCTCGCTAGCGTTCAGCTTGCTGACTACCGGAATTTGGCCCATGGCAGACACGTTGGTCTGCAGCGCAACGCTGATACCTCGACTGTCATTGTGGTAGTCGACCCATCATCAGAAGAGATCGCAACCCGGACTATGGAGCTGCTGCCTAGTGACCTGGATGTGGTCGTTCTCCGAACCGCGTTGCCATGGCCAGTCAGTGTCCTAGATCTCTTGGTTCAGTCGATAGGTATAGTAGCCTCGACGGGCGAGTCTGCTGGAGTAGATCCCGGGTGCCCGGGAGTCGCCGGATTTGGACGGCGCTTGTACCACCTTCCAGCTCAAAAGCTCGTCGAGACACCGAGTCCAGATCCGGTGGGAAGGAAACTCCTACTCCGAGACCGTGCTGGGCCGATGCGTCAGACGTACGAAGACGCACTGATCGACTGGCTTCAGGTTATGCAGAGGACAGCTATCCAAGCTGTCGTTCTTGACTACGACGGAACGGTATGTAGCACCGAAGGGCGATACGACTCCCCGCATGAGAAGGTTCAGCACGAGATTGAAAGGCTCCTCAATGCGGGGCTCAGGATCGGCTTCGCGACGGGCCGCGGCAAGTCCCTTCACATGAAAACGCGCGACTGGCTACCAGAGGCGCACTGGCCCCATGTCCATGTGGGCCTGTACAACGGAACACACCTCCTACGTCTCGCCGACGATCCACCCGAGGCGACAGAATTGGGTGACCACCTGCAGGAAGCGGTCCGTCGGCTGCGTGACCTTGGGTCTGTGGGACTCGTGTTCGAGGAGCGGCCAACCCAACTGCTAGTCAGTCACGGTGCCGGAGCAACTAAGGGGTCGGAACTCCTCCCACTCATTCGTTCAGTGCTATCTCGCGAGCCACGACTCAGCCTGCAGGCGGTAGCGTCAGGACATTCGGTCGATGTCATAGAGTCAGAAGCTGGCAAGATGGCGGTGCTTCGGCGAGTCGCGCGGGACATAGATGGCGGCGCGGTGTTGGCTATTGGAGACCAAGGCCAGGTAGACGGGAACGACTTTCAACTGTTGGCCTCGTGTCAGACCACGCTATCCGTCGACCGCTGTTCGCTCGACCCCACGCGCTGCTGGAACCTTGATCGGCGAGGTGAGAAAGGGCCGGACCTACTGATCCGGTACTTACGATCACTGAAGCCGCGAGGCTCAGGTGCTCGCTTTGTCTGGAAGCTCTCGTGAGAGACGAGGTCGCCGGGCGGCTGCTGGACCAACTCCTAACCTGGGACGCGGACGAGCAGGCCCAGTGGATGACAAACCTTCGGCGCTTGGCCAACCACAAGTACGACAGCTATGACGGCTTCGCCGCGGGAGAGAGGTTCTTTGAGAGCCTTGCGCGCTGGCTTGGTCAGTTCGACTCGCCCGATGCGCGACGGAGGCTCGTCTCGTTTGTGCTCAACGAGCTCATCTTCATCTCGAGCAAGGAGATGAACCATGCGATCGCGTGCGTGTATCCCGACTTCATCAAGCCTGAACTGATCCTGAGAGTCGCGGACGAACTCGGAATCTACCCGTACGAATTGAGGACTCTGGTGGCTTCCGACGCGTTTCGCACACTTCGTCGTAAGACCCTCTATCTCGGTCTCAGCGATGGCGCTCGAATGGATCGACTGCGAAGATCGAGCCCCGAACTCTCACACGAGCAGTTCTGGCTGTCGCCCGAGCTTGGTTCGCACGCAGTTGACACGATGAAGAAAAAACTCGCTGACGCAATCGAGGAGCAGCAACTTCTAGAAGGGCCGCAATTTCGTCACGTCGTGTTTGTGGACGACTTCTACGGTAGCGGAACCTCGCTCTTGCATAAGAAGAATGGCGTGTGGGGCGGAAAGCTCTCCCGCGCCAGAACACATCTGAATGATGACCTCCGCGAAGGTAGGGACCCTCTTCTTGAGGAAAGCGCTGACGTGACCGTCGTCATCTACATAGCGAGCGAACAGGCGGAGGAACACATTCGAACCACAATGGAGCAGTTCGAGCCAAGTTGGAGTCTCAAGGTGGTCCAGCGGCTACCCCGAGAAGTCTCCTGCGATGACCCGGAGCTAATCGCCATGTGCGAAGGTTTCTTCGATCCCGTGCTGGTGGACAAACACAAGAAGGAAAAAACACCCTTGGGCTACGGCGGCGCAGCATTGCCGCTAGTTCTACATCACAACACTCCGAACAACTCCCTGAGTGTTCTGTGGGCCGACAGCACCGACAGGGAGGGCGGCCTTGACCGGCATGCACTCTTTCGTCGATATGAGCGGCACCACGTAGACAGGCCATGAGCGTCTATCTAAATCCCTTCTACGCTCGGGCGTCCGAACAGCATCGTGACGCGCATCGATTCGTGACCACGTTCGGACCCGGCGCGCTCGACATGCTGCCTGGAGCTGTATGGGATCGACTCGTACTGCTTCGCAGTTCGCCGGGAGCTGGGAAAACATCTCTGATGCGGCTGTTCCTACCAGAAAATCTTGAGTGGGCACGGAAGCGCAGCCCCCATACGGAGCCAGTCCGTCAAGCGCTGATGGAACTGGGAGCGATTGACGAACAACAGACGCGCAAGCTCGGTGTGCTGATCGACCTCGACCGCGACTATCGATCACTGCTCGATCTCCCGCTCAACGGCGATGTCGGCCGAAAACTGTTCTTTCGGCTCCTTGATGTACGAATACTGGTGGGTGTACTTCGGAGTACGCTCAGCCTCACCGGGCTATCGTTCCCAGAAGCGGTCGGGGACTTTCGGTTTGACGCGGACGGCGATTGCCGGGTGGAGGCCCTCTTGGAACGACTCGGTGGGCCCGACGGAGCCGGGATCCACGGGTACGCACGATCAACCGAACGATCGATTCTGAGGATGCTTGATGCCCTCCTTGAATCTGACGTTGCCGAGATTCCAGAGGGTCATAGTGAACTCTACTCCTTGACTGTACTTGCACAAGCTAGCGTACTTGTGGGCACCGAAACAATCACAGCCCAACCAATGATCATGTTCGACGATGGCCACATCCTCGAACGGCCGCAACGGGACGCGCTTTTAGCCGAGTTGCGACGCCGCCGTCCGACGGTCGCGCGTTGGTACTCTGAACGGTTTGAGGCACTCTCGCACCAAGAACTCCTAGCGGGAGTCGGTATTGAGGGCCGTGACGTTGCATTAGTCGAACTTGATGCAATCGCGCGGGAAGGAAGCAACGACGGAAAGCGGTTCACTAGAGGTCGATACGATCGCGTACTCGCTGATATAGCGAGGCGGCGTGCCGCGCATCAGCTATCAACATACGCGCAAGAGAACCAAGAGTTCCTTGAACTCCTAGACGAGGACAGAGACGCGGCTCTCGGATCAGAAGCGGAAGGGGTAATCCAGGAACTCGAAACCCGTGTACGTGACCTGGAAGCAACCGACGACCGCTACAAGCTGTGGGTCGATCACGCTCGTTCACTCACAGGGTTCGAGGCGGCAACCGCTTGGCGCGAGTTAGAAGTGCTCATTAATCGGGATCAGAACCGCCAACCGGGTTTTTTCGAGGACACGCTCTCAACGGACGACATTTCAGCGCGTTCGAGTGCAGCGCTTCGGGATGCAGCAGCCCTGTCGGTCGCGGATGAGTTCAAGATCCCCTACTACGGGGGTTCGTCGATGGTTACGCAACTCGGTTCACACAACGCCCATCAGTTCCTCAATGTCTGTGGTGACTTGTTTGCCGAGATGCTTGTAGATGTGAGCCTTGGTCGGCCTCCGCACCTGGACGTTGCTCGACAGCATCGGGTGCTGCGACAGGCGAGCGAGCGATTCTGGGAGTCGATACCTCGGACCGTCCCGCATGGACGCGACGTGCAGGCTCTGGTTCGCGAGATTGTAGCGATCTCCGTAGCGGAGAAGGCGAAGCCTCGTCTGCCATATCCGCCGGGCGTGACAGGGACAGCGATTCTCATGGCGGAGCGAAAGCTCCTGCTAGACCCCAAGTTCCGCGAGGCAACTCCGGGAGCTGAACGTCTGTTCGCGGCCTTGGCTTCGGCGGTGGCTCACAACATCCTCAACGCCGATCTGGACTACTCCGTCAAGAGAAACCGATACATGGTTCTTTACCTGAACAGGTTGCTCTGCCCGAGGTTCATGCTCCCCCTGGGTTACGGCAGCTTCCGGGAGCGACGTCTGCAGGTTATGATCGGATGGATGCGTAAACTCCCGGCTTTGGGTAATAGACCACGGGAACTGGTAGTTGGCGAGAGGCTGAACTTTGAGGCTTAGGTGGCAGGACTATGTTGTCGGCGGTGGAAGGGCGGATGAGCCCGCTGACGCTCTTTGGTCTGCAGCGGCGGAGGCCACGGATGGACAGCGATCCATATACATCCTCGGCGTCGGATTTGACCCCCGAGCCCTGGTTGGCCTCCAGCAGTTTTTGTCACTTGATCACCCGAGGCCACCGCTGGTTGGCCTCGTTGAACTGCCGCCCCCTTCCCCAGCCTCGGGACTGTCCGCAAGAGCGCTCGCAGCAGACAATCAGGCCGCGTTTGCCAGGCTGACTCGCAATGTGGATGTCCGCACTGTGCCGCACCAACCTGTCCACGCGCGAAACAACGCCGGGCCAAGGGTTGCACGCGAGGCAACGAAGCCATCCTTCCTCAGGGACGTTGGTCACATCATCGTGGATGTTTCGTCGCTGCCCTCTAGCTTGCACTTCCCGCTTATTGCTGCGGTTTTGACATCAGCTGATCGACGAGTCATCGGGTTCCCGGCAGAGGTACAGGTCGTAGCGTGTGAGAACCCTTCGGTCGACGCGGCGATAATTGAATTGGGTGTCACTGAAGCGGCGGCCGTCGGGGGTTTTCGCGGCGGCCTGGAGCACGATAGCGAACCAAAGGCCACAGTAATCTGGGCACCTGTGATCGGCGAGAATGTGGGTCATTCTCTCAGCGCTGTCCATGACTTCCTAGTGCCTCAAGACGTGTTTCCGGTGCTACCATTTCCATCGCGCGATCCTCGACGAGCCGACAATCTGCTGCTCCAACACCAAGTTGAACTGCTTGACACGTTTCAGGTAGAGCCAGCGAACATCATCTACGCGGATGAACGAAATCCGTTCGACCTCTACCGGACCCTGTCGCGTCTTCAGGAGAAGTTTCGGCTCGCTCTCGGCGGACTCGACACAACAACGCTCGCGCTCTCGACTCACTCGTCGAAACTGCTGTCCCTAGGCGTATTGCTTGCTGCGTACGAACACCAACTGCCGATCGTGTCGGCCCCTCCGATCGATTATGAACTTGGAGATGTCGATCTCTCGCTGCTGGCCAGTGGCAACCAGATTGTTTGCGCCTGGCTCGCCGGGCTTCCGTACCCTGACCCAGCCATTCCTTCTCTCGCCTTGTCGCCCGACACGGAACACTAGGACGGAACGGCGCAAGAAGCCGACCCGCGGCGGACCAACTAATCCTAGAATGGAGCGTTATGCCGCAAGAAAGCGAGGGCTCAGTGTTCACCGCAGGGTACATCCCCCTCGACATCGTCAGCTACAGAGGACGTGTTTGGCATGCTGCAGGAGGCACGGCGGGAAACGTCGCCGCCATCTTGGGTTTCATGGGCTGGACATCGGCGGTCGTCGCAGATGTCGGAGACGACCTAGCTGGCCGGGAGATCCGCAAGGATCTGAAGAAGGCGAAAGTCTCGGTTGACTTCGTGCGTCTTGTTCCCGCCGGCTTGACACCTCGGCTGGTGCATGAGATCGATTCCGTGGGGCATCGATTCCGGTACCGGTGCCCCCGATGCCACTCGAGATTTCCGTTGAGTCGACCGCTTCGCAAGGACAGGGCGATTGAATTGGCAGCGCTCAACTTGTCCGCAGACGTGTTCTTCTTCGATCGGTTGAACGCTGGAACGCTTGTGTTGGCCGAGCATTTCGCGGCTTCGGGCTCACTCATCATGTTTGAACCTTCGCGCCCGGCGCGGAGAGACCTGACTGAACGCGCGCTGCGCGTTGCCGACGTGGTGAAGTACTCCATGGATCGCGATTCAGGCCTTGATGACTACGGGCCAGGACACAGGCAAGTGTGGATCGTAACCGGGGGCCCAGAAGGAG
Organism: Acidimicrobiia bacterium; assembly: GCA_024421085.1. Classification (GTDB taxonomy): domain Bacteria; phylum Actinomycetota; class Acidimicrobiia; order Acidimicrobiales; family Aldehydirespiratoraceae; genus VXYK01. The sequence continues at coordinate 7,370 of JAHQYN010000117.1, forward strand.
CCAAATACCGAGTGGGGAAGGGTGTCTGGCATCGGTCACCTGCATTCTCATATCCCGTTGTGGACACCGGTGGGGCTGGCGATTGGACGACTGCCGGTCTGATTCACTCCCTTCCGCTCGGGCAGCGCATGACAGTGCGTAACGTTGGCGACTCGCTTCGCTGGGCTCAGGCTCTCGCAGCCGTGAGCTGCGGGGCACCAGGAGCGCGTGGTCTAGCTCGGCAGCAGTCGGCGGACTCCGTGATTCGTGCAGCCAAGTTCCTAGAACAGCGTGGCGAGCAGGCGGCTGCATCCAATCCAGCGATTGCTCAACGCGTTAGATCACCTTCGGTAGCGAGTTGCGACGTTTGTCTCTTGGAAGCTCCTCTCCTTGACTGGGAACCCGCTGAGACTGCTTAGGCCGGATATTGCGGTGGCGGGTTCGGTGTGGGGTTGTTGTTCGCGCGAGATGCTCTCCTGTGTAGGGCAAACCGGTGAACTACCAGCACCTGGTGTCCGTCGAACTCAGCTCCTTGGCGTGAGAGTCGCTTCAAGGATAGACGAAGCACGAGGACAAGTCCCAAGATTTCAACAATTCTTGAAGTTTGGAAAGGCGATCCCAACTTCAACAATAAGCGAAGTTTGTTGCTCGCTGCGCCACCAGCGGATACCGGTCATCGGCGGCTTTGACCGCTAGGTCCAACTCAGGCGTCTATAGTTATTCCATATCTACATATTTGGTGATATGGTCATATGTATGAAGACCACGATTGTCTTGCCGGATGGCCTCGCTGAGCAGGCCAAGAACTACGCCGCTGAGCACGACTGCACGTTCACCGCTCTGGTGGTGGACGGTCTTCACCTCATTCTGCGCCAGCCACCCGAGCCCGAACTGACAACCCTGCCCACGTTCAGCGGCGGGCGTACGCTGGTCGACATCGCCGACAAGGATGCCGTGTGGGACGCATTCGACGCCGGCGCACGACTCGCCACGGCCGATGCCGGTTTCGCACGATTCCAGCACCTGAGGTGGTTCAACCCCCTACAGACAGCATGACGCGCTTGGGCGCGGCTGCCTTCATTAAACGGATGCTAACGTAACGTTTTATGAAAGTACCCGTGCCGGCTCTGAACCCGGTCTTGCGTTCCGATGCCCAGGGCCGAATCTTGGCCCGTGTGTTCGCTGACCCCGATAGCGGGCATAGCCTGACCGCTCTGATGGAACACTCGAAGGCGAGCATGCCCACGGTGATCCGCGAAGTGCGCCGCGCAGAACAGGCGGGGCTTGTTTAGACTTGGAAGGAAGGTAACGTTCGGCGGGTACGGGCACAGACACGTCACCCTCTGTGCGGTGCGATGAGTCAGATCGTCCTGGCGACGTATGGCCCACCCGTCGTGGTCGCCGAGGAATTCGCTGATATTGGCGGCGCGGAAGCAGTGATGCTGTTCGGTTCATGGGCGGCACGACGAGCAGGGCAGGCGGGGCATATGCCCAACGACATCGACATCCTAATCGTCGGGGACGCCGACCGCAATGCTGTCGACCTTGCCGCTGAACGAGTCGAACAACGCCTCGGGTTCCCCACCCAGGCCCTTGTCAGGACGCGCCACCAATGGGATCACGCCGACGAGAGCTTCATCAGATAACTCAAAACCCGACCGTTGTGCGTGGTCCTTATCGATGACCTCGACGCTGCTGCTGATTCGTTCAACTTCGCTGCCGACCCGTCAATGGCCGACACCTGATGTGGCAACGCGGGCGTTCAAGAGTCGACTCGGCCACGGTTGAGAACCAAGATTCTATCGTGGACTGTTACGTCAAGCGTGGGGAACTAGACTTCCGGGTGTTTGCCGCTCGCAGCCGTG
>JAHQYN010000118.1 GCA_024421085.1 Acidimicrobiia bacterium
CCGCGTCCAGATACGCGATCACGTCTTGTTTCGTTTGTAGGTACTCGGCTGCGTCCCACGTTTCCATTACTCTCTTTCCCATCGGGTGTCTATAGCAAGGTCTGCTGGTTGGTGCTTGCGGAGTTCGAGGCTGCTTCGGTGGCCAGGTTGGGCCAAGCGATGATGAGAGCGTTGTAGGCACCGGCTTCGGTGGTCCAGCCCTTGTCGTTGGCCTTCTGGTACAGCACATAAGCGAGCTGACGGGCCCTGTCGGCATAACCGCCGAGTTGACGCAACAACTCCGCGGCTTCTGACTCTGACCTCTCCAACGCAGCAACGAGGTACTGCAACGCTTCCCAGACTGTGAGGCGGGGATCGTCCACCGGTGACCAGTCTTCGGCCAGCTCGCCGCGCTCGAACAAACGAAACGCGCCCTGGCGCGCCTCACCGATCCCGGACTCTCTGATACCCCGCAGCGACGTGTTCTTCGCCCGCGCGACGCTGTCCGCATCTCCTGACGGGTCTGGGTTGTAGCCGTGTTGTGCGAACCAACTCAACGCGAACCGTGTGTCGCGGTCGAGTTCTGCTTCTTCACCGTCAAGTATCTCACCAAGCACATCGTTGATGATCCGCAACGCTACCGACACCGACATAGATGACCCGTCAGCCTCCACCACCTTCGCGTACCGAGAAAACACCTTGATCCCCGGCCCGATAGTGGACTGAGCCATGTCCACCGGAGCGATATTCCCCGACTGCAACAACCGCACCGCCTCCGGCAGCTCGCTACGCAGCGCCCCAACGAACTCACCACGAGTAGCCAACGACGCCGCCACCGCTCGGGGACGACACGCGAGGACGATAGATGACGCCAGCGCATTGCTCTTCGACGCGACCAAACGATTACCCAACTCGGTCCGCATCGGCCAAGTCGCATTAACCTGCAAACCCGCATCCAAAACCGCCTGCAAGAACGTGTCCCAACCAGTGGCGCGAACCTCGCCATCTTTGGTCTCGGTCGCCTTATACGCGTAGTAGATCGTTGCTGGCACATCGTGCGGGTGGCTCTCTGCGACCTGCGCCATGAACTCGGCCATACCCGACTCGAAATGCTCCTCCGCTTCCTCCCTTGAGCCAGCGCGGTAACGGTTCGCGATCAACTCCTCAGCCTTCGGAGTCAACAACGTCGAACACTCAACCGGCCACACATCACCAACATTCCGCCGCAACCACACATAGAAGAAATCCGACAAGTCCGCATAAGAAATGTTATCGTAATACGGCGGATCAGTCGACAACACAGCACCCGAACATTCCCGAACCCTAGCCCTCGCATCCCGTTGGTGAGCCTCCCCTTGGACTGAAGCAGGGAAGTGTTGAATTGATCGGGTCATCCAATCCAGGATCCCGCCGACACTCCCTGTCCTTGTCCCTAATGGGTTTCCTTCGGCATAGTCCCAGGTCATTGGAATGGCCTGACGGGAGAACGTCGTCCGAATCTTGCAAAGGGACCGATCCCAAGAACAGATCGTGGATCCGGTATCAGCAAGTTTATCGATTGCAAACGATAGGTAGGTAACGACGGCGTCCGCGTAAGCGACAGCGCCTCGACCACCGTCACGTAACCGCATCCCATCATCAGACAAACCAGCCGCGACGGCATCCGCCAGAATCTGTTCTTGAACCTCACCCAGCAGATCCGAAAACGTCGTCAACGCCACCAACTGCCGCCCCGAGAACAACTTCCACCACTCGTCCAGTCCATACACAAACACCGTCCCGCCCGTCAGTTTCTCTGGATTCTTGCCCTGAGGTATCCAGGCAGGCTCACCGCAAATCGCAGCATCCTCGTCAACCGACTCGACCGAACAGTACTGCCGCCCGCGTTCTCCTTCCGCGACGACCGCGATCAACTGCTCCCCCATGCGTCCAGCGCGGCTCTCTGACTTGATGTAGTCCCCCGGGATCGCTGAGCCGGTCGCCAGGCACGTCCCATTGCCGCGGTTGACAGTCCGCTCGATCGAGGGTTCGCCGCCTTCGCGGATTTCGTAGCTGATCGTCTGGGTATCCCGGTCGATGATGGGCTCGACCCACACCTTGGGTTTGCCGGGTTTGTTGGCGAGCGTCCACGATGCTACCAGTGGCACATGACCCGACCACGACGGATCCGGCGACTCGACAGTCCGCGCCCAGATCCAGGCGATCGGCGTGAGCTTCTCTCCGTCGGGACCTGTGGCATCGGGATACAGGTGCCCGATCCGGCGTTTCGCCTCATCACGCATCCACTGGCCGTAGGCTCCGACATCGGCTGCCAGTCCCTGCGCCCGCTCCCAAGTGGTCAGAGTCTTCTCGACACTCGGATGAACCGGCACCATCCCCGCGAACCGCGGCGGAATCTCGATCATCGCCTTGTTGATCAACACCGCCACCGGGTTCAAATCCCCGGCAAGCGCGGTGAGTCCAAGCCGCTGCGCCTCCAACGGAATCGCCCCACCCCCAGCAAACGGATCAAGGATCGGCGGCGGCCCCTCCGGAAAACACCGGTCGATCTCAGCCTTGGCCTCCGCCAGCACCGCAGGATCGTTGGAGTTCTCCCACACCACCAACCGCTCAAGGATCCCGAACAACCGCAGCCGTTCGGTCTCCTGCTCCGCCAGCGTCAACGACTCATCGCCCGACGGGTCATCCACCAACGAAGCCCAAATCACCGCCCGAGTCGCAGCCAACGGCCGACGAGCCCACCAAAGATGCAACGTCGAAGGCCGACCATGCTTCATGCCCAACTTCTCGCGCGCAGTCGCCTCGTTGATCACCGCCAACGGCAAAGCCACCTCAATCAGCTTCGGCCGCACCCCACTCACAACCACCCACCCTACCCCGCCACACGGCACAGCAACCCACTCCGGCAAGCGCCGCAATCTAAATGCCCCCGGAAGCGCCAGCAAACCATCCACGCGGCAACTAAGCGCTAAGCCCGCACAGCATCGGGCAGGGTTGGTGCTGCGCCACTTGACTGCACCGTGCCCGTCGAGCACGGCTGGCAGTCGTTGTTGAACTGGTCGGGCGCGGATCTGGAAGCCCACTACAGCGATACGCTGGCCGCCCGAGTGTCGTAGCGGTTCAAAGGTCATGCCAATGGTCGCATTCCACCCGGTTCGTCATCCACTCGGTTACAGTGAGCCGATGGGGGCCGGAGACACGTGAGCAACCAAGGTCTGCCGTACGGCTACGAACTCCAGTTTCGGCTCAAGTTCGCCGAGGGTCGCGGCATTGCGTTCCAAGACTTCTTCAACGACCTTATGGAGCGCCGTGACCCGGGTTTCCGCCGCGTGCGGCCGTGGGGGAACCAGGGAGACCGGAAGAACGATGGCTGGAGTCCAGCGAGCCGGACGCTGTTCCAAGTCTACGCACCCACCAGCTTCAAGGCCTCCGACCTCTCCCGGAAGCTGACGGAGGACTTCGATGGGGCGGAGGACTACTGGGAGCACCACTTCGACACATGGGTGTTCGTCCACAACGACATCGATGGTCTCGCGCCCGAGGTTGAGTTGAAAGTCGCTGAACTCGACCAGAGGAACGAGAACATCACTTGTATATCTTGGGGGCGCGAGCAGATCAGGCGCGAATTGGTACAGCTCCAGGACGCAGACCTCACAGCGGTCCTGGGCCCGCCGATCACAGACGTTCAGTTCCTTAGCGTCAGCGCTGCGTCCCTCCAGCCACTCTTCGAACATCTTGATGTCGCGGCGCTGAGCCCCGATGCTCGGGAGATCGGTCCGGTGCCGGTCGACAAGATTGAACGAAACGGGCTCGGTGATGCCCAGACTCGCCTACTCACGCTCGGTGAAGCCAAGATGCAACTGGTCGACCAGTACCTCACGCGAGTCTCACCTTTGCCCAGCTACCAGTCTGATGTCTCGCTTGTGTTCGCGGAGAAGTACGGAGAGCTTCGCGAAACGCTTGACAATGCCGACGACATCTTCGACAACCTCGTCGCTTGGCTCACAGCAGGGGTTGTGAAAGCGGATCGCCTCGTCAATGCTGTCACTGTCCTTGCGTATTTTTTCTTCACCTGCCAGATCTTCGAAGAGGAGGGTCTGTGATCCTTCCTTCGAAGAGCATCCCAGGTGAGAAATCGCTGATCGCCCTCGGCGGTCGTGTCCTGGACTTGCTCCAGCAATCTCCGTTGACGGTTACGTCGGTGTGGACAGAGCTGCACGCCAGCGAGAGCGCCGCTCAAACTGCTCCAACCAGCTTCGAGTGGTTCGTGCTGTCTCTCGACATGCTGTACGCGCTCGGGGCCATCGAACTGGAGCCGACCGGCGTATTGCGCACGGTCGAATCGTGATCCGCCGAATCTTCGCTTCAGACGATCGGTTTCGTGAGCTTCGGTTCAGCGCTGGATTGAACATTTTGCTCGCTGATCGGGACCCCGCAGCTTCAGACAAGGACACCCGCAACGGCTCAGGCAAGACCAGTCTTGTGCATCTCATCCACTTCTTGCTAGGTGGCAACGCGGGCACCAACTCCATCTTCAGAAGCGGGGTCCTCGTCTCATGGAAGTTTGGCATGGAACTCGACGTAGCCGGATCGACGGTCACCGTGTCGAGAACTGGCGATGACCACGGCAAGGTCAAGGTCGCAGGTCTCGATGGCTACGCAGACGATGTCACAATGAAACCTGCAGATTGGAGCGGTCTGCTTGGCGAGCGATGGTACGGGCTAGCGCCCGAGGACTCTCTGCCCTCCACCCGGTCGCTCCTCTCCTACGCCGTGCGAAACGTTGAGTCGGGCGGCCTTCAGTCACCGTTCAAGCAGAACTACCAGCAGACACCGGGTGACTGGCAGACAGCCGCGACATACCTCCTTGATCTCGACTGGCGGCTCGCAAGGAAGTGGCAGGAAATTCGCGACCTTGAGGCTGGTGTGAAGGCACTCAGGAAGGTCCTTCAAGCGAGCGGTAAGCAAACCTCTCTCGGTAGCGTCGCCGAGCTTCGTACTGAAGTCGCGCTCATTGATCAGCACGTCGCCCAGATGCGGCAGAGGGCAGAGGATTACCGCGTCCTCGACTCGTTTCGAGACCTCGAAGATGAGGCGAATGAACTCACACGACAGATCACCGTGTCCCGCGATGGGGTATCTATGGATCGCCTTCTTCTGCAGGAACTAGAGACGACATACGAACGCGAGCAGCCACCAGACGGCGGAGCCGTCGCAGCCGTTTATGAGGCTCTGGGATTGGAGCTTGGGGATGTCGTGCGGCGTCGATTTGACGAGGTTGAGAGATTCCACTCATCCGTAGTCAAGAACCGGCAGATCCACCTCGCGCGTGAGGTAGCGGAAGTTGAGCAGCGAATCTCAATCGCCGAAGCCTCGCAGGCATCGCTAGACCGCCGACGACAACAGATCCTCACGATGCTGCAAACGGGTGGGGCATTGGACGAACTCACATCACTCCAAGAGGAACTCGCTCGCGAAACCTCGCGGGCGCAGGTGATTCGCGAACGCTTCCAGGTGGCCGACCGGATTGAGGCAGACAAGGGCAAAGCAAGAGAGGAGAAGCAGCACCTGCTGACGGCTCTCCAACAAGACCATCGCGAGAGGGAGGCTCAGCTGAGAGCGCTGATTACCGACTTCGAGGCGATCATTACCGCGCTCTACAAGGAACGCCGTGGCAGTCTCGTCATCGACAGCAAGGCAAGCGGGCCTGACTATCGAGTCATCCTGGAGGACGGGAGAAGCCTTGGGATCGGACACATGGGCGTTTTCGCCTTTGATCTGCTGACTACCACCGTGCTGGCGCGCAATGAGAGGGGACCGGGCTTCCTGGTCCACGACAGTCACATGTTCGATGGGGTCGATTCTCGCCAGATAGCGAACGCGCTTGCGCTGGGGCACCGCTCGGCAACGGAAGAAGGATTCCAATACATCGTAACATTGAATTCCGATGCCAAGCCTGACGAATTCCCTGACGGGTTCGCAATCGAACACCACATCCTCAACGTGTCGCTGACCGACGAATCCGACTCTGGCAGGCTCTTCGGAGTTCGCTTCTGAGCCGAGCGATCGCCTCGATCCGCGACCGCTCACCAAAACACAAACGCTGTGCCATACTAGAAACCTCCATCGGTTCGGTTGCTGATTGTTCACCGGCCATTATGGCCGACTTGTCGCAACCACCGATGGAGGCCGCCGTTCAACGGTCAGTCGCCAAGCTGTTCATGGCCAGCGTCGTTCGCCACTGCGATCGCTGACTCGTCGTCTGATGGTGTGGACTTGGGCACGGCTATCGGCGGGGCTTTGGGGACGAACGCTTGGAGGTCTTGAACAACTTCGGCGTAGTACGCGACGGTGGCCTCGACCACCGAGTCGATGAAGCCCGGTTTGCGTTTGCTGACTCGGCCCGCACCCATCTGCGAATGTAGCCTCAAGACGAAGCGCGCCGGCGGTTTCTTGTCCGGGCCGATGCACGCCAGCGGATTTTCGCGAAGCTCCGCCAACGACGCGGTGACAGGGTTCTTGGTCGCTTTCGGGTACGCATCAATCAACAGCGCCTCTGGCGATTGTTTCAGCTGCTTGACGAGCCAGACCACGCGCGCTCGCGGGGTGCGATCGTCGGGAGCTCTGAGCCGCGTGCTCAGGGTGATCCTCCTCGCTCGCAGGTTGACCGCAAGTTCAATATCACCAATGGTGTCCGGGACTCTCAGTTCGCCGCTCAGAATCCCTGTCTCGCAAAGCGAGTCGACGAAGTCCTTGCTGCGAAGACGCGGGTCCTGCTGATGCGTTCTCGGGATGACCTCAATCGCGTCGGCCCCGGTGTCGACGCTCAGCCTCATCGCCGCGACACTGAGCAGTTGATCCCAGCGTTGACACACATCGGCAACGGAGGGATCACGTTTTGACAGGCGGTCCTCGAACGCTCCGTCCCTGACAGACACCCAGCCCGCGCCCATGTCGGAGAACTCGACCACGCCCGAGTTCGGATGCGTCAGATAGCGGATCAACTCTCCGAGAATCCATGCCTGCTCCGGGTCTTCGACACCTCGATGATGATGTTCCTTGATCGCCTTGGTGACGATTTTCGCCCACGAAACATGATGCAGATCGGGACCGGACCTACCTCGCACCCGCACACCTTCAGTCGGATGCACCCCGGGCGACGGCGCAATCTCGTTGGAGATAGAGATCACAGCACCCACACCGTTGGCCTTAGCCGCTTCCATGTAGGCGCTCAACTGGTCTGCGCTCAGCGCGGCGGCCCCAGTCTTCACTTCCACGAACGCCTCAAACGAAACGTTGTTGCCTTGCAGTACACGGATCAGGCCGTCGGGCCGCAACGAGGTTCCTTCGGGGGATTCGCAGGTCGGCTGTATGTACGCCTCAACTTGCGCGCGCTTCCCGACTCTCGCGCCGAACATCCCCAACACCACAGTCGCGAACGGTCGCACGACAGTCATTACCGCAAGCAACGCGGAGGTGGCACGGTCTTCCGCCTCCTGCCTGCCTCTGATTCCCGCCACCGGAATCAGTCTCGCCGCCTCGCCGTGACTCATTACACTCCTCCCAGAAACCTCGAGAGCGCTGCCCGCTCCTCCCGCAGCACCGCCTTGTTAATCGCCGCTAATCGCCAACAGCGGCAGAGCCGTCTCAAACAGTTTCGGCCGCCCGCCATCCACGAGCGATCACCCTACCCCACGAGCAAGTCCACGCGCTACCGATAGCGTGGCTCAGTGTCGGGTTTGGTTGACCAGCGCCGGGGGAATGTCGCGAAACGCGCGTCGTGCTGCCGAAGCGTGGCTCGGTGTCGGGCGTGGGCCCTTGGCGCAGGTCCGTCTCCGAACGGATGGATCCAAGCGTGCAGAGATGAGCGAAGGCCGCTTGTAGCACGGTGAGGGCGCAATCAGTCTCAGGGTCATCAGGACTGAAGATGTCACGCCCTGCGGTGGTTCCCGACTAGGACCGAATGATGCCGGAACTCTCCCGGCCGAACATCGGGCATGCGTTCGATGCTGTCGAGAACATGTCGGTTGTAGTCGCAGATCGGCAATGACGGGAACGAGCGCGCCGTGTGCCGCATGCCGGGTTCTTGTCGATGTCGGATGGGCTAACCCTGCCAGAGGGCGTTGATGGGTAGGGCCCAGATGCGGTCGGAGAGCGCGAATGCTGAGGGGCCGGTGTGCAGCACGACGCCGGCGAGCAGTTGGTCGCCGACGTTGTCGCGCAGCCATGTGAGGTGACGTGTATCGTTGCGGGAGGGCGCGGCGGTGGCTTTGATCTCGAACGCCACCAGATGCTGGGAATCCAGTTCGGCGATGACGTCTATTTCGTGGCGGCCGTGGTGCTGTCGAAGGTGATACAGACGGCAGCGGTGTTCGCTGACTGTTGCTTGTGCCCTCAATTGGGCTACAACCATGGTCTCGAGGAGGCGCCACAGAAGGTTGCCGTCTCTCATTGCCGTCTGGCTGGTGGTGCCGGTCACTGATGCCAGAAGCGACGGATCGACCAAGAACCGCTTGGGCGCCAGCGACAGCCGCTTGAGCCGGTTCGACGTCCAGGCGGGCAGTTCGTCGATGATGTGCAGTCGAGCCAACAGATCCAAATAGCGCAGCACAGTGCGACGGTTGATGCCGGCCGCTTCGCACAGGGTTGCATTGTCGGCAATACCGGCCGAGTTGAGCGCGTATGCTTTGAAGAACCGGGCCAGGCGGGCATCGTCGTATCTGTCACCGGCAATCCGAGAGTCGCGTGTGACGATCTCCTCGATGTAGGTGTCGAGCCAACTTCGGCGAGCCCGCTCTGAGAGATGCAGCGCGGCCTGAGGGAACCCGCCACGCACCGACTGCTCAACGTAGTCGCGAAGATTCGGGATCGCCGTCACCGTTGAACCTTGATCTCTGCTGGTGGCCAACTCGCCTCGCGCGATCCGGTCGACTAACGGCACCTCTGGCAACCCGAGGCGCTCCCCGACTGTCATCGGATAGATCGCTGTGCGGGTGACCCTGCCAGTTCCGGGCCAAGTCTCGGTCTCAACTTCAGCTTGGATTGATCCCGTCAAGATGAACCTGCCCGGTCTGGGTTCGGTGTCGCAGGCCCGTTTGACCGCACCCAAC